>NZ_CAKLCK010000030.1:0-298170 GCF_921292965.1 Allocatenococcus thiocycli
AAGTTTCTTATAAAAGGCTTTTCCTTTCTCGTATGAGCGAAGACAAAGGTGAACAAGTGCTTCGTGACTACAAGTTAGAGTGGGTAAGAAAGCACAATCAGATAGCGAAGAAGTACAACCAGATTAAGAAAAAGCAGTACATGAACTTTTCCCGAGAAGAAGAAGAGACCCTCTACCCTTCTATCCCTAAAGGTGAGTTTGATAAAGCACTGTGGAACAAACTGGTGGTTTCTGCATTTGGTCCAGCAAAGAAATACAAAAACCCGCACTACGTACGCAAAGCGGATTTCTAAGCGCATCCAGTTAATGCAAAAGCAATTGCGCTGCGGCGTTTATTATGTGTAAGCCGCAGCAGCGATGAAAAGGATTAATGACGAGAATCCGCGCTAAACTCTACTTCTTTGTATATATCAGCCAGCGATTTTTTACCTTGTCTGTCTTTGGCTGAACGCGCGTTTTTTGGTTGGTAATGATACTCTTGCTCATGCAAAGCCTGTTCATGCTCTTTGGCCGACTGAACAAACTCAGAATTCGCAAGTGCTTGTTGGCGTAAGCGGTTTACTCTTTCTAGGGTTTCCCACAACATACTTCACCTCCAAACTTAATCTAAACCACAATACTGTACATACATACAGTATTGTTTATAAAATCCTCCTAGTCAAATTTTCATCTCCTTCATTGTTTACCACTATTCGACAGAGCAGTGTTCTGGATATTTATGGATAATTTGTTTTAGATAAACTTGGTTATCCCGCAAGACGTTGACACACTCACCAGACAATAAACCGTCACTTACCCATTTTTCTAACTCAATTAACGCATACGGAATAGACCATGCCTGACGATTTGGGTGGTGCGTGGTCAGTACGTCAAAGGAGTTCGCAACTGCAACAATTTGAGCGGCGATTGGAATATCCTTTTCTTCCAATCCATGCGGGTAGCCTGACCCGTTTAAATTTTCATACTGATAAGTCACCATCTGCATGAATAGCACAACACTCGGATGAACGGGGTTACCAATGCGGGCAACGGTGTCATCTGCCGACTCGATACATTGCTCAATATGCTGGATGATGATGGACTCTTGGTCTTTGCTAAAATGACTACGATGACAAGCAATATCAATCGGCAACTGGATACCACTCACAGCATGGAACTGTGCGAAAATTCCAATCTGTTCAACCATTTCATCCGTCAACTTATGTCGTTCCGCAAGGTGAACACCAAGCAAGTGAGCGTAAAGGCGCATTCTCTTGGTGTGGGCGTAGCACTCTGGACAATAACCAGGCATCGAACATAGCTTACGCTCAGACAGCCTTTCGATCTCATTCACAACATGATCTTCCGACTCCACGGCAAATTCGACCATATCAAAATAAGGTTTGAGCACATCCAGCGTTTCTAACTTAAATGAATTGGGTTTAACGGAATTCAAAAAGACAAAGCCAGTAAATACTTTGTTTTCGTAGCAAGGAATTGCGGCAGAAGATCGATACCCGTAGTTAAGCAGGACTTTAACGCGATCGCTGTGGTTAATGTCGTTGAGATCATCAACGATACGAGGTGTTCCGTTTTGAGCCGCGGCATACAAATTGGGAAGTTTACGAAGTGGCGCTTCATAATGCGCTAAATCCCAGTTATCAAACTCAGTGTCAGCGAAAGATATGAGCATATCTTGTCTGGGGTGATATTTTGCGAACGACACCCTGTCAATGCATGGCATATGTGCCTGCATCCTATTTTTCAACGCTTGCAATTGCTCATTAAGCGGTTTTGCAAACGGATAAAAACTACGGTGTGTCATACTTCCACTCTCCCAGTCAAACTAGGTATTGAGCGAAAAAGCCCTTTTTATCAGTTTATTGCGTAAATTATCAGAGCAATTTTTTTCAACTCAAATTTTTGATATACCACAATATAAGTGTACAAAACAAAACCGAACATCCGCCAACTTTTTTAGCGGATATATCCAACTCACCTGATCCAGATTAAAAAAGCCAATGAGTCATACCCATTGGCTTTAAAAATGTTTAGTTTTAGACAGAATAATCAACCTAAAGCTGGCAACACTCCAAGCGTAATCAATATCTGTGCAGCGACGATTCCCGTACCTGCGATACCTGTGATCACTAACGCCCCCTGCCCGCCAGCTACGCGGTATTCTCCGGCAAAATCGTCAGAGCGACGGACTTTAATAACCATAACCAGCGGTAAAAATATCGCTAGAATAGCCAGAGCGATAGCCGCATAGCCTAATGCCATAATGAAACCTTGCGGATAAAACAGCGCAAAGCCTAATGGTGGAGTGAACGTGATTAACGCAGCAATCAAACGGTTTGGCTTCTCACTGCTTCCTTTGATCGTATCGCCCAAGAACTCGAACAAGCCAAGGCTCACGCCAAGGAAAGAGGTTAATAGAGCCAAATCTGCAAACACGCCAACAATGTTACCCAGATTTGATTGGTGAACCGTCAGTGATAACTGCCCAATAAGAGCACTTAATCCGCCATTTTCAATCAATGTATCCTGACTGACCACGCCTAGCGTCACGACTTGCCAGAAGATGTAAATCACCAGTGGAATAGTAGAGCCTACGATCACGGCTTTACGCAATGAAGCAGTGTCTCCGTCTAAATAGTTCACAATAGCCGGAATACTGCCGTGGAAACCAAAAGACGTAAAAATCACAGGAATTGCCGCCACAATAAGACCTTGTCCTATTGGCATGCTTAGCAGGTAAGATTGCGTCACATTTGGCGCTAAAAATGACAGTACCGCAACCATAGTAAGAAGTTTGAGGGCAAACAAAACACGGTTCACTTTATCTACGGTACCGGTGCCAACAGTCACAACCAACGTCACTATCAATGTGAAAATGATGGTTGAAGTCGAGCCTGAAATATCAAGATCAAACCATTGGGTTAGGCGTTCGCCAAACTGTGCACCGCCACCAGCGATGTATGCCGCACACAAAGAGTAAAACAAAAATAGCATTGCAAAGCTGGCAACCCATTTACCCTTCTGGCCCAGTATTTGTTTCGCCAGAGTATGGAGTGTTGCACTGCTTTCAGCATACTGATGAAGCTCGAGCATCAATAAGGCGGTAAATGCCATTAAAGCCCAAAGACCCAACATAATAACGAGGGAAGTAGAAAAACCGATACCAGCAGAGGCCAGAGGAAGCGCCAGCATACCGGCACCAATTGTAGTCCCTGCAATAATTAGGGTGCTACCAAACACTTTAGAACGACTCATTGTATATTATTCTTTACATTACATTGAATATTAGCAGCACCAGATCGGGTAAGAATGACCCTACATGACACCATATTTTGTTATAAGCCCGATATTGTAGGATATTCACGATAAGATCAAGCAAAGTGTAAGAATAAAAAACCATTAATGTATACTTTTATTTACACATAGAAATCAGCCAAAAAAATTCATGACGATCGGGTGAGACTCATCACGACTATCAGGGCAAAACTTAATTATATGATTTCTGGTAGGTTTGTTATGGATGGTTGGGAGTGAAAACAGAGGATTCAGAACATGGTTGAAAATGTTCTGTTATAGGATGATGGCGAGACGTAAAGATTACGCCTCACCTGATTTTAATAAAAAGGTATTAAATCGTGTCAGTTAGCTTGCGATATCTAACAAATTATCTCTGACGCCATTGATACGGAACCAACCTGCGATACTAAATCGCTCTGCATTAGTCGGTAACACTTCATGTGGAAATTGTTCTGACAAGAAAACAAGAAGACGCCCTCCACGCGGTGGTATCTTGGCGATTACGTTGTCTTTAAGGTCATAAACGACCAGCTCGCCAGCGTCTTCTTCACTCCAGGCTTCATTCATGTAAAACACGGTGGTCAAACGACGATTTTCATTTCCTTTGAAACTATCGAGATGTTTTTTATAAAAATCGCCTTGCTCGTATTTCGCAAAGTGAGATTCATATTCAAACAGACCGAGATATAGATGACGATTAACCGCTTCGCGAATGTCTTCCATCTTATTTAGGTAAGATGCTATCGGCTCGCCCATATCAGGTTTTAGCCATTGAATTTTGTCACTGCGAATGGATTCTATGCGTGTAACATCTTCATTACGACCAATGCGCGCCTTTTTCCAATTGTCAGGGATACACGCTCTTAAGTGAGCAACCTCTTCTTCTGAAAGAAAATCGTCCCAAATATAATATCCATGAGTCGCAATAGCATCGATCAGTTCGTTCATTTAATCTATTCAATCGTGTGGTTGGATGCGTCTTATATGTAATTCAACCAACAACGACAAATGTGATATTTTGTCGATACGACAACTATTTAGTTTTATAGGTCGTCCTTCTCATTTCCGCTCTGTGTTCCCTATTAAACCTTACGAAAACAGAAACCCTCTGCTTTAATAATAAGATTGTCCGCAAACCGCCCACATTTTATCGGTAACAACGCTCAAACTGGACGAGATGGGACGAACAATCCTCATCACAATCGAATTACTATAGTGATAAATACCAGAAAAGTTTATTTTCATAACATGATAAATTACAAAATTACTGTTATTCTCGAATAAAACAAAGACCGAAACTCACTTATGGACTATATCACTCTTTCTAGAATCAGTTTGAAACACCTCACCGTGTTACACATGTTGCTGACAACACACAGTGTCACTCAAGCTGCAGAGCGACTTTGTGTTACACCTTCGAGTGTCAGTAAAACACTAAGCCAGCTTCGTGAAACTCTAAAAGATGAACTTTTCTATCGTGATGGTACCCGTTTAGTTCCAACCCCATTTGCAATAAATATCGGTCCTTCTATTCACGGCATCTTGTCTAGCATGAACGGCTTATTGCACCAGGGCTCATTCAGTCCGGCGTACTATCAGGGCGATTTTTCCATTGCGATGCGTGAAAGCTCAATGGAGCTGTTTGCTCCAGTGTTGGTTCACTTGTCACAACAGCTTGGCAACCATGCTTATTTAAACGTCCATTCTAAAGACGAGATGAGTTTTGATGCGTTGATCAGAGGTCAGATTGATTTCTTGTTGCTGCCCCATGATCTTAGTCAGCCACCGACTCATAACAAAGATCTCGTTTGGCAAACCATATTAAAAGATGAACTGATCTGTTTGATGGGCAAATCGAATCCGCTGGCCAAGCAACCACTGACGATTGAAGGGTATCTGTCCGCTCGGCATATAGGTATTCATGATAAAGACCTTTCTCGGCCATACTTTGAGCAAAATTTGCAACAAAGGCACCAAAAACGAAACCTTGCCATGCGCGTCGCTGATTTCGGCTCTGCAGCGGTAATGTGCCATCATACAGATTACTTATTCACCTGCTCTAAACGTTGGGCAAGAATCGCACTGCAAACAAAAGGTTTGGTTGAGCAGCCTCTGCCGTTTGATTTTGGGCAAGTGTCGTATAGTTTGGTCTGGAACAAAGCGAGCTTAAATGATCCCGCCTTACGCTGGTTACAACAGCAACTACTTGATGCATGTAAAGTGCTTAGCGCTTGTGAATATTGACTATTAACATTTTGAACAAGCTGAAGATGTAAAGATGGGATTTTTGCCTTGAGAGTCGAGGAAGATTCCCCACCGGATGTCGTCACTACGCAGGTAAACGTCTTAACATCATCAAATCGCCCACCGCTTTTATAGAGTAGCCAGCCATTTTTAATTTAGATTGTACTGGTCTATCTCTACTACGGTAAACGCAGTGGGTTCACTCCTTTTTAAGCCAAACAACGTTGTTGTTTTGTTATTCTGTCGAACCACACACAGAGTTTACTCTAGCCAACGATTGGCAACTAATGAAAAAACCCGCACGCACTATTTCCAAAAAGGAAATAAGACATGCCTAAATTAGCACTTAATTATGCAATTCAATTTGCCAATCTTGATTAGTTTCTTCTAAACAACGATCTTTTAATAAACAGCAGTTATTTCATAAAGTTAATTAAGTTGCACCCAGAAAGAGTGATAAGTTGTTAAAGAATAGAAAAACGTGCCCCTTTCACGCCATAAGCGACTAAGAAACTTTGTATGATATCGTCAAGCCGGAAGGCAAATAATTAAAATTTCTGATTATATCTGAGTGTTTTATTCGCTACGGTTTTAGCGTAGGAATAGTATGACATATTTCCATAACAGAAATTAAAAGACTTAAAGATGATAGATTTCTATTTCGAGGCGTGGGAAATAAAACGGCTACGATTTTGAACTCGTAGCCGTAAAAAATGACAGAGATATTCGTTATCTAAGTCTTTCAAAGACAACGCTTTGATCAAGGTGTTCATGGTATTGAGTATAATCCAGCCCCCTATCAAAGATGTATGTGGTCACCAGATTCCTCACACACTCTACCAACTGGCTGGCCTGCCACGGCTTCTCGAAGTAACGGTCAATGCCTGCCGTATTAATCGCATTAATGGTATCTGTGTGCGTTGCCTGCCCGGTTAAAAGGACTTTTCTAGTATGAGTAAAACGACTGTCTTTTGAAATTTCAGCCAAAAGCTCAACGCCAGTTTTTCCTGGCATGACGTGATCAGAGATGATCAAAGCAATCATTTCACCCTCTGCATCAAGTTCATCCATCAGTTCCAGAACTTCATCTGCGGACTCACAATCTTCTATGTTTATCCACTGAGATAATGGTTCTAGATCAAGTAAAACTGCGCTTAACACCTCTCGTTGGTCATCAACGCAAATTAAATTAAGCTTCTCCATGTTCACCCTCTACCGGTAATTTGATTCTAAAAATAGTTTTGTCACTGTTACTCTTTACAACAATCGAACCGCCATAGCCTGCTACGATGCGTTTAACTATCGACAAGCCCAAGCCCAGTCCAAATGACAGTCCACCTTTCTTGGTAGTGAAGTTCGGCCGAAATATCTTTCTACGCGTCGCTTCATCTATCTCAGGGCCATTATTAGTGATAGTGACAAGGATTTTTCCTTTGCTGGCTCGAGTTTGAATCTCGATGACTGGCGAATCTACGCTAATGAGCGCGTCACAAGCATTCTTTAAGATATTCACCCAAATCTGGACGAGTTCGGTCTGTGAGCCAACAAACAAAGGGAGTTCCGCAGGACTAAAACGAACCTGTACTCGCCTTAAATCACTTTGTAACAATGCAACCGCTCGGTTAATCGAATCATTGATATTCAAAGCCTCATCCAGATCGATATCGGTTCGACCCAATTGCTTAACAGAGCGAACAATGCCCACCGTATGCTTGGAAGCCAGACGCAAGTCATGAAGATCTCTCCCCATCTGCCAGTACCTGATGGCTTCCTCAGGACGCTTCAACCAATGCTCTGAGAGGTAACCTTCTGGTACCGCACGAGCCAAATCCCTCGCTAAGTCCCTCGGGAGGCCATAATACTTTTCAAAATGCTTGCCTCGTTTGCGTGCCTCACTAGACGAGACTTTTTGCCCCTGAAGCAAGCCAAAATCAAAAAACTGACTCGCCTCCGGATGCACTTCCTCTAACAGCTCCATAATCACAGTTTGTAAACGTTCGGACTTACTGCTCACTACCCCAATGGCGTTGTTAAGCTCATGCGCAATACCCGCAGCCAATTGCCCCAGTGTTGTCATCTGCTCTGCAGTATGAAGCTTTTGCAGGGCCTTTTCTTTTGCAAGTGCCTCTTCCATTGCACGGTGCTGACGGCGAGATAACTCGTTGACCATTACCGGCATAAATTGCGTTGTCAGAGGACCGAATTGTGATTCTTGCACCGCTGGCGTGCTGCGTTCTATCCAAGCTAGCTCTGCGGCTGTTTGAGCAACCACGGTTGACGACGCCGTCCACGTACCTGAAAAAAAGCTATGCACCCCTATAAATGTCCCCTCGGAGGCGGAAAAAACTTTAATGGGCTTTTTGTCATCTTCTGAGTAGTAGCCCGCCAATTCACCCGAAATCACGAAATATAGACGATCGTTATAGCCAGCTTGTTCAATCAATACCGACCCTGCCGACACATTAATTCGTCGGTCGTTATTATCGAAGTAGCGTTCTACCAACGCATCTAATTTGCTTTCATACATGACTTAACCGATATGCCCTACAGAATGCAGTATCCAAACCATAACAAAGCTTAGCAGTACACCCACAACACCAAGTACCACGCCAATCCGAGCCATTTGGTTACTTTGTACATGCCCGGTAGCATGAGCGAGCGCATTTGGCGGCGTACTGATTGGCAGTGACATACCCAGAGAAGCTGCAAACGTCACTACCAGAATCAACGTTACTTCACCACCTAATGGTGTTAGTGATGCCATCGATGTACCTAGAGCGGCCATAATTGGCATCAACAAGTTAGCGGTTGCCGTATGCGACATAAAGTTGGCCATGGCTAAACAAAGGAAAGCGGCACCAAACAACACCACATAAGGTGAATATTGGTCGAATGGAATGCTGTTCACGACTAATTTAGCCAAGCCGGTTTTATCAAGGGCTAACCCTAGGGCAATACCACCGGAAACCAACCAAAGCACGTCCCAAGAGATTTTCTTTAAATCTTCTTTGTTGATGATGCCAGTTAAGGAAAAGACCGCGACAGGAATCAAAGCGACTGTGTATGAGTTCATGCCGTGTGCTGAACCCATTAACCAAAGAATAATCGTACCCGCAAATGTAATGTACACAATCATCGCTTTCGGCGTCTTCAGGAATTTGCTCTTAATATTCAAGTCGATTGTGGTTTGTTCGGCTTTATACATTGCCCCGATAAGTACCCAAGCTAGAGCCATCATAATCACGACAAACGGCACACCAAATACCATCCATTCACCAAAAGTAATCAGGTTCTCCCCGACTAAATATTTAAGTGCAATCGCGTTAGGTGGCGTCCCGATAGGTGTCCCGATGCCGCCGATGTTTGCCGCAACTGGAATACACAAAGCAAATGCGATTCTGCCCGGGTCTTTCGGCCCGAACACAGCAATGACAGGAGTCAGGATAGATAACATCATCGCGGTAGTTGCCGTGTTAGACATAAACATGGAGAAAATTGCGGTAATCAGCATCAATCCCAACATAACGTACTTGGGATTTTGTCCAAACGGCTTCAAAAGTACACGCGCTAAGTTCACGTCCAAACGGTACTTGGTCGCCGCCATCGCCAAAAAGAAACCGCCCAAGAACAGCATAATAATTGGGCTGGCAAAGGTCGCCATGATCTCATTGTATTGCAACAACTCGCCAAAATGCGCCTGCCCTTCTTGTGCCCTAAACAACACGATTCCCTTATTGGAAATCAGCAGTAGTTCCAGAACAATAATCACCACCGAAGTTGCGTAAATTGGGATAGGCTCGAAAACCCAACACAACGCCGCCAGTAAGAAAATCGCGATGACGCGCTGTTGAATAATGGTGATGCCATCAAATGGAAACGCAGACAAAGGCATCAGCCAGATGATTAACGGAATTATCGTTGGGATGATGTATTTAAGATAAGGACGCATAGTGCTACTTCTCTTCCTGAGATGGTGTAAAGATGTAGGAGTTTCACTAATAAACGGACGTTTTGCTGTTTCGAATACTGGCTTTGTTGATGATGCTTATCCGAAACAAACGCAGCTAATCACGACTCCGATTTGGAATTATGCGCACTGTTAAGGGAAAAAGATTTGGTGTTAGATCAATGAACTTGTATTCACATTCGAAAACATCTTTGAGATGTGTTCGACCTCACTAAATACGTGTCATAAATAATAATTTTCGTTATAAGTCACTACAACCTCATCCCCTTGGTCTCTGAAAATAAACATGCCGACATTCGCCGGCATGTTTTCGCTTTGGTTTGGAAAGGCGATGTGACAACCGCTACAACAAAATCTTTTATTGACGGGCAAAACGCGCCTTTATCGCCACGACTTGTCTAGAAACAGTATAAGTAGCACCAATTACCAGTGCGCTCGCCAGCATTACACCCAAACCAAATTGAGTAAATGATCCCTGAGCCTCAGCGCCTTGAACCAATCCATGAGATAAGCTGAAAAGAAGTATCGCAGCGGCAGCTATCACACTCTTCGCACCACCCTTTTTAAGAGCGATAAGCGCAAGCGGTAAACCGATTAATGAGCTAGAGACCAAAGCTTCTACGGAATTAGCCGCAGCCCACTCAAGACCAATCGCATACCCGCCAATAATTGCTGCCATTATCAATGCTGAAATTTGGCTCGCTCTGCGAAGTGCAAAACTGGAAAGAAACAATCCGATCAATGCCAGTGCAGATAAATGATCCCAGCCAGTCAATGGGTGTAAAAAGCCCTCAGAGAAACTGGCCTGCATTGCGTGGCCCGTATGGGCAAAACTGCTTGCACTGACTAAAGCCAAACTTGCTGCAAATCCTTTTGTTAGTCCTTTCATATCACTGTTCCTTATGCTTCCATAACTTCAACTTTTACGTCACGCTTCTCCAGCATGCCGCGCTCAACAATAAAATTGATCACTTCCTGTAAACCATCACCACGAATCAGGTTGGTAAATACAAATGGCTTTTCGCCACGCATCTTTTTCGCGTCACGGTCCATCACGTCTAACGATGCATTAACCATTGGTGCGAGGTCGGTCTTATTGATGATCAATAAGTCAGACTTAGTGATACCCGGTCCGCCTTTACGAGGGATTTTATCTCCCGCGCACACGTCAATAACATAAAGGGTCAAATCAGATAACTCCGGGCTGAAGGTCGCACTCAGGTTGTCTCCACCACTTTCGACTAACACGAACTCTAAGCCGGGATGACGATCTTGTAGCTCATCGATCGCTGCCAAATTCATAGACGCGTCTTCGCGAATAGCCGTATGTGGACAACCGCCTGTCTCCACGCCCAGAATACGGTCAGATTCTAACGCTTCATTACGCAGTAAAAATTCCGCGTCTTCTTTGGTGTAAATGTCGTTAGTGACAACGGCTAAATCGTAATGTTGGCGCATTGCTAAACATAACTGACGCAGCAGCGCCGTTTTTCCTGAGCCAACCGGGCCTCCCACGCCAACTCGTAAACATTGTGTACTCATCCTTAACTCCTAAATAATCTTGAATATTGGGTTTCATGCCATGCACAGGCCATCGCAAAGTTCGGTAAAGTCAGCCCTATTGCTTCGTCCTCTACCGCAAACCCTGTGGTAATTGCTTCTTCAATTTGTGGCATTAATGCGATGAGAACGCGTTGGGCTGACGTCTGCCCCAACGGCACCGTTTTACATGCCACGGTAATTTGATTCTCCAGCCACGACCAAAGCCACCCCGTCGCAGCTTGCTCCAGTGATACACCAAAGTGCTGACAAGCTTTGGCAAATAACGGCAGATAAGTCATTGTTTTTGCCTGTGGCGGTAATTCCACTTCTAAGCTCGTTAATAAACGATAAAAGGTTTGCCCAAGTTTTTGCTCTTCCATTACCAGCTCCGCCGTTTCCCGGTTTGCCAGTAACACCGCCTGCCAGTGTTCCAGAGCTGCCATGTCGTTTGCTTGCCACGCTTGATAACAGCGAACTAAAAGTGGTACTTCCAAATTGGCCTGAGCATGATTAAGAATCGGTTCAAGCCAGGTTTGTAGCGTCGCCTCATCGCTCACCCACTCCAGGTCTACCGCCGTTTCCAAACCTTGGCTGTAAGCGAATGCACCAATAGGCAGACTCGGACTGCTAAGGTGCAACAGAGAGAGTAATGACTGAACGTTCATTAGTGGCTATGCTCCCCATGGCTGTGATTATGTTCACCATGTGAATGACCGTGACTATGCCCACTGCCGTGATACGCACCTGACTCAGGGTTAAACATCGCTTGATGATGGTTACACTCCAGCCCAAATAGTTCGACCATCTCCTCCAATACGTGGTCAGGTTGAAACCGCAGCCAAAGTTCACCAATTTCCATTGGTACATGGCGATTACCCATGTGGTAGCAGGCTTTTGAAAAGGTTAGCCAGTCTTTTGCTGAAGCCGTGACGATCTCTTCCTCCTGAGCTTCAACCAGAAATACCTTTCCGCATTCAGTGAAAAGACAGTCACCATCTTGAAGAACATCACCTCGAGGTAGAAATACGCCTACATCCATGCCCGTTTTGCTAGATGCTCGAAAACGTCCGCGTTGACGCACTTCATAAGCCAATACAATCGAATCATCAATTTCACCATGGTGATGGTCGGAGCGACTAATTACTCGGTACATAATAAAATTCCTTCTTTAAACTGAGCGATTAGAACAGGGTGTAACGCTGCGCAAGAGGCAACTCTGTCGCTGGGTCGCACGTTAATAGCTCGCCATCTGCTCGAACTTCATAAGTTTGTGGGTCTACCGTAACCGTTGGCATATAGTCGTTTAGAATCATGTCGTTCTTGGTGACAGTTCGGCAATTCTTGCAGGCTATCAACTCTCGCTGTAAGCCCAGTTTGTCTTTCAACCCATTCTCACTGGCGACTTTGCTGGTGAAGGTGACGGACGTTGCAGAAGCTGCGCTACCAAAACCACCAAACATACGGCGATAGTGAACAGGTTGAGGCGTCGGGATTGACGCATTCGCATCGCCCATTGGTGCTGCAGCAATAAAGCCACCTTTAATGATTAACGCTGGCTTAATACCAAAGAACGCTGGTTTCCAAAGAACGATATCCGCTAGCTTACCGACTTCAAGAGAGCCGACCGTATGATCAACACCATGCGCGATTGCAGGGTTAATGGTGTATTTCGCGATGTAACGTTTAGCGCGAAAATTATCTGCCTGAATCTCTTTGTCTGGTTCAAGGTAGCCGCGTTGCACTTTCATCTTGTGCGCGGTTTGCCAGGTACGGGTAATCACTTCACCCACTCGCCCCATCGCCTGTGAATCGGAGGCAATCATGGAGAACGCCCCTAAATCATGGAGAATATCTTCCGCAGCAATGGTTTCTTTGCGAATACGAGAATCGGCAAACGCGACATCTTCCGGAATGTTTGGATCAAGGTGATGGCACACCATCAACATATCCAAATGTTCATCGACGGTATTCACCGTGTAAGGACGTGTTGGGTTGGTTGATGATGGCAGTACGTTTGGCTGACCACAGGCAACAATAATGTCAGGAGCGTGACCACCACCTGCACCTTCGGTGTGGTAAGTATGAATCGTACGTCCTTTAAACGCTGCGAGTGTGTCTTCCACAAAACCGGATTCATTCAGCGTGTCTGTATGAATGGCGACTTGCACATCGTATTTTTCAGCAACGGTCAAACAGTTGTCGATCGATGCAGGTGTTGTCCCCCAGTCTTCGTGCAGTTTTAATCCGCAAGCGCCAGCTTCAATTTGCTCTGCCAACGGCTCCGGCAAACTTGCGTTCCCCTTGCCTAAAAAGCCAAAGTTCATCGGCATTTGGTCCGTACTGCGCAGCATTTGCGCCATGTTCCAGGCTCCGGGTGTACACGTCGTAGCGTTCGTGCCCGTTGCTGGGCCAGTACCGCCACCAATCATGGTCGTGGTACCTGCCATTAACGCTTCTTCGATTTGCTGAGGGCAAATAAAATGGATGTGAGCGTCGATAGCACCTGCCGTGACGATATGACCTTCGCCGGCAATCACCTCCGTACTTGCGCCAATGTTAATCGTGATATCTGGCTGAATATCTTTGTTACCTGCTTTTCCGATCGCGGCAATGTTGCCATCTTTAATGCCAATATCCGCTTTAACAATGCCCCAGTGATCAAGGATTAACGCATTGGTGATCACGCAGTCCATTACTTGATCACGGCATAACTGGCCTTGTCCCATGCCATCACGAATGACTTTACCGCCACCAAATTTCACTTCGTCACCGTATACGGTGTAATCCTGCTCAACTTGAATAAATAGCTCAGTGTCGGCTAGACGGACTTTGTCGCCTACTGTCGGGCCATACATATCGGCGTAGGCGCGACGAGAAATTTCTGCCATTATTTAGTTCTCCTTAACCTTCAATGCTTAGCATCTCACTAAAGCTGGCTAAATCTGTATTAGACCTTTCCCATGACTTCGCCCCGGAAGCCATAGATGGTTTTCGTTCCGTCAATCTCGACCAACTCAATGCTGCGAGTCTGCCCCGGCTCGAATCGCACTGCGGTACCAGCCGCAATGTTGAGTCGCATCCCTCTGGCTTTCTCGCGGTCAAAATCTAATGCCGGATTGGTCTCAAAAAAGTGGTAATGACTGCCAACTTGGATCGGGCGATCACCATGATTAATTACTGCCAGTTGCTCAGTTCGACGTCCTTTGTTCAGCTCAATTGGCACGTCACTTAAAATGTATTCACCAGGCTTCATGGTTGCTCCTATTGAATCGGGTTATGAACAGTGACCAGCTTTGTGCCATCCGGAAACGTCGCTTCTACCTGCACTTCCTCTAACAGCTCTGGAATACCTTCCATCACGTCATCTTTGGTGAGCAGTGTGCGTCCATCACTCATAAGCTGGGCGACCGTTTTGCCGTCACGAGCTCCCTCCATGATTGCTGCGGAAATATAAGCAGACGCTTCTGGATAATTGAGTTTTACGCCGCGAGCGAGTCGACGCTCTGCCACTAACGCCGCGGTAAACAGCAATAACTTGTCCTTGTCTCTTGGAGATAATTCCATTTGTAAACCCTCTAACCTTTGCGTTACGTCCCTAAACGTTACATTGTGACTTTTAATGCCGCTGCACTTAGCGGGCTTCGTTTAGTTACTGGACTTAAATTAACCTACGTATTCCAAATTCTCGGTGGGCATGCCGGGCGCCTAAGCAGCTCTGGACGAATAAGTTGCCAGCACGCTCGCAGTTGCTGCTGAGCCTCTTCACTGCAATCACCAAGATAACGAACTAATAAAACATTGAGTCGATAAGTGATGCTCAACGTGCCATGTGTATCTGCGGAAAAGTGTTCGCGCAGCGTTTCAACCGTAGTTTGAGCGTCAGTCAATCCAACAACCGTTAAAGTGCCAGAGACTAAATTGCTGTTGAAACCACTTATCGCGGTCAAAAGCGGATCATCTGCGGCCAGATATTGGCGTTCAAGTAACAGAGGCGTACCGTCTTGATAGATGGATAAACGCTGCTCTACGCTTCCCTGTATGAACGGAAAGTGGCTTTTCGGGCGACCTAAACAAAAAACATCGATACCGATAAACTTCGCGTCACCGTAGAGATTGACGTTGGTGGTCAACTTACCGTGTGCCCCGTTGAAGACGATGGTTTCCATGGGTAGCCATTCACACGCGGCATTATCCACTTCGATATCGACATGCTGCTTTTGCTCAATATTTTTACTGTCAGCCTTATAAATTTTGCCAGCAGACGGTGTGGTGATCAGCGCATGACTATCGTTTTGGCAATGAATCTGAATACTCAAATCGTCACCAGACACCAACCCACCCGGCGGATGAAGCAGGTAAACGTGGCAGACATCAATTTCCGGGTAAAACGGTCGCTGCACGCGCAAAGGGCCTTGAAACTCCATACGCTTCATCTGCGTTTTGTCATCGGACTTACTAAAGCCGAGGGACAGATAAGCTGGCCAATGGCGCTGCGTTTGGGTCGACATGTTAAATACACTGTTCATCCGCTTACACCGTCAGGTATTTCTTAACTAACGTATCATCGAGCGCTTCCATTTCTCCCATCGCCACCTGACGACCACGATCAATAATGCAGAAGTTGTCAGCGACTTTACGCGCAAACGGCAGTTTCTGTTCGACGAGTAACACCGTCAGGCCAATCTCTTTATTCAGACGGCGGATAATGTCGCCAATTTCAGCGACGACATTGGGTTGAATGCCTTCAGTCGGCTCATCCAAAATCAGAAGCTTGGGGTCAATTACCAAGGCTCGACCAATCGCAAGCTGTTGCTGTTGTCCGCCAGATAAATCGCCACCCCGGCGATGCAACATCTCTTTTAAAACTGGGAACAGCTCGTAGATGAATTCCGGAACCTGTCTGGCGCCATCTTTGCGCATTGGTAGACCGATACGTAAATTCTCTTCTACCGTCAGCAACGGAAATATCTGGCGTCCCTGAGGAACATAACCTATCCCGATTGGCGCACGTTTCTCTGCGGCCATTTTGGTGATGTTTTGTCCCAAGAAGTTAATCTCGCCACTCTTGGTTGGTAGCAACCCCATGATGCATTGCAGCAACGTCGTTTTACCTACGCCATTGCGCCCCATCAGAACGGTACATTTGCCCTCTGGTATCTGCATGTCGAGATCCCACAACGTGTGGCTCTGTCCATAAAACTGGTTTAATCCTTTAATCTCAATCATGCTTCTTCTCCAAGGTAGACTTCCACGACCTTACGGTTGCTTTGAACTTGGTCCATCGTGCCTTCAGCCAATACGCTGCCTTGGTGTAAAACCGTTACATCACGCGCTATCGAGCGGACAAAATCCATATCGTGCTCAACCAGCACAATCGTACGCTCACCCGCTAATGACGTTAGCAGCTCACCCGTTCTGTCCATCTCTTGGTGGGTCATCCCCGCAACAGGCTCATCAACCAGCAACAGTTTCGGGTTTTGCATCAGTAGCATGCCGATTTCCAGCCACTGTTTCTGACCATGAGATAATGCACCAGCCAATAAAGCACGCTGCTCGTACAAACCTATTTGCTTGAGTACGTGATCGATATGATCCACCTGGCTTGGCGTTAGTGTGGCAAACAACGTTGAAAAGACGGTTTTTGCCCCTGCCATCGCCAATTCTAAGTTGTGAAATACCGATTGAGATTCAAACACCGTCGGCTTCTGGAATTTACGGCCGATGCCCGCTTGTGCAATTTCAGGCTCACTCATTTGCAATAAGTTAATGTTTTGACCAAACCACGCGGTACCGGTATCTGGACGGGTTTTACCCGTAATGATGTCCATCATGGTGGTCTTGCCTGCGCCATTAGGTCCAATGATGCAGCGCAATTCCCCTTCTTTAATGTAGAGATTGAGGTCGTTGATTGCTTTAAAACCATCAAACGACACGCTGATACCTTCGAGATACAACAAACAACCATGACCGACTTTAAGCATCGGGTTAACTTGCGGCTTCATAAACTCATAAACGTGTTCGCGGTCCGTCAGCTCTTTCGCAAGGCTTAGAATACTCATGAATGCACCTCTTTACGTTTGATTAAGCCTGTTACTCCCTTAGGCAGGAATAGCGTGACCAGCACGAACATTGCCCCCAGGCTAAACAGCCACACTTCCGGAAGCGCCGCGGTTAAGTAGGTTTTGGCGTAATTGACAGCTAAGGCACCAACCACCGCACCGTACAATGTTGCACGTCCACCCAGTGCCACCCACACGACAAGTTCAATTGAGTTAAGCGGAGAAAATTCTGAAGGGTTGATGATGCCCACCTGAGGGACATACAACGCACCTGCAATGCCAGCGAGTACCGCAGAAAAAGTGAAGATAGCTAACTTGACGTATTCCACTTTGTAGCCGGTGAAACGAGTCCGAGCTTCAGCATCACGAACGGCCATGGCAACTCGACCTAAGCGGCTAACCACAATGAATCGACAAGCCATGTACCCTAATCCAAGAGCGATGCCTGATAACGCAAATAGTGTCAGACGTGTCGAATCCGATTGCAGGTCAAAGCCAAGGATATCTTTAAAGTCAGTTAAGCCATTGTTACCGCCAAAACCCATCTCATTGCGGAAGAACGCCAGCAGTAATGCATACGTCAGAGCCTGAGTGATAATGGATAGGTAAACACCCGTTACACGCGAGCGAAAAGCAAACCAGCCAAACACGAAGGCGAGTATTCCAGGCGCTAACACCACCATCAACATTGCAAACCAGAACTGGTCAAAACCATGCCAGAACCAAGGCAGCTCCTGCCAGTTAAGGAAAACCATAAAGTCCGGTAGTTCTGGGTTACCGTACACGCCGCGATCACCAATCTGACGCATCAGATACATACCCATCGCATAGCCACCCAGTGCAAAAAAGGCGGCGTGACCTAAGCTCAGAATACCCAAATAACCCCAAACCAAATCCACTGCGACTGCCAGTAGCGCATATGTCAGATACTTACCCATTAGCGTGACGGTGTAAGTCGAAATATGAAGTGCAGATCCTTCTGCAAAGAACAGGTTCAGCGCTGGAATTAAGCAAAGCGCCGCACCCAATACAATCAAAAACATCAGTGTAGAACGATCGAACAATTTTGATTGATGATCCATGATTAACCCTCCGCCGAGCGACCCTTCTGAGGGAACAAGCCTCGGGGTTTCTTCTGAATAAATAGAATGATAAATACCAGCACCAGGATTTTAGCCAGAACGGCACCAGCCCATGGCTCCATCACTTTGTTTGCGATACCAAGCGACATACCAGCGACGAGAGTTCCCCACAAGTTACCGACACCACCAAACACCACGACCATAAATGAGTCGATAATGTACGCCTGACCTAAATTTGGTCCCACGTTAGTAAGTTGGCTGAGCGCGACACCAGCAATACCTGCGATGCCGGAACCAAGCCCAAAGGTCATTGCGTCAACCCACTCTGACTTCACGCCCATTGCTCTCGCCATACTACGGTTTTGCGAAACAGCGCGAACTTCAATCCCTAAACGGGTGTAACGTAATACTGCAAACAACAGAGCAAAGACGATCAGACAAAAGATGATGATGTAAAAGCGGTTCAGGGTCAGACTTAGCAGCGGGTTAATTTCAATCACACCTTGCATCCAGTCCGGTGTTGATACCGAACGGTTCAGTGGGGAGAAAATCGTGCGTACGGTCTGTTGCAAAACCAGACTGATACCAAACGTCGCCAACAAAGTTTCTAACGGTCGTCCGTATAAGAAGCGAATCACACCTCGCTCGATCAATATGCCCACTGCACCGGAAACCAAAAATGCCACAGGTATCGAAACTATGATTGACCAACCAACATGATTCGGCATCAACGTTTGAATCACGTATGTGGTGTAAGCGCCAAGCATGATCAGTTCACCATGTGCCATGTTAATCACGCCCATTACACCAAACGTAATCGCCAGACCAATTGCAGCAAGCACCAGAACGGAACCTAAGCTCAGACCAAAAAATAGAGTTTCACCAAAATGTGCCAAACTGACGCGCTGCTCAATCAAACCGAGCGCTTTGTTTGTCGCATTGGTCAGTTCCTCATTTGGTTCTGTCGCTAAAAATTGGGTAAGTGCATTGCGTGCGGTTGGCTGATAGCTATCGCCTAACGTCGCTATCGCTTTTTCTTGTACCGCTTGATCGCTTGAGTGTTCTAACTGATAAATGGCTAATGCTGTATCCAACACTTGTTGAACATCTGTATCCGCTTCACTAACACGCGCTTTCTCTAACAAGGTATAAGTTTGTTCATTCAGGTCACCCATTAACTGTGTGACCGCATTGATACGCGTACCGGGATCGGAATGTCGAATATTCAGCGCTGCCAACTGGGCTTTAATTTCGCCGCGAATCTGGTTGTTAATCCCGATTTTTTTAACGGAACGGCGTTTGACGAGCAGTGGCTCTGCCGACGCTTCGGCAAAAAGAGGGGTGACTAAATACTGACTGCCCTTTTTCTCGACAATTTTGACCAATTGCTTGGACTCTTTATCAAGATAGATATCACCGCTGAATAGGAGTTCGAGAACTTGAATTGAACGCTCGTCGCCACGCTCTCCAATGTTGATAACAGCCTGGCTGATTTGATCATAGTCACGTGTCGCAAGACGTTGTAGCTCGCTCTCTAACCCTGTCGTTGAGGCTAAAGTTTGAGCAGATAAAAAAAGGCTAAAAAGAACAACGATAACGCTCGACGCTGAAGAAAATGTCGAATATAAAAATCGTGTAAGTCGCTGAAAGATGGATGCGTAAAACATCGTAGGCAAACCTCTGGTTAAACGAATATTCTTCTCGAGTGAACGGAAAAATAAACAAAAGACTCGAATAAGTGACAGTGCCACATATGAGTTAAAGGCACTGTCACTAACGTTTAACGATTGAACTCTGCTATGAGAGCGTGATGGTCAACTTAGAAGTTTTGACCAGAACATTTGCCAGTTTTGGTGTTGTAGTTACCGCAAGATAACGGTTGACGCCAATCCGAGATGAGATCTTTTGAACCCGGTAGGAAATCTGACCATGCATCACCAGCCACTAATCCCGACGTTTTCCATACGGTTTCAAACTGGCCATCGTCTTGGATTTCGCCGATAAGAACGGGTTTGGTGATGTGATGGTTAGGCATCATTGCGGAGTAACCACCAGTCAAGTTAGGAACGGTCACGCCGACAAGCGCATCACCAACAACAGCTGGATCGGTTGTGCCTGCTTTCTTAACAGCCTCAACCCACATGTTGAAACCAATGTAATGCGCTTCCATTGGGTCGTTGGTTACGCGCTCATCGTTCTTGATGAACTTGTGCCATTTTTCGATGAACTCGTCATTCACGTCGGATTCAACGCTCATGAAGTAGTTCCATGCCGCCAAATGGCCAACCAAAGCAGAGGTATCCATACCGGACAACTCTTCTTCACCCACAGAGAATGCCACTACAGGAATGTCATCTGCTGAGATACCTTGGTTACCTAGCTCTTTATAGAACGGTACGTTAGCGTCACCGTTGATGGTAGAAACCACTGCTGTTTTCTTACCTGTAGAACCGAATTTCTTGATATCCGAAACGATTGACTGCCAATCAGAATGACCAAACGGCGTGTAATTGATCATAATATCGACTTCAGCCACGCCTTTTTCTTTTAAGTATGCTTCAAGAATTTTGTTGGTAGTGCGCGGGTAAACGTAATCTGTTCCGGCTAAAACCCAACGCTCTACGCCTTGATCAAGTAAATAGTCAACCGCTGGAATGGCTTGCTGGTTTGGCGCGGCACCCGTGTAGAATACGTTTTTCGAGGACTCTTCACCTTCATACTGAACTGGGTAGAACAATAGACTATCGAGCTCTTCAAAAACAGGAAGGACAGACTTACGAGACACCGACGTCCAGCAGCCAAATACTGCGTCGACTTTGTCTTTTGAAATGAGCTCACGTGCTTTTTCAGCGAACAGAGGCCAGTCAGAAGCTGGGTCCACAACCACCGCTTCAAGTTTTTTACCTAGTAAGCCACCTTTTTTATTTTGTTCATCAATCAGCATCAACATCGTATCTTTGAGTGTTGTTTCACTGATTGCCATGGTGCCCGATAGAGAGTGAAGTACACCGACCTTGATGGTGTCTTCTGCCATTGCGTATCCACTCAGTAATGATGCCGCTAATACCGAAGTCGCCAAGAAATTCCGTTTCATTTGTCTTCTTCCTTTCACTAATTTGTTGATAACAAATACTAATTCACGTCGCGATGTTACTTATCCAATGGATAAATCCTGCTGACTAAATGAACGAGTTTGAGTATTGATCAGAATGGAAAGTTTGAATATGCGCGGTTCGTGCATAAAAACTACGTATAATTACGCATAGGTGGAAAAATAAATGCGAGCTATAATTGCGCGCGTACAAGGTGCACAGGATGTGCATTTGATAGTTTGAGCCACCAAATTGAAAAGTACTTGTACTCAAACGACACTGTTAATTCTCAAGGATGAAGAGTTATCTCTATACAAAAAATCACCGTAACCCGACGCAAATACAATAAATTAGTCGGTAACGAGCTGCTCGAAGATTTCGCGTTGCGCTTTACTGCTAAGCGTGCACGAAAATGGTCGGCCAGTTGGATCGCGAACACCGCACTCGGTATCGTTTCGTTTTTGGTGCTCGAAGCACTTGGTGGAACGATCACACTCAATTACGGTGTCACCAATTCACTTTGGGCGATTCTCGCTGTTGCTTTGGTCGTCATTTTTTCTGGTATACCCATCTGTTATTACGCCGCGAAGCACGGTGTCGATATTGATCTACTTAGCCGAGGGGCGGGTTTCGGCTATATCGGCTCTACCATCGCCTCGCTCATTTACGCCTCATTCACGTTCATCTTCTTTGCTTTGGAAGCGGCGATCATGTCGATGGCTATCGAACTGTTGTTTGATATACCTTTGGCTATCGCTTACGTGATCAGCTCCGTCCTCGTTATTCCCCTTGTCGTACTTGGGATTACCAATATCGGGCGCTTTCAAATGTGGTCTCAACCTATTTGGCTGATGCTACAAATCATACCGTTGATCTACGTTTTTACTCATGAAGACGCCAAGATTGATGAATGGCTGAGTTACACAGGCGTAAACGATGTTGGTCCTGACTTCAACTGGCTACTTTTTGGCTCTGCTTCAGCAGTATTGCTTGCGGTTGTGGCTCAAATCGGCGAGCAAGTCGATTTTCTACGTTTCCTTCCTGCCAAAGAGCGTTGCGGAAAACTGAAATGGTGGAGCGCCATGCTGTTAGGTGGCCCCGGTTGGATGATCTTCGGTTCGATGAAGCTTGTGTTAGGCAGCTTTTTAGCCTGGTTAGCCATCAGTCACGGCGTGCTGCCGAATCTTGCCGGCGATCCTGCACACATGTATTTTACTGTGTTCAGTTATACCTCGGACAACACGCAACTGGCTTTACTGGCTGCGGGCCTGTTTGTGATCATTTCCCAGTTAAAAATCAATGTGGCAAATGCCTACGCTGGCTCACTAGCTTGGTCAAACTTCTTTTCACGCCTAACTCACCACCATCCCGGTCGGGTGGTTTGGATGGTATTCAACGTATTAATTGCCCTACTTCTGATGGAGCTTGGCGTGTATCAGCTTATCGAACAGACCTTACAAGTCTACTCCGTGCTGGTACTGGCCTGGATAGGGTCCATTGTCGCAGATTTGGTGATCAATAAACCTTTGGGGTTGAGTCCAAAAACCATCGAATTCAAGCGTTCTAAACTCTACGACATTAATCCAGTCGGTGTGGGGTCCATGCTAATAGCCTCCGTTATCGGCATTACAGCACATCTGGATTTTTACGGAGAAGTAGCCAGAGCCTTTGCCTCATACATCGCTTTTGCGTTGCCGTTTCTGACCGTACCGATCATCGCATTGCTCACCAAAAGCCGTTATTACTTGGTCCGCAATGATGTCATCGTATCCAGTAACGATGAGGAGCACCAATGCTCAGTCTGTGAACACACCTTTGAGCATGAAGATATGGCACTCTGCCCAGCGTATGGGGGTCACATCTGTTCACTATGTTGCTCGTTGGATGTCCGCTGTCATGATAACTGCCGTCCTGATGCAACCTTTAGCGCACAATTAAAACAGATACTGTCGCCCTACTTTTCCTCAACCTGGGTTAATCGGCTTTCATCCACAATTGCGCACTTCGTCATTGTGATGCTGACAGTAAGCTTAGCGATGGGAAGTATTCTGGCACTGGCATATTCTCAAATCCCCCAACTAGAACAAGTGCATATGGATTCCATTTCAAATGGATTAATTAATGCGTTTGCTCTTCTGCTTATCCCAATTGGCATCATCAGTTGGTTGTTCGTTCTAGCTCGCACGAGTAACCGAACGGCAGTCAAAGAGTTAAAATCGCATACCGCGCTGCTGACTAAAGAAGTGAACGCGCACCACAAAACTTCTCAGGCATTACAGCAAGCAAAGCGTTCAGCAGAAACGGCGAATAACGCCAAAAGCCGATACCTCGCGAGCCTGAGTCACGAGCTGCGAACTCCGTTAAACATTCTGCTTGGCTATGCGCAATTATTGAGTTCAGACAACAAGTTGGACAAACAAACGAGACAGTATGCTGAGGTTTTAAAGCGTAATGGCAAACACCTGTCGGACATGATCGAAGGCTTGTTAGAGATTTCAAAAATTGAAGCGGGACGCTTAGAACTTCACCGAGATGAATTTAGCCTCACCGCACTGCTAGAACAGCTCGTCGATATGTTTTCCATGCAAGCAAAACGTAAAGGGCTGGAGTTTGAATTTGAAACCTCCGGTTACTTACCGACGTTTGTTGCAACAGACAAACAACGCTTACGCCAGATACTCATCAATCTTCTGGGCAACGCGATCAAATATACCGAAACAGGTACCATCATTTTTAAAGTGAGCTATCGCAATCAGGTGGTGCATTTTACGGTGCAAGACACAGGCATTGGTTTATCCGAACAAGATTTGGGGCTGATATTTAAACCATTCGAACGGATTAAAAACCAAAAGACCGAAGCGATTCATGGCTCCGGTCTGGGGTTAACCATTTCGAATGCTTTAGCAGAGATCATGGGCGGCGAAATTTCCTGCACCAGTAAAGTCGACTACGGCAGTGCATTCGTATTAAAGCTGATGCTTCCAGAAGTAAAAGATGGACGTCCTGAACCGGAGCTATTAAGCGATGCCGTGATTGGATACAACGGGGACCGAAAAACGATCATGATCGTTGACGATATCGAAGATCAACGTCAATTGATGTCTCGAATTCTGACGCCTCTGGGCTTTAATGTTTTGTTGGCAGAGAATGCGCCACAAGCTCTCAAGCTAGTAAAACAGCATCATGTCGATCTGTTTATGCTGGATATTTTTATGCCACAAGTAAATGGCTGGCAACTGGCGATCCAATTGCGCAAGGAAGACTTCCGCCAACCCATCCTGATGTTATCCGCTAACATTCAAGAACTAGAAACCAATAACCAACTCCAACGCTACCATAATGACTATTTAACCAAGCCCGTTTCTGTGCCTATGTTGCTTGCCAAGCTTAATCGCTTACTCGACATTGATTGGCTTTATGATGAAACCAGTAATCAAGCATCAGACCTCAAAACCGAGACCGTTCACGTTCCGCACCAAACGATCCCGACTTATGAGCAATTGGTTAAGCTACGTGAATACGCAGAAATTGGTTTTTTGTCTGGAGTGAGCGGCGAACTAGAGAAAATCGAACAGGGTTTAGCTGGAAGTGGCGATTGGGTTGAGAAGCTGAAACAACACCTGCAGGAATGTAACTTCAACAATATTATCTTGCAAATAAATGGAATGATTAATGAGCATTATAACAAGCAATAACATCACAGTGTTGGTCGTGGATGACTCACCTGAATCTCTCAGCATGTTAAACGCCACGTTGAATCAGGCTGGGCTTACGGTACTCGTCGCGCTCAATGGCGTTCAGGCTCTCACTATTGTTGAGAAAGTGCAGCCCGACGTGATCTTGCTTGATGCCATCATGCCTGAGATGGACGGGTTTGATACCTGTATTCGGCTGAAAGAGCTTTTGCCTTCAACACCCATTATCTTTATGACTGGCTTAAATGACTCGAAACATGTCATGCGTGGTTTTGAATCCGGCGGCACCGATTACATCACCAAACCCGTCGTTCCTGATGAAGTGCTCGCCCGAATCAAAGTCCATAGCCAATCTGCCCGTCTGGCAAAATCGGCACAAGCGGCTTTAGATTACGCGGGGCAATATATTTTTTGTGTCTCTAGTAACGGTAATCTGGAATGGGCGACGCCTCATGCTCAAGAGTTACTTTCTTCACTGGGTGACGACTTTTCTGAAACATGGCAAAAAATCCAACAAGATATCGCCATTTGGTTGATGCAGTCCCCGGCAGATACCCCACTCACCTTAAAACAGTTTTCTCCTCCGCTAGAAGCCAGTTACGCGGGCGATTACAACCGTATTCACTCGCTAGTGCGTATTTCGACGCCCAAGCAAAACGGTTCAGAGAAAGATCTTCAAACCCATCTGGGTTTAACCAGAAGAGAATCACAAGTGCTCTACTGGCTTTCATTTGGAAAGACAAACTGGGAGATTGCCCAAATTTTAGAAATGAGCCCTCGAACAGTTAACAAGCACCTCGAACAGGTTTATAAGAAGCTCGACGTCGATAACCGTACCTCAGCAGCAAGCGTATCAATCAGAATATTAGAGCGGGCTTAAGTCAGTCTGACTATCCTACCCTTAAGCACTTTTACTAAAGCAGTAAAAGTGCTTATGTTATCTGGGAATTGACGGGTTATTCGCTAAAACACTTCTTAATAAATTCCGCTGCAGCCATCGCCCCCTCTGGGGAAATCGTATGTTGTGTGTGATCTTCATAACGAGCTTCCACGGTAAAACCTAAGTCCGTCAATTGCTCTTTCGCTTTTTCACTTTCTGACCATGGAATAACAGGATCACTTTTTCCGTGCACAAGAAACACGGGTGTCTCGCAATTTTTTTCATAAGGTTGAGGAGAAGATAGACGCCCTGAGAACGCGACAACTCCCACCAGCGGATAGCGACTACGCACTAACGCATCTAAAGACATAATCGAACCCTGCGAAAAGCCAACAAACACAATCTTGTCTCTGTCCGGATCAATGCCTTGCTCTGAAAAAATCTGGTTAATCGTCTCATCAAAACTTTCTCTGGCTTGATAAATTCGTTGCGGGCGATTTTCAGCCGTCACTCCAATCAGGCTAAACCATTGAAACCCTTCACCACCCTGATCAAAATGAAACGGCGCGTCAGGAGACAAAAATACCGTATCCGGCAGTACAGGCTTCCAGAAATCACCCAGCGCACTTAAATCTTTACCATTGCTTCCGACACCATGAAGCAAAATCACCACTTGTTTAGACATAACGATTAATCCTTTATACAGTTTTAGAACCCATACTAACCTGAGCCAATGCAATAATTAAATTGTGTTTAACACCATGGTTAACAACACAATTCGTATTTCTTAAACTTGATATCCGCCAATGACTTCCTGATTTATTACTTTACGCTGGTATCAGGTATCGTTGAGTGACTCTTTCAGGGAATCCTGCATGACAACCGTACTCACAAGTCACACCCATCCTTTACAGATAGCTGAAGTCAAAACCCATTCAAGTTATGGTCGAATTGGTATTACATTCGGCACAGGTAAACACGATCGAATAGCCATCGCAAGTATATGGGAAAGAAACCTCGATGTTGATTTAGATACCATTAAACTCTGGGAAGCCCATACCGTTGTTACCTTGCTGGAGTCTTCCGAAATGTTTGAGCTTAAAGGGCTCAAGTTTGGAGAATAAGTAACGCGTAGAGGAATTAACACCACGTAGCGCAACGTATTATCCAGTGAAATCGTTTATTCTATACCGCAACGTCAAACAAGCTGCGTTCTTCCATGAGCCAAGATCAATCATCGAATTACAAAACTGTACAGGGTTTAACCCGCGGGCTGTATTTACTCAATATACTTAATCGCCTTGATGGTGGTGCGAGTGTGCGTCAGTTATCAGAGTTAAGTGGTATTCACCGGACAACGGTCAAACGTATACTTGAAACCCTCAGAAGTGAGGGTTATGTACGTTACAGTGATTCTGACAATAGCTTTCGCTTGACCATGAAAGTACGAGAGTTAAGTGAAGGGTTTCGAGATGAACAGTGGATCTCTGCAGTAGCCGCTCCTTTACTTGGAGGTTTGTTAGAAAAAGTGGTCTGGCCTACCGACATCACAACTTTAGATGTCGATGCGATGGTAGTCCGCGAAACGACCCACCGTTACAGCCGTTTATCATTTCACCGCGCGATGGTAGGACGCCGCTTACCTATCTTACAAACTGCATGTGGACTGACCTATCTCGCCTTTTGTCCGCAAAACGAACGGAGCAATATCCTGACCATTCTCGCTGAGCGAGATGAACCCGAGTATCAGCTGGCCAGAGAACCACAAGAATTAGACAAGATACTGCAACACATCAGAGAAAAAGGCTATGGCGAGAATAACCAGAGCTGGCAGCAAGAGAATAAAATTGCGGCTATCGCCGTTCCAATCCATGACGAGGACCGCTTACTTGGCTGTCTGAACCTGGTTTACATTGCTAAAGCCATGTCTTTGGATAAAGCCGCAGAAAACTATTTGGCTGATTTACAAGATGTTGCTAACCAAATTGAATCAGGTGTTTCAGAAAATACTATCCGCTTTGGGTATCCTGTACAGTAATAAAAAACCAGTCGCAAGACTGGTTTTTAAGTACTCAAATGACTGAGAGATGGTTTATATCGCTTGTTTCGCCTTTGCGTGAAGCGATACTGTCTCTTGTTTAACGGCAGCGGTTTCTTTGGACAAGTAAACACCAATACCCGTTACTGCACACAACACACAAAACAACATCGCAATGTAGTGTGTATTTGTTCCACCACCGGCCTGCTCAAGTAATGCCTGAGCGATAATTGGCGTAAATCCAGCACCGATCAGTGAAGTTAATTGATAAGTTAACGACAACCCGGTGTAACGAGTACGAGTAGTAAACTTCTCGCTGATAAAAGCGCCCATAGGTCCGTACATGACGGCTTGGATGATCGGGTTACCGATGATAAAGCCCAATAACATCATCCACGGATTTTCGTGACTGATTAATTCGAACATTGGCCAAATCAAAATCATACCCAGTACGACACCAGTCAGCATAACTGGACGACGGCCATATCGATCGGAAATAGCGGCCATCAGAGGAATGGTGAATATATGTAGCGTATTAGCAATTGTCAGCATTAATAATGCATCGCTGCGACTGTGACCAATGGACACCGCGTAAGTAAGAGCGAAGGTCGCTAAAAGGGATTGAATAAAAAGTGGCGCAATACCAGATAAGGTGCCTAAGCCAATCTCTTTAGATGAACTACGAAACAGCTCAACAATTGGCACGCTGGCGGATTCAGATTGTTGTGCTTCTTTGGCTTTCGCCTGTTCAAAGTCAGGCGATTCTGTGACCCTGTGACGTAGATACAAGCCAATCACAACCAGTAACGCAGACAACAGAAACGGTATACGCCAGCCCCAGCTCATAAACTGCTCTTCTGGCATTAACGAAAATCCGCCCAAAACCAGAGTCGCAAGTACAGCGCCAGAAGGCCCGCCTGAAACGGCAATACTTGCGCCCAAGCCTTTGGACTTTTTACCCGAGTGCTCCATTGCCATCAGGGTTGCACCAGCCCATTCCCCACCAACGGCAAGACCCTGCAAAATTCTCAATAAAAGAAGCGCGATTGGCGCTGCGATACCAATGGTTTGGTAAGTCGGTAACAAACCGATCAATATCGACACGATTCCCATTACCATCAGGGTAATAAATAAGATCTGTTTTCGGCCATATTTGTCGCCGAAGTGGCCAAAAAGCAGGCCGCCTATTGGCCTCGCAATATAGCCGGTTGCTAAGGTAAGAAACGACAGAATGATTCCCAGACCTGGGTCTAAGTCACTAAAGAATAATGCAGGAAACACCAGACTTGCTGCACTTCCGTATAACAGAAAGTCATAGTATTCGACGGTTGAACCAAGATAACTTGAAATGACCGCTCGGCGGCTTTCACGCTTTTTCTGTTTCAACTCTGCTTCACGTATTGGATTAGACATATTCCTCACTCCATGTAGGGATGGCCAGTATCGGCTTGGGATACCGGCTCTTAATATTTATTATTTAATGAGTGTTTTTACAGAGAGAACGACTATCGGTTTTTCAGCAAATCAAGCGCGACATCGACGATCATATCCTCTTGACCACCGACCATGCGTCGCTTACCAAGCTCAACCAGAATATCTACGGTATTTAAACCGTAACGTTCTGCTGCACGCTCAGCATGACGTAAGAAACTCGAGTAAACACCGGCATAGCCAAGTGCAAGCGTTTCACGGTCTACACGAACCGGGCGCTCTTGCAGTGGTCGCACAATGTCATCTGCAGCGTCCATCAATGCGTATAAATCGGTGCCATGATTCCAGCCAAGTTTGTCTGCCGCAGCAATAAAGGCTTCTAGTGGCGCATTACCTGCCCCGGCTCCCATACCTGATAAACTCGCATCGATACGGTTACAGCCTTCTTCAACCGCCACCAAACTGTTGGCGACACCCAAGCTCAAATTGTGATGAGCGTGAATACCCGTTTCAGTTTGCGGGTCCAACACTTCTTTCAGAGCGCGGAAACGATCACGAATGTCCTGCATGGTCATCGCACCACCTGAGTCCACCACGTAAATACAGGTAGCACCGTAGCTTTCCATTTTTTTCGCTTCCAGTGCTAAGTTCTGTGGCGTTGTCATGTGGCTCATCATTAAAAAGCCAACGGTATCCATACCTAGCTTACGTGCATGCTCAATGTGCTGACGGGAAACATCGGCTTCGGTACAGTGTGTTGCAACACGTACGATTCGCGCACCTGCGTTATAAGCGTTATCGAGGTCGTGAACACTACCAATTCCCGGCAATAACAAGGTCGCGACTTTAGCGTGGCTCAGTTCTTCCGCTACCGCCTCAATCCACTCGAGATCGGTATGAGCGCCAAAGCCATAGTTGAAACTAGAGCCTTGCAAGCCGTCACCGTGAGCAACTTCGATTGAGTCAACTTTGGCATTATCAAGCGCACGCGCTATCGACTTAACTTGCTCAATGGAGTACTGGTGACGAACCGCATGGCAACCATCACGCAATGTCACATCTGAGATATACAGTTTTTGTTCATTCATGAGGGTCTTCCTTATTGGTTCAGACAAGATTGAGCGATACGTTCTGCGGTCGCCATAGCTGCACAAGTCATAATATCGAGGTTGCCAGCATAAGCAGGGAGGTAATGGGCAGCCCCTTCGACTTCAATAAAGGCAGACACTTTGAGCCCACTGAACTCACCGTAGCCCGGAAGCGTAACTGGTTTGTCTTCGCCAATCGATTCAAACTGCACCGCTTGTTTTAAACGGTAACCCGGCACGTAGCTTTGAACCGCGCTGACCATTTCTTCGATTGATGCGCGGACTTTGTCTTCATCTTTGCTGTCGCATAGTACGTGGACAGTGTCACGCATCATCAGAGGTGGCTCTGCCGGATTCAGAATGATGATCGCCTTACCTTTCTTCGCGCCGCCTACCGTTTCAATGGCTTTAGAAGTGGTTTCGGTAAACTCGTCGATATTCGCGCGAGTACCTGGTCCTGCCGATTTACTGCTGATCGACGCAATAATCTCTGCATAATGCACGGTGGCTACTTGCGCTACAGCCGCAACAACAGGAATCGTTGCCTGACCGCCACAAGTGACCATATTGACGTTATTCTTCGCAAGGTTTTGCTCCAGATTCACGACTGGAACGCAATAAGGACCAATCGCTGCCGGAGTTAAGTCAATCAGCTTAATGCCTGGTTTTGCCTCACGCAGAAGGGCATCATTACTGATGTGCGCGTTAGCCGACGTCGCATCAAAAACGATATCGATGTCATTAAACTCTGGCAATTTAATCAAACCTTCCACACCTTCATGCGTAGTGGTAACCCCCATTCGACGTGCTCTGGCCAGGCCATCCGATTCTGGGTCAATCCCAACCATGACACTCATGGTCAAATGTTGGCTATTGCGCAGCACTTTTATCATTAAGTCAGTGCCGATATTGCCTGAGCCAATAATCGCTACCTTCATGGTTTTCATTTTTCACTCTCCTCTTGTTCTGTAAAGGAGACTGACACACGACCAACTCCTGTTATTTCGGCATCGAATCTGTCGCCTGGCTGCACCGCTGCCATCGGACCTAATGCGCCTGTTAATACAACATCGCCAGCACGCAATGGCTCGCCGAATGCGCTCATGGTACGAGCCAGCCAAACTGCTGCATTTAATGGGTTACCAAGACATTCCGAACCATCACCTTGGGATACGACTTCGTTGTTGCGTGACATCGTCATGGTTGCGCCACGAAAATCTAAGCCGTCTACTGTTCGAGCAGGCCCGCCAAGTACATATAAACCGCTGGAAGCATTGTCTGCTACGGTATCAACAAACTTAATATCCCAGTCGCGAATGCGGCTACCGACGATTTCTAAAGCGGGTACAACCCAGCCAATCGCATCCATTACTTCGCCTATAGTCGGGTCACTTTGCGGTAAGTCTTTCGCCAAAATCAGTGCGATTTCCGCTTCAATTTTCGGCTGCATGACCGCTTCATAGGGCACTACTTCATTGTCGCCGACACACATATCAGCGAAGAGCGTGCCAAAGTCAGGTTGTTCAACGCCTAACTGCGCCTGAACTTTAGGGTTAGTCAGACCAATTTTGCGCCCAACGATACGACGACCTTGCTCGACCGCTACGGACACATTCATACGTTGGATAGCGTAGGCTTGCTGTACACCGGCGCCTTCGAACTCGTCACGCAGTGGTGAGATTGGCAGGTTATGCAGCTCTGCTTCACGCAGTCTCTGTGCCAGTTGTTCTATCTTGTCAGACATGGTTCTCTCCTTAATGCTGAATGAAGTCGACAACCAAACGGTTGAATGTGTCAGCATGTTCCCACTGCACCCAGTGACCACACTGGTTGAAAACGTGCAGTTGAGCCTGTGGAATGCCTGCCATCAAACGTAAGCTGGTATCAAACGGAACAAAGCGGTCCTGGCGACCCCAAATGACCAATGTATCGGCTTTGATCTCGCCTAATCGCGCAGAGAAATCCGGGAATTGTTTTGGATTGGCTTCCAGACTTTTCACAAAATTGTCGAGGTGATCCTGACGAGCAAGAATGTTATTCAAACGAGTCTGGAACAACTCTTCGGTAAGATCGCTGGTATCGAAGACGAAGATATCCATCATCGCTTTTAGGTTTTCGATAGTTGGCTCGCGGTAAAGTTGATTTAGACGCTTAATACCTTCTGCCGGCATTGGTGTGAACAAGCTCGCACCGCCAGTGCCGCCACCCATCAGAATCAATTTACCTACGCGTTCTGGGTAGGAAAGAGTGAATGCGACAGCCGAGTGCCCACCCATGGAGTTACCGATTAAATGCGCGCGCTCAATATCCAACGCGTCTAACACACCTTTTAATGCGGTTGCGTTTAGGTCGGAACGAGATTGAGTAGAGACTATTGAGTCACTCTTTCCCCAACCCGGACAATCAAGAAGGATGACGCGATAACCAGCATTGACTAAAGGCTCAATATTACGGTTAAAGTTAGCCCAGCCCGTAGCACCCGGTCCTGAACCGTGTAGCATCACTACGACTTCACTCCCTTCACCGCAATCGTTGTAATGCAGTTTGAGGTTGAGGTCTCCTTCCTCAATTTGAACAAATTTGCTTGTCTCTTGTTCAGTAAAAATTAGTTTAGACATTCCTATACTCCTCGTTTACAGCTTTAGTTTTTGTGTTCTTTGTCGTGGTTGCACTCATAGAGCCAAATCCAGCGATCCACTCTGGTATCTCGCGGTAATAGCAACCTTCGGGTTTGTAAGGTCCGTAAGCAGATAGCGCCGCGCATGCCGCCACCCAGGTTTTCACTTCATGAGTGGACTTTCCGGCAATATCTGACAGGTCCTGATTGTTCATTGCATCCAGCTTGCTTATTTGCCCGTTGGCCAGATCATGCATAAAGGCGCGATCCCATTCCGGATTTAGTGGGTGTAACGTGTTTTGGTCATAGGTAAATTCAACCGCTGCGTTGATCACTCTTTGGGTGCGGGCGATACGTTCATCTTCAGGAAGACATCGACCGCTGCCTTTTAATCGGTCTGCGATATGCTCGTTGGCAGTGGCTAGCTCAGGTACTGGCGGCTGGTGTGATAAACCGCCGGAAGCCAGAAATAACACGCGTTTGTTTAAGCTCTTGGCGTATTCACCGATTGCTTCACCCAGTAAGCGGGCTCGCTGAAAACCGGGCATTGGGGGCGCAACACCGTTGATAAACACCGGGATAACCGGAACGCGATCCAGACTGCCTAACAGAAACTCGAGAGGTTGAGCAAAACCGTGGTCTACTTGCATGTTGTAAGAAACCGCTGCGTCCACCCCTTTAGCCAGCACGTATTGTGCGCACTCTTCAGCAAGCTCTTGGGGGACGTTTAACGGGCCAGCTAAAGTGCCAAAATCACCAATCGCATGAGCGGCCATTCCGATACAAAACGACGGCATAACATCGTAGAAAAATCCGTTGTAATGATCAGGTGAAAACAGGATCACCAACTCTGGGTCAAATTCATCAATGCGCTTTTTGGCGTCAGCGATAACGCTGTTAACTTCATTGATAACCTCCTGAGGGGGATCAAAATGACCGACTAATGGTGTATGCGACAAGCAGTGCAAATAGGCTTTACTCATATCAAGCTACCTTTTTGTCATTGGTATCAAGTTTAGGAGCCGCGTCGCTGTGCTTAGTTGTGGCGCTCAGTGCCTTACGTACTTGTTGGCAAATGGTGTTGATCGACTGTGGAATAGCGATACTTGCAACGAATCGGTCAGGTCGGATAATGGCTACTGATGCTGGGTAACGACCAAACCAATCTTTTAGTGCGTGGGTTTCATCACCAACACACAGCACATCAGGATGCGTCTGAATCTGTGACTTGAGCTGTACTGACGGAACCACTTGAATAAACTTGGTACCGAGTTGCTGCCAATGCTGAATTTCAGCTTCACTCAACCCCTGCATGGGATCGGTGCCCCATGCGATTACTGCGAAGTTTTGACCGATAACATCATCAAGTTTGCTGATCTCATTACCCACTCGCACCATAGGCTGAATAAACAGTTTGCCCACCGGAGAGTCTTTGAGCGCAGGTTTAGGTTCAACAAGAACGCCTTGATGATATTTAGGCATTGGTTTAAAGCGCATTTCAACAAAGTAACGCTTAACAGGCGGTACATAGTTCAACAACCAAGATACGCCGTCACGCAACGTTGCCTGCCATTTTTTAGGTGGTGCCAGTACCTTACCAGCTAAAACTGACAGATCGATCATCGCTTTCGCATGGTCACGACGTTCTTGTTGATACGTGTCTAACAGGCTTGGATCCGCCATCCCTTTAACCACTAAAGAGAGTTTCCACGCCAGATTATTCGCATCGCGCATACCGGAGTTGTAACCCTGTCCTTGCCAAACTGGCATAATGTGCGCCGCATCGCCTGCAAGCAGGATTCGACCTTCGCGGAACTTACCAGCAAGACGGGCATTGTGGGTATAAACACGTTGGCGGATAAATTTGATATTTTCCGTTGAAGGCAGCACTTTGCTCAACAGACGATCCATATTTTCTGGCTTGCTGAGTTCCTCTTCGGTTTCACCCGGCATGACCATAAACTCAAATCGACGAATACCTTGTGGTAGAGCCGCTGATACATATGGGCGTTCAGCGTCGCAACATAAGTAAATGTTAGGGGTACCAATTGGATCGTTTTCCAGATCCATTACGATCCATTGGTTTGGTGCGGTTTCACCATCAAACGAGATATTCAAATTACGACGGACAAAGCTATTACCGCCATCACACGCAATCATATATTTTGCTGAAATTCGCTCTTCTTCACACTTCTCGTTTGTGAAGTTAGCCCAGGTTTGTTCGTTATCTTGGCCAAAGTTAACCAGTTCACGTGAGAACAGCACTTTGACATTCGAGAAGCGGTCTAATCCATCATATAGCGCGCGATCGGCCTTTGGCTGAATAAAAGCGTTTCTTCTCGACCAACCAAACTCGTTGGTATTCGGTTGAATATCTGCGAAACAACGGCCTTTAGGGGTTAGGAAGCGCATGGCATGATATGGCGTGGTGTAAGGCACAACTTCTGAAGCTAACCCTACAGCCTGAAACGTTCTTAAACTCTCGTCATCAATACCAATAGCGCGAGGGTAATCGATTAGTGTCGGCAGTTGTTCAATCACAGTGACGTTAATGCCTTGGGCGCCGAGATAGTTTGCAATCATTAAACCGACTGGACCAGCCCCAATAATCATGACTTCTGAATCATAATGGGCAGTCGAGACCGTTTTCGGGGAAGTGGATACTGTCACTTTGAATTCTCCAGGTACGTTCAAGTTATGGGAACCCTATTTGATCACATAGATCGCTAGGGAAAGGCCTACTCATTCGCGTTCTGAAGGAGTCAGGCTGTATAAATGTTTTTATTTTGTTACTGAAACGTACATCCAGAGCGGTTATATCCACAACCGCAACTCAACTTTAGGTGCACATAGTGCACAATGTTGTTTTAACTTGTTTTTATATAATTACACCTCGATAAATTGGGCTGTGAGCACAGCTAAATTGAGCAGATTTCGCCAATATTTAGTGATGCAAATCTCGATTTTTTAAACGGCAAAGTTACACGTCTGTAACAGTAAGGCGACAGATAGTTGTGAAAAGTTGTAAAGCAAAGGGAGGTATCGATTTTGTTAGAAAGGAGTAGGAGTGGTGAAAAAGCTGGTCTGATTGCTGATGAAGTGAGTTTGAAGGTAAGAATTAAGGATGCGTTAAAAATAATAACAACGCGAGAAGCTCCAGGGCTGAAGCTTAAAAACGAGGCCGATACATTTTGTATCGGCCCAGTTAAAGGCTTACACCGTCTGTTTAAAGACGTGGAAACTACAGCAAGAATGCGCCGTAGGCTAAACTTGCGCAAATTACATAAGTTGGGTGCACTTTGAATTTTTCCAGACACAGACCTGCGACGACAAATAGGAAGGCAAAATGTCCCCAACCCGCTTCGCCACCAGACATGATCAGTTTGTAGCTCAGCAATAACATCAACGTGAAAATGATAGGTAAAACCCACGCGCCTAACGCTTTTACTTTTGGCGAGTTACGGTATTTGTACAGCACACTCATCGCAAGCACCATGATGATAATGGTAGGCGCTACCGTCGCGAACACGGCGATAAACGCGCCAAGCGTTCCACCGACTTCATAGCCGATGTAACCCGCCATTTTCGTCGCAATCGGACTTGGTAGCGCGTTGCCTAATGCCAGTACTTCGGCGAACTGGCTGGCATTCATCCAACCATACTGGCCAACAACTTGGGCTTCAATCAAAGGAATGATTGCAGGACCACCGCCATAACCGACGATGTTAGGAATAAAAAATGCTAAGAAGATATCGATATAAAGTTGCATGCTTATCCCTTTTTATTTTCTGGTTTTAGACTTTGCTCAGCCGTACTAGGCTTTGGGTCAGGTTTCACCAATACGGCAAGAAGTACTGCTGCGACAACCAGACCCGGGTGTACACCCAATACCACAATAAACAAAATAGAAAGCGCAATACCAATACCCGTCGCAATTGCGCCAAGTGATTTGTACCCCTTTAGTAAGAAGTCATAGGTAAGCTTGGCCATCATCCAGGAAACTACCGGCAATACCCCTTGAGCCATACCTGCAACCCAAGGCTTATCACGGTATTCATTCAATAAACCTAATCCCGCAATCATGACGATAATCAGTGGAATAATCGTCATGATCACTGCATTGATACATCCGATCTTCCCACCTACTTTATAGCCAATATAACCCGCCATTTTAGTCGCAATTGGGCCAGGTAGCGTGTTGCCGATGGCGAGTACGTTGGCAAACTCGTCGTCACTCATCCACTTATAATTGTCGACCACTTCTTTATGAACCAAAGGGATCATCGTGGGGCCGCCACCAAATCCAAACAAGCCTATGCGGAAGAATGCACTGGCCAGATCTCGTTGTGTTTTCATTGTTCTTTGTTACCTTGCTAATTATTTTATTTTATAAACCGTTTGCTCTAACCACATCATACTCGAAGCGGTTACCCACTGATCTTGTGGACAGTCTATCATGGCCTCAATATCACTTAACTGGTGCTCTCTGTCATCGTATACACAAACAAATACCCGGTCACCATCAAGCAACTGATGGTCTTCTCCATAAGATGTGTAACACGGTGCGCCAATCGCAATAGTAATTTCACTTGGTTGATTCGCCTCAATGAACAAGCTGTGCGTATTATGCATAGCACCGTCATCGGCTTGGTGGTTAATTGTCTCTACTAACCAGTCGGTTAACGATTGATAGAAGACATTGTATTCTGTTACCGACACGTCTTGGCTGCACAAGTGCCATTGCCCATTCCGGCTATGAAAGCCGCACAATCTGAGATGATCAAGCGGTGTCTGCTCAGAAAATGAGTCAACAGGAAGATCTAGTTCGGCAATACCCTTACTAAATGCGCCCCAGTTTTTCTTCTCAGCTAGCTTAGATACCGTTTTATTGCGGTAGGTTGCATCATTGATTAACGTCAGCGCAAAAGGAGTAAGAGCGACAATCTGGCCTTGCTCTGTATAGGTAACGCTGCATTTAATCGCAACCTCAGGCTCCATCTGAACCTTGGCATCTTGCTCTTCAGGCAGCACCAATTTAGATGAGCTGAAAGGCATCTGCCCGAGATAAGAGTCGCTAAGCTCACGAACAAACATAGGAAACAGCGCTCGTGGGCGCTGTGCTTCCTGATGTTCCTTTTTTTGTTGCTCGCTGAACGCAGAGATCTCTCCGGTCTGTGCCAGATAACCCGGCGAGTTTCCTGCGATTCCCAGCACAACGGAATGCGTCAGTGGTTGTTTAGTTTCCATCCGTTTTGCGCTCCTGCTGGGCTAGAATCATTTGTGTTAAACACTGCAAAGCAACTGCCACGTCATCCTCTTGAACACTTTCCAACGGATTGTGGCTAATGCCCTTATCACAGCGAACAAATAGCATTGCAACTTCAGTTAGATGGATCATCGCAAGCGCATCGTGCCCTGCGCCACTTGGTAAAAATACAGGTTCAGATTCGGTTACTCGAGAAACAATCTCGCCCCACTGACTTTGTAAAGCGTCATTACAAGGTACCGCGCTCGCCTGATAGAGCAATCGATTGGAGAAACTGACTTCACGACGCTTTGCAATCGCGTTAAGTGCCGTTAGCAAGTCGTCACACGAGCGCTCCAGTTGCTCCTGATTCAAGCTGCGGATATCCACAGTAAAGTTAACCTCACCTGGAATAACGTTGACTGAACCTGGCGAAACCTCACATTTACCGACTGTCGCTACAACTTTGTTTTCAGTTTTGCTCTGTTCGGTCGCATAGTTTTCTATCGTCGAAATCATCTCAGCTACAGCGCACAACGCATCCATGCGCATGCCCATCGGAACTGTACCTGCGTGTCCTGCTAAGCCTTTCACCTGAAACTGAAAACGTTTTGCGCCGGCAATACCCGTCACAACACCAACTGGCTGATTTTGAGCTTCAAGCACGGGGCCTTGTTCAATGTGCACTTCCAGATAAGCCATCACGTCATCTGACGAACGGCTATCCTTGCCCACCTCTTCCGGAGACAGACCAAACTCAACCATAGCCTGTGACATTGTCACGTCATCGCTATCTTTCAGGGATAGCCACTTTTGGTCAAATACACCCGCAACTGCGCTCGAACCAATCAATGTACTGTTAAAGCGGGTGCCCTCTTCATCGGCAAACGCGACAACGTCGACATGGAATGGTAAATCAACATTCTTGAGCTGCTCCAACGAGGAAATACCAACCAGTATCCCCAGGTTTCCGTCATATTTACCCGCATCCGCAACAGTATCACTGTGAGAGCCGATAATTAGCGTTGGCATGGTAGGGTTGGAAGATACCTTCCTTCCCCATTGGTTCCCAACACTGTCCTGCCATGTTTCAAGCCCGGCTTGTTGCATCCATTCGCCGAGTTGATGGTGCGCCTGCTTATGTTCCGGCGATAAGTAGGTACGTTTTAATCCATCTTGCATCGAGGTAAACGTAGCCAAGTGGTCAGCACGTTCCATAATGCGTTGGGCATCCAATTTACTCATCCTTGATTCACCCTCTTAATGGCATTAAACATATTTTTCCATCGCAGCAATGACTGCTTGTCCCGGAATGATTTTGGCTTTATTACGGATAAGGATGGCTTCCAGCGCAGCAAGCGTGGTTAATACCGCTTCTTGACGTGCGTTGTAGCCCATTGTGCCGATGCGCCAGATTTTTCCATCCAATGGACCAAATGACGTGCCAATCTCAATACCAAAGCTGTTAAGCAGTTCCTGACGTACTTTGTTGCCGTCCACTTCTTTAGGAATGTAGACACCCACAACGTTGTTCATTTTGTACTTCTGGTTACCAAACAGCTCTAAGCCCATTGCTCTTAGGCCGCATGCCATCGCATCACCCGCTTGTTTGTGGCGAGCAATCACGTTATCCGCGCCTTCTTCAAGGTAGATACGCGCACATTCACGCGCCGCGTAAAGCATACTGGTTGCTTCTGTGTGGTGGTTAAGACGCTCTGGTCCCCAGTAATCCATGATCATCGACAAATCGAAGTAGTTCGAACGAATGATCTCTTCTTCACCCGCCGTGTGGTGATCAGCGCGAATGCCTGCTTCTACGTGTTTACGACGATTGATCAGTTCGGCACATTGATCGCTCAGCGTAATTGGAGAACTACCAGAAGGACCGCCAAGACATTTTTGTAAACCGGCTGAAACGGCATCAAGATTCCATTCATCGACTTTAAGTTCATTACCAGCAATCGATGCTGTTGCATCACAGTAGAACAACACACCATGACGTTTACAGATTTCACCGAACTCTGCCAGTGGCTGGTTCATGGTTGTCGAAGTATCACCTTGTACCGTCGCCAGTAGTTTTGGCTGGAATTCTTTGATCGCTTTTTCTACCAGTTCCGGTGGACACACTTCGCCCCATTCAACGTCAATGGTTTTGACTTTTGCGCCAACGCGATTCGCGATTTCACTCAACAGGTGGCCAAAACGGCCAATAATTGGGATAAGTACTTTATCGCCCGGCTTAATCACTGAGACAAGTACTGCTTCGATACCTGAACGAGCCGTACCGTCAACCAGCATGGTTTGTTGGTTTTGTGTTTCGAATACACCGCGATACAGCGACTGAACTTGCGTCATGTAGCCCGTCATAACCGGATCATATTGACCGATTAAAGCCTGTGAAATGGCTTGGTGCACACGTGGATAGGCATTAATTGGGCCAGGACCCATCAACAAACGTTGTGGTGGGTTCAAAGTTTCAAATAGCGTTTGAGTTGTCATTATCTCTCTCCTAAAAATATATCGCCATCGCTGCGAGGGTCACTCGTTGCGTCTGCCTGTCCTTGCTGATCTAGGGTTATTGCTCCCGCGTGTCCCATCAGCTCACTCAAGTTTTCAACCTGAGTCACTTGGTGGCCCATCTGCGTTAATGTTTGCCCGTATTCGCTGTACAAGTCTTCTTCAAGTCGTAAATTGTTTGTCGCATCACCCCATGTTCTGCCCAACAGCCATCGAGGCATCGACACGGCTTGTTGCAGAGACATGTTTTGATAAATGTGTCGGCTGAATAAACAAGCCTGAGTTTGCGGTTGCCCTTCTCCGCCCATCGTTCCGTACACGATGCGTCGGCCATCTTTAAGCTCAGCATAAGCTGGGTTCAGTGTGTGGAACGGCTTTTTGCCAGGTACTAAAGCATTGTGATGTTCGCTATCTAGCGAGAAGCTTTTTCCTCTGACGTTCCACATAATTCCGGTCGATGGAAGTACAACGCCTGAGCCAAACTCCCAGTAAACACTCTGAATAAAACTCACCATTGTGCCGTATTGGTCGGTTGCGCCCATCCAGATGGTGTCGCCCGGTTTTGCCTGATAAGGCCATGGCTGAGCTTGGGTTAATGAGATACGCTCAGCGCACTCTGCCACCACACTTTCATCTAAGTATTCCTGCAGTGGCTTGCTTAAATAGCGCTCATCGGTAACGACTTTGTCGCGGATAATAAATGCTTGCTTCGTCGCTTCGACGAGTAAATGAATATGATCTAGCTCTGAGTTTGCTTGCGATGCTAAGCGATCGTATATCGCTAAAATTAATAACGATGCGAGCCCCTGAGTCGGTGCACCTAGGTTATAAAGCTGACCTTTTGAGGTCTCAACGTTTAGTGGAGTCGTAACCAATGCCTGATGCTGATGAAAATCTTCAATCGTTAGCGGACTTCCCACCTCTTGAAGCTCTTTTGCTGCCAGTTCTGCGATCTCACCTCGGTAAAAGTCATCCAACCCTACCTCGGCCAATCTTTCCAGCGTTTTTGCCAGCGCCGGGTTGACCACTGTTGCACCAAGTCTTAACGTTTCACCGTTATCAAGGAACAAACGGCTGAATTCGGCTTCATCTTTTAAGCGCTCAAAGGTTTTTACACTCGCATCGACAAGGCTTTGAGTGACTTCAATGCCGTTTCGTGCAGCGTCAATAGAAGGTTGTAACAGAGTGCTTAAAGGCAGTTTGCCACCGTCAATTTCCAGCGCTTTTTGCCAACCTGCTACTGTGCCAGCCATGGTAATAGACGCTTCGCCACCTTTTTCAGGCAGCTCGTCGCCCAATGCGCGGTAGTAATCTGGGTCGATGGATAATGCCGCTGCTCCGCATGCATCTATGGCAACTGGTGCTTCTCCCGGCTTACTGATTAACCAAAATCCGTCACCGCCAATGCTGTTCATATGAGGGTATTGCACCGCAATCATTGACGCAGCCGCGACCATCGCTTCAGCAGCCGTTCCGCCTTGTTCTAAGATTTGTTTTCCCACTTCCGTTGCTTTGTGATGCGGGGCGGTAAATGCGGTTTGAAACACCATTAAGACTCTCCTTTGATTAAAGACGACGCTGTCGCAATCAGATCGTATTCGCTGTTAGCAGACCCAAGTAACGACACACCACAAGGTCCATTTGTTACGTTATTCATTGGGATATGAAGTTGAGGGAATCCACTTAAACCCGCGAGACTGGTTAGCCCCATAAGATCAGAGCGATATTCCGCTAAGTCTGCATCTGGAGTCGTGAGCTTAGGTGATTTTCCTGGGGTGGTTGGCAATACCCACAACGTATCCTTATCCGCAAGTTGCTCAGCTAGCCAGCTGGTAAACTTCGCTTGTTGTTCTTTCCCTTTACGATAATCTTGAGCCGAAATGGTACGCGCCCAAACAACTCGTTCTTGTATTGCTGGTGCCAGCGTATGTTGCCACTCATCAAGCCACTCGCTGTGGCGGTCAATAATTTCGTAACCTTGGATGGTTCGGAATAATGCGCTTAATTCGCCAAGGTCATAGCCTGCGTCTTGCAGAGCATTGCTGTATTCAAGCTGAATATTTGCACTGTCAGCCCACTGTTTTAGTTCCTCTAGGCGCTCACTTCCCAGAGTTTTTGACAAGCTTTGATCCAAAATCAGGGTTTTCGCGACAGTTTGAGCCTGAGTTTCGGGGCCAAGACATGCATACACGTTTTCCAGCGTTGATAAGTCTCGGCTGAATACACCTGCGGTATCGAAGCTTTCAGCCAGTGTGAAACTGCTTTCTAGTGACAACTGACCCAATGTTGGGCGTAAGCCGAAAAGGCCGCAGTAACTCGCTGGAACACGAACCGAACCACCAGTATCTGTTCCGATTGAAAAATCAACGTCACCTTTTGCTACCGCGACAGCGCTACCGCTTGAAGAACCACCAGGTAAACAGTCAGGCGCTAAAGGATTAACTGGCGTGCCATAGTGAACATTAATACCATTCAGGCTGTAAGCTAGCTCATCCGTTTGAACTCGGCCTTTGCACTCTGCTCCTGCATTTAAAAGCGAGAGGATGAGTGGCGAAGTACTTTCAGCTTTGCTGTGAGTCTCTAGCCACTTAGGGTTTCCTACTCCGGTGACATATCCCTCTACGTCAAAGAGATCTTTAAAGACAAAACTCAATCCATTCAGTGAGCCTTGCTTTAAAGCCGGTAGGTAATCAGGCCCTTGGGTACAATAAATACGTTGATCGATTTCCATTCTTTCTTCTCATTCCTTTGAAGTAAACAAGCAACCACTTGTTGAGTTACTTGTTTACTTTATCTTTAAGTTGGCGATTTAATTCAATTTAAAGCCACGCATAAAGTTGTTTATTGTTGCTTTGCTAGAGCTGCCTTTGATACCCAAAACAATTTCTTTTGCATCAACTGTTTGTACACGATTGCTGAAACGAAACCACCGATAAACAACGCGTAGTTCGCTAATTCCGTGACAAAGAAGGTTGCAATAATGGCAGCGACACTTGCGATTACTAGCGCATAAACACTGTTCATGTTAACGCCGTTTTTGTACCAGTACTGACCTTGTGGCGATTCAGTGTAAAGTGATGGGACATCGATTTGTCCTTTCTTCACAATGAAGTAGTCAACAATGATGATGCCGTATAGTGGACCAATCATCGCGGCTAAAACGTCAACCGTGTAGTGAATCACTTCTGGGTTATTAAACAGGTTCCAAGGAGTCAGTAGGATTGAACCAAACGCTGCGATGAAACCACCCATTTTAAAGCTGATTTTCTGTGGTGACACATTCGAGAAGTCAAACGCTGGTGCAACAAAGTTAGCCACGATGTTGATGCCGACTGTCGCGAAAATAAAGGTCAATGCACCAAGAACAGTGATTAAGCCAGAATCAAGGCGTTTAACTGTTTCAACCGGGTCAACAATCATCTCTCCGAAAACTGGAATCGATGCTGACACAATAACCACACTGAACAAAGAAAACACAATAAAGTTCAGTGGCAGACCTAACAAGTTACCAAGTTTCAAGTCTTTGTAGCTTGTACAGTAACGAGAGAAGTCACTAAAGTTAAGTGTTGGACCAGCAAAATAACCTGCAACCAATGCTGTTGCGATGATCATCTGAATGATTGCTTCAGAACCAACCAGTGTTTCTTTACCTAGGTTAAAGCTGATGTTCTCCCAACCTGCCAGATTGATCATGTATGCACAAAGTGCAAACATAGCAATGTAAATCGCAGGGCCAGACCAATCAATTACTTTACGAATCATGTCCATACCGAACATAAATACGATTGCTTGCAGTACCCACATTGAGCTAAAGCCAACCCAACCTAAGTAAGATAAACCCAGGAACGAGTCATTGGCTAAACTCTCCATCGATGGGAAGAAGTACAGCAGCAAGATAATGAACGAACTTGATGCTAAGTAAGTTTGAATACCGTACCAAACGACAGCAATAATGCCTCGAATCACAGCTGGAATATTCGCACCAAACACACCAAACGACATACGAGCGACGACAGGGAACGGAACGCCCGCTTTTTGTCCTGGTTTACCCATCAAGTTGGCAAATACTAATACAATTGATATACCCGCCAGCAAACTGATGAAAACTTGGATACCGTTTAATCCAAGCGCAAACAAACTCGCTGCAAATACATATCCCCCTACACTGTGCACGTCTGACATCCAAAAAGCAAAGATGCTATACCAGCCCCACTTCTGTTCCTTCTCTGGTGCTAGATCCTCGTTGCTTAGCCTTGGGCTAACAGGTAATTCCTTTTTCATGTGCTTATCTCCATTACTAATTGTATACAATCACAAATACAATTAGCGTGCCAATTCTGAAAACCCCCGCCATACAACGAATTGGTGAAACTTGCCCTATGAAATCGCCCTTATAGCGCACCAGATTTGACCATAGTGCACATCTTTGGTGCCATAAGCAGTGCATATATACTCAACTCACCTGTCCTTTTGGTCAAGTAATTTGAATAGGCAATCACTATAGACACTAGAATTGGCAAAGATTTAGATTTAGATTTAGATTGTATACAATGATGCATGCGAGATTGTTTAGTGGTATACATATTGCTTTATTGGGTTGGATAAAAAATTTGGATCGATTACCTATGTCAAACGATGAAAAGATCTATCAACAAATATTGAAGGCGATTGTTGAACACAAACTTGAACCTGGAGAGCGTCTTCCAGAAGACAAACTCTCAGAAGCTTTTGGCGTGAGCCGAACTGGCATTCGTAAAGTGTTGCAACGATTAGCGCTTGAACGATTTGTGGTTATTCAACCGAATAAAGGCGCACACGTGAACAGCCCTAGTAAGCAGGAAGCAGAAGAAGTGCTGAACAGCCGAATTTTACTTGAGCCACTGCTGATCACCGACATTCTTCGTAACTGGGACGAAAAGCAGTCTAATTATTTGCGCTCCATTGTTACTCAGGAAGACAAAGCGACCCAACATGGTGATTTAGCCGAATCTATTCAGCTGACAGCTAAGTTTCACTATGAACTAGCCAAACAGTCGGGAAATTCTGTATTGGCCGAATTTGTTGAACAGCTTTGTTACCGCTCTTCACTGGTCATCGCCGCGTACGGCTCAAAACATAGCGTCAGCTGCGATTGTGGCTCTCACTCAGAACTTATCGATCTGCTCGACAACTTTCAGGATGAAAAAGCTCAGCAATGGATGAAGCATCACTTGGTCGTGATCAAATCGTCATTGGAGTTGGAATCGAAATCTAAAGAGCCGGTTAATTTTCATAAACTTTTTTGCGAAACGGACTAATACAAAATGAAAATCAATTTGATCAACCCTAATACGTGTCAGGGAATGACAGACAAAATTGCGATCAGCGCACAAACCGTTGCCTTACCTGGCACAGAAATCATTGCGTCTTCACCAGTTAACGGTCCGGAAAGCATTGAATGTGCATTTGACGAAACGCTCGCTGCTGCAGCGCTCCTTGATGTGATTCGCACTGGCGAAGAGCAAGGTGTCGATGCACACATTATCGCCTGCTTCGGTGATCCTGCTCTGGACGCAGCCCGTGAGATTGCAACCAAGCCAGTGATTGGTATCGCAGGTGCAGCGTTCCAACTCGCAAGCTTGGTGTCTTACCGCTTTGGCGTCGTCACTACAATGACCAGAACACTACCAGCAAGTGAACACCTTCTTCAAAGATACGGTTACCACCACTTGTGCAGCGGTGTTCGAGCGACAGATATTCCGGTATTGGAACTTGAATCTCTAAGTATGGACACTTATCAGCTACTTGCTGAAGAATGCCGTAAAGCAATCAAAGAAGACGGTGCCGAAGCCATCGTACTCGGTTGTGCTGGCATGTCTGACTTAGCCAACGAGCTTTCAGAAGAACTGAATGTACCTGTGATCGATGGTGTTGCTGCGGCAGTGAAACTTGCTGAGTCACTGCACCAACTCAACTTAGTGACATCAAAAAGTGGCCAATACGGGGCACCGTTGGTGAAGCCAATCCACGGAATTTTCAAGCACTGGTCGCAGTAAAAGTCACCACATACCCCTCCTGCTATTTAGAAGAATATTTATATCAAGGTTTACTTTATGGAAGAAAATAACCCTCGCGATTATATCGGTTACGGAAGAGATAACGTCCCTCACGCTAACTGGCCTAATAACGCTAAGATTGCGGTGCAATTTGTCCTGAACTACGAAGAAGGTGGGGAAAACTGCGTACTTCATGGTGATGAGCATTCAGAAACATTCCTTTCTGAGATCGCAGGAGCAGAAGCGTATAATGACCGACACATGAGTATGGAGTCACTTTATGAATACGGTTCCCGTGTTGGTGTTTGGCGAATCTTAAACGAGTTTAAACGTCGCGAGCTTCCGCTTACTGTATTTGGTGTTGCTACTGCACTGCAGCGTAACCCAGAAGTGACCAAAGCGATCGTTGAAGAAGGTCATGAAATTGCCTGTCACGGCCTGAAATGGTTGCACTACCAAAACACGCCAATTGACGTTGAACGTGAACATATGATTCAAGCGCTGGATATCATTGAAGAGCTGACAGGCACTCGCCCAATTGGTTGGTATACCGGACGTGATTCACCGAATACACGTGAACTTGTCGCAGAGCAAGACGGCCTACTTTACGATTCGGACTATTACGGCGATGACCTGCCTTTCTGGACACAAGTACCAGACAAAAATAATGTCGGCAGCACCCGATCACACCTTGTGGTTCCGTATACATTAGACACCAACGACATGCGTTTCTCCTCCCCTTACGGCTTTAGCCACGGTGACGAGTTTTTCGAATATCTGAAAGATCACTTTGATTGCTTGTACGAAGAAGGGGCTGAAACCCCTAAAATGATGTCGGTCGGTCTGCACTGTCGCGTGGTTGGTAAGCCAGGTCGCTTCAAAGCGTTAAAACGTTTCTTAGACTACATTCAATCTCATGATGGAGTTTGGGTAGCAACCCGTGAAGACATAGCAAGACACTGGATTGAGAACCATCCACCAGCGTAATTGGCTTTTGACTAAATAAGTATCAAAAAGAGCGAGTATTATTTCGCTAGCCACTCAGTTCATCGAGAGCTTTACATCACTCTCGATGACTCTTTCTGTTGCACTGCCTTCACTTATTTTTGAGCATTCCCTTTATTACGTTGCTAATGAACGAAACGCAGACAAAAGCTCGGAGCAGACATACTTGAGCAAGAGGTCAGTTTCATTCTCGCAGGATAGATTCAAGTGCAGTTTGGTTGTGTTGCCCTTACCTGTCACCTCAACCAGCAACTTTCTCTCGTCACCACTTAATGGGATATTGAACAATCTCAATAGCGATTCTGCTTGGCCAGAGGCGTTCTCAAACTCTAGATCGTGCTGATACTCGAGAAATACCTCTTCACCTTGCACGACACAAGAATACTGCCCCGGTTGAAGATAAGTGCCAAGCTGATATTCAAGGTCTGCCATGTGCTCTGCCACGGTAGAAAGACGATTGTTTAGTTTACTTAACATATTGCCACCTTTTGTTTCGCTCACCTCAGTACATTAAAGCTCATAAGAAGCTTCTCAAGGTGGATTTTGCTCAAAACTTTAATGATCCCTTAAGCTTTAGTGCAAACGAACCAATTTGTGCAGTGAAAACTGCTAGTAATAAAAATCACACCAAATTATTCATCCAGCTAATTACACCAATACCTGTTAAACCCGTTGATATGTGACCTAAGCGTCGGATTTTCGTCTTGCAAACCACTAAACTATATGCACCCCCAACAATAAGAAACGTAATTACAATGAAAAATCTTATTTATGACACACTAGTTAGCCTTGCAAACCAGGAACCAGAACAACACGCCAAAATCCGTCAAGACTTATACGAGCAGCTCGATCTGCCATTCGATAAGCAGCTGATTTTGTATACGTGTGCACTCGGTCCGGCAAGCTCTGGTAAACTCGACAACAGCGAGGCGCTTAACAACACCGTAGAGAGCGTCATCAAATTACTGGAAACTCCTGAACGGTAATTTTCGTTGTCTTGTTTAAGGTCCGCATCTCAACCGGGCCTTTTTTGAATCCTGCTTTTTCAATGTAAAACCGCTCAACAGCCACCCCGTCGTCACTCCTTTTGTTTAACCCAATACATTTAAGCCCCACAAAGAATTTGTTTAACTTGCACAGCAATCCAATTAAATCTAGCTACACTAAGTTTTAACCGAGAGTGAAATTAGAATTACCATTGTATTTCACGTTATGTTGTAAATACATTAATAAAGAAACTCATCAAGTTGGTCATCTTCATCACACACTAGTTACTTTTTCTAGAAACTTGATTTACGCTAGAAATAACTAACCTCACCATTATCTAATTCAAATAATTAAAACTAGAACTGTTAGTGCCAGTTGTTTAATTCTGGATGTTCAGATACCATCTTGTTTAAGATACCCCAGAGCTTTAATATACATTCAAGTCATACAACTCCCGGTATTGAATTGAAAATTAAGAAGTCCAGTAATAAAACTATGAATCAATCCAATGACTACAAAACCGTGCGCGGTCTGACTCGAGGGCTTACTCTGCTCAATGTGCTAAATCGATTCGATGGTGGGGCCAGTGTCCGTCAACTAGCTGAATTGACAGGTCTACATCGCACAACAGTAAAGCGCTTTTTAGAAACGCTAAAAGAAGTGGGCTATGTGCGCTACAGCCTTTCAGATGATAGCTTTCGACTTACGATAAAAGTACGTGAGTTGAGTGAAGGCTTTCAAGATGATCATTGGATTTCTGCAATCGGAGCTCCATTGCTCGGTGGGTTAATAGAAAAGTCATCTGGCCAACGGACATTCTCACTTTGGAGGTGGACTCCATGGTAGTTCGCGAGAGTACACACCGTTACAGTCGATTATCCTTCCATAGGTCCATGGTAGGTCGTCGATTACCCGTGTTGCAAACTGCATGCGGTCTCACCTACCTTGCCTTTTGCCCCGAAAACGAGCGAGCACATATTTTGTCGCTCCTAGCATCTCGCGAAGAAGAGGAATTTCAGTTAGCGCGGGATCCTGATCGACTGAGTTTAATGCTACAAAATATCAGGAAAAAAGGATTTGGAATTAACAACCAAAATTGGCAGAAAGAAAGCCGAATTGCCGCTATCGCCGTACCAATTTTTGATGAAAGTCGTATTTTAGGATGCCTTAATCTTATTTATATCGCTACAGCAATGAATATAGAACAGGCCATTGAGAAGTACTTACCCGAATTGCAGCGAGTGTCCCAACAGATTGAGTCTGGTGTAGCAGAAAATAATCTTCGATTTGGCTATCTGTTATTAAATTAAAACAAGAGATATTTGTTTCAATAAAAGGAATTAATTAATTCTCGGCTCATTAAATTTTGACTTCACAATTGAAACCAGTTCCTGCAAAGCTGGATTTTGATTATCTTTATTCCACGCCATAATAAGATCAAAACGTGGTGCTTCTCCTTGTAATGGGCGAAAAACCACATTACCTGGATTAAATTTTTCCATATAACCCGGGCATATAGTAAGCCCTAATCCCATCCCAACCAAATTCATCGTAACCAAGATATTAGTCGACGTCTGTACAATATTTGGTTGGCATTCTGTGGAATTAAGATAATCCTTAACCATTGGCGACAAGGCCCCTGAATAAAGCGGATCTGTGGCAATAAAATCCTGCCCATTGAGCATCGACGGACTAATCTCAGAGTGCGAAACCAAAGGGTGCGATACGGGCAACATCACGATTAGCGGCTCACTAAACACAACCATACGTTCTACAAATGGGCTAATAACAGGATTACGCATGAAGCCTACATCAAGCTGACCGTCGAGTATTTGGGACTCCTGCTCCGTGGTGATGACACTACTCAACTCTATTTGCATATCCGGGTTTTCAAGTCGTAGTAACGGGAGCACTTCAGGTAATACGTTAACTTCTGCTGAAGGCACAAAACCAATCGTTATTGATTTATCGTTTAACATTGCCTGTCTTGCTTTAATCTTGGCGTTTTCAGCCATCTCCAATATCGAAATAGCTTCCTTAAGAAATAACTCCCCCGCTGCAGTGATCGTCACTTTTCTTCGATTACGCGTTAGCAATGGCACGCCCACGCATTCTTCCAAATCCTTTATCTGACTACTCAACGATGGCTGTGATGTATGTAACTTCGCCGCAGCCCGAGTAAAATTTAACTCTTTCGCAACAGCAACAAAATAACGTAAGTGCCTTAATTCCATGGTTTTATCCTATTTATAGGTGAAAACGATTACTTAATACAAATTAACTATTTCACACTTTCCCTACCAATCTGCAACATGATTAGGGACTCTACAAATAAGGTCAATAACTCTGTAACCCGAGGATATCAATAATATGACCACACACTCAAAACTGGACATCTACAGTCTGATCGATAGCACAAATGGCCGTGTCACCCCAAGTATTTATACAGATCCTGATATATATCAACTTGAATTAGAAAGAATTTTTGGTCGATGCTGGCTATTTTTAGCCCACGAAAGCCAAATTCCTAAACCCGGTGATTTTTTTAACACTTACATGGGGGAAGACGCTGTAGTTGTTGTACGCCAAAAAGATGGCAGCATCAAAGCTTTCCTTAATCAGTGTCGTCACCGCGCTATGCGCGTCAGCAATGGTGACTGCGGAAATACTCGCGCTTTCACCTGCCCTTATCATGGCTGGTCATATGGTATCGACGGTAACCTGATCGATGTACCGCTCGAACCACGTGCTTATCCCCAAGGTCTGTGCAAATCACAGTGGGGCCTGAATGAAGTACCTTGTGTCGAAAGTTACAAGGGATTGATTTTCGCTAACTGGGATACCAGTGCTCCGGATCTAAAAGAATATTTAGGGGATATCGCCTGGTATTTGGATGGTGTATTAGATCGCCGCGAGGGTGGAACCGAAATCGTAGGTGGTGTCCAGAAATGGGTGATCAACTGTAATTGGAAATTCCCAGCTGAGCAATTTGCCAGTGATCAATATCATGCACTCTTCTCGCACGCCTCTGCGGTGCAGGTGTTAGGTGCCAATGATGACTCCGACAGAAAACTTGGTGCAGATCAGACTGCCCGACCAGTCTGGGAAACAGCCAAAGATGCTGTTCAGTTTGGACAAGATGGGCATGGCAGCGGCTTCTTCTTTACAGAAAATCCGGATGCAAACGTATGGGTAGATGGCGAAGTAGCCCGTTATTACCGAGATACCTACGAAGAAGCTAAACAACGTCTTGGAGAAGTCCGTGCATTACGCTTAGCTGGTCACAACAACATCTTCCCGACTTTATCATGGCTAAATGGTACAGCTACGCTGCGTGTCTGGCATCCAAAAGGCCCTGATCAGGTAGAAGTATGGGCATTTTGTATCACTGACAAAACGGCCTCTGATGAAGTAAAAGCCGCATTCGAAAACAGTGCCACTCGCGCATTTGGTCCTGCTGGTTTCCTTGAACAGGATGATTCAGAAAACTGGTGCGAAATTCAGAAATTACTTAAAGGTCACCGAGCTCGAAATAGCACTTTGTGTCTTGAAATGGGACTAGGTCAGGAAAAACAGCGTGAAGATGGTGTTCCAGGTATCACCAACTATATCTTCTCAGAAACAGCGGCACGCGGCATGTATCAGCGCTGGGCAGACCTGCTAACGAGTGAAAGCTGGGATGAAATTCAAACCAAGACTGATGCTTTTCAACAGGAGGTTTTGAAATGAAACCAGTATCTCTTCAAATTCATCACGAAATCAGTCAGTTCTTATTTCATGAAGCCACATTACTCGATGACTGGAAGTTCCGCGATTGGCTAGAACTGCTGGACGACGAGCTGGCTTATACGATGCGCACTACTGTGAATGCTCAAACCCGTGATCGTCGCAAAGGCAAGCAGCCACCGACGACATGGATTTTTAATGATACCAAGTCACAGCTTGAACGACGCATTGCCCGCCTGGAAACCGGTATGGCATGGGCGGAAGAACCACCTTCAAGAACTCGCCACTTAATTACCAACTGTCAGGTGGAAGAGACTGAACTACCGGGTGTTTTTGCCGCGAGAGTCAATTACATACTGTATCGCGCACAAAAAGAACGCGATGAAACCTTCTATGTCGGCACTCGTTTTGACTTGGTGAAACAAACCAATACCGACAACAACTGGAGCTTGTTAAAACGAGAGATTGTTCTCGACCAAGCGACTATCAATTCTCATAACCTTAGTGTGCTTTTCTGATGAACCGAATTAAAGCTTGCCTCGTTGAAGAGTTACCGGAAGGTGAGGCTCTCCGGATTGATGCCGACCCAGTTATCGCACTGTTTCATGTTGGCGACGAATTTTATGCGATGAATGATCGTTGCAGTCATGGTAACGCCTCTATGTCTGAAGGCTACTTGGAAGATGATGCGACAGTGGAATGCCCGCTACATGCCGCCAGTTTTTGTCTAAAAACGGGGAAAGCACTTTGCCTTCCCGCCACCGATGCCATTGCCACCTACCCGGTCAGTGTTGAGGACGGCACCGTCTACATTGATTTACCGGAGGCGTCATGAGTGATTTACAAGACAATGTCGTCTTAATTACCGGGGGTGGTTCCGGACTCGGGCTGGCACTAATAGAGCGCTTTATTGAAGAAGGTGCAAACATTGCCACGCTCGACATCTCTGCAGACAAAATAGCCTCTCTTAAGCACCAGTTTGGTGACCGAATTGTCGCCGTTCAGGGTGATGTAACATCAGTGGAAGATAACCAGCGTGTTGTAGACGCAGCCCTAACTGAGTTTGGTAAATTGGACTGCTTTATTGGCAATGCTGGTATCTGGGATCACAATGCATCGCTGGTTAAAACTCCGGCTGAGAATTTAAAACAAGGGTTTAGCGAATTGCTTGGTGTTAACGTGCTTGGCTACATTCTGGGAGCCAAGGCCGCTGCACCAGCTTTGATTGAAAGTCACGGCAGCATGATTTTTACCCTGTCCAACGCCGCCTGGTATCCGGGTGGTGGAGGTCCACTTTACACGGCCAGTAAACATGCTGCGGTCGGTCTAATCCGTCAACTGGCTTACGAGCTAGCACCAAAAGTGCGTGTTAACGGCGTTGGACCTTGTGGTATGGCGACGGATCTTCGTGGTCCTAAATCACTCAATCAGCAAGACTGCGCGATTATGGATTCACTAACCCCCGAAAAAGTAGCAGCAATTCTACCACTGCAGTCTATGCCAGAAACCCAAGATTTTACCGGACCATACGTGATGCTAGCGTCGCGACGCAATAACCGAACGCTGACAGGTGTGATGATCAATGCCGATGCTGGTCTTGGTATTCGTGGTATCCGTCACGTTGCAGCAGGTCTCGATCTGTAAGGAGAATCCATGGAAAAACACTTTGTAATCATAGGTGGCGGCCAGGCGGGAGCGATGGCTGCCGCCTATTTACGCCAAAAAGGCTTTGATGGACGTCTCACACTAATTTGTGATGAAACCGTTATGCCCTATGAGCGTCCACCTTTGTCAAAAGCGGCACTATTAGATGACGACCCCCAGTTGCAGTTTATCCTGCCAAGCGACTGGTGGCAGCAAAATAAAGTCAACATAATGCAGCAATGCACGGTAAAAGCCATTGAACCGCAACAGCAACGACTGTGCCTAGAGAATGATACGTTTATAGACTTTGATAAGTTGCTAATCACTACCGGAGCTTGTGCTCGCCGTTTTCCGTTATTAGATGAACTCGGAGAGAGAGCGTTGACTTTACGTCATCATCGAAATGCTCAAACTTTGAGGTCTCATCTGCAAAATCAGGAGCGTATCATCGTTGTCGGTGCCGGAACTATTGGTCTGGAAGTTGCCGCCAGCGCACGCCAAAGCGGATGTGAAGTGACCGTAATTGAAGCCGCTCCGGTATTGATGGGACGCAACACACCTAAGCCGGTACAAGAATATCTGCTAGATTATCACCAAAATCGTGGCGTGAAGTTTTACTTCAATGCCCAAATTGAGTTAGCCGAATCCGCTAGTGACGTCACCCTTACGCTGCAGGACGGTCAGCAAATCAAAGGCGATCGAGTAGTATACGGCATAGGTATTGAACCAAACGATCAGCTCGCTCAACAGGCTGGTCTGGAAACACACAATGGCATTATCGTGAATAACCAATGTCAGACATCCAACCCAAATATCTTTGCCGCTGGAGACGTCACCCTGTGTAAAAATGCGCAAGGTCAACTGGTACGCAAAGAAACTTGGGAAAATGCCAACCAACAAGCCGATATCGCAACATCGGCAATGCTGGAGCAACCTTTTAGTCAACCTGGTGCGGGCTGGTTCTGGACCGATCAATACGATCTTAATCTGCAGTTCGTAGGTGATATTCACGGTGAGCACTGGAAAATCCGTGGTGATGTATCAACTCACAAAGCAATCTGGTTTAACGTAGTAGACAATCAGGTAAAAGGCGCCATCACTTTAAATCAAGGTCGCGAAATCCGTGTACTAAGAAAGTTGATCGATTCAGGTAAAGTTGTCGAGATACCGTCCATAACTGATGAGACTGTGGCACTAAAAAGCCTGTTAAAATGACCTCTCCTCTGCCAAGACAAAGTAGCCGAGCCACACTCGGCTACTTTTTGTGTTCCTAACCAAACGAGTCAGACCACTGACAACACCTCATTAAGAATCCTATTAACAATTCCATCATTATAATTGCCATTAATGACTAACTGTTTCTAAACTTCAAAGTACATTTCTCATCTAAACAAGATGGAGGTTTCAACATGGCCAGGCAAAAATCTTTTCCTACTCAACAAGATGGACGACTTTATCTAACCGAGGGAGGGACGGAAACGGAACTGATGTATAAGTACGGTTTTGATTTACCCCAGTTTGCCATGTACCCCCTACTCGATAACCCCGCTGCGGTTGAAAAGATGAGAGAGATGTTCCGAAGTTATCTGGACGTCGCGGCGAAACATAAGGTCTGTGCACTTATGGGTGGGCTCGACTACCGCGCCAGTCCTGACTGGGGAGCGCTATTGGGCTACTCTGCAAAAAGTCTCGCTGACGCCAATATTCAATGCATCGAGTTTCTTCGTGAGGTCGCAAAAGAGTACGCCACAGATATTCCGGAAGTTCTGTTCCAAGGTTTAATCGGACCACGAGGCGACGCCTATTCCACCAATCACAAGATCACAGAGAATGAAGCCGAATACTATCACTCTGTTCAGTTAGAGACCTTGAAAAAAGCGGATGTCGATTTAGCGTTGGCCATCACCTTCAATAACATCCCTGAATCAATCGGTGTTGTCCGAGCAGCTCAGAAGATCGGTGTGCCTCTCGCCATTTCACTGACATTAGATAGCAGTTCGAAACTTAATTCAGGCCCCAGCTTAGCCGAGGCAATAAAAACGATTGATAGAGAAACAGACAACGCAGTCGAATTTTATTTGATCAACTGCTCTCACCCAGTGGAATATGAACCTGCGATTGAGAATAGTGACTGGATACATTGAATTAGAGGCGTTCGACCAAACGCATCCAAGATGGAAAAACTCGCGCTGTGTAAGCTTGGACATCTCGAGGATGGCGATCCCGTAGAACTGGGCGAGCAATGTGGCGACCTGGCTAAACGATACCCGCACATGGACATTTGGGGTGGCTGTTGCGGAACCTGGGATAACCACTTGGACGAGATCGCCAAACAGGTCATCGCAGCTAAAACCAAAGAAGATTAGCTTACTTTTCGGTTTGAACTTACAACAAAGCTCTCTAACAAATGGGCTTTGTTTTTGTTTACTAAGAGAAAAGCGATAATGCTAACCAAAGACAACCACGTGACTCCAGAAGTGATCAATCAAGCCTATAGATAGCGCCCTCGTAACATTGCCGCTAGTTCACAAAATTTTTCATTTCCCAAGCATCACAACGGTGGCGATCTCATCACCCGACGTGGTACAGTCGGTGCCCCTATTATTCTCGATCAATTATCTATGGGCTGTATTTATCCGTAAACGTATAAAGAGAGCTCAATCAGGAGGCACTAAACAACCTGATCGACCCAAGCGATTTTAACAATCGTAAATAACTATAAAAAATAAAAATACAATACTTTTGAAGACAATAACGTATCCCTCGCTTTCGACTACTTGTTATTTTAGAGAGAGATTACACCCCAATGAACAACGCAACTGGTATAAATGAATTAAACCAGCTCAGTTCTGACAGAGAAAAAATGGTTGATATTGTCTTAATCGGAGGAGGTATCATGAGCGGGACGCTCGGTACATTCATCCAACAACTAGAGCCCAACTGGACAATAGAAATGTTTGAGCGCCTTGATGATGTCGCTCAAGAAAGTTCCAACGCATGGAATAACGCCGGAACGGGGCATGCCTCTCTTGCGGAATCTAATTATACGCCAGAGATGCCGAATGGCCAGGTCACGATAGGTAAAGCTGTTGATATTTATGAACAATTTCAATTGTCTCGTCAGTTTTGGTCCTATCTGGTAAAGGAAGGCACAATTAGTAACCCAGGTAGCTTTATCAAAAGTGCTCCTCATATGAGTTTCGTCACTGGCGAAAACAATGTCGAGTTTCTGCGTAAACGCTTCAAATTGCTTCGAACTATTCCTCTTTTTGATGGCATGGTTTATTCAGAAGATGAACAACAGATCCGCTCTTGGGCTCCATTACTGATGGAAAATCGCGATCCAAGCCAGCCTGTTGCGGCCACCCGTTCTCGTTTTGGTACTGATGTGAACTTTGGCGCTTTGACACATCACATGGTTGACGCCCTTAGAACAAATCACAACTTCAAACTCAACTTGCAACACGAAGTCCGTTCACTGAAACACCAGCCTGATGGTACCTGGAAATTAAAAGTGAAGGATTTTAGTAGGAACAAAACCCGTACTGTTCATACCAAATATGTATTTATAGGCGCAGGAGGCGCATCCCTTACGCTCCTGCAAAAATCAGGAATAAAAGCAGCCAAAAGCTATGGTGGTTTTCCTGTTGGTGGTCAATTCCTAGTGACCGAAAAACCTGACATCATTAAAGCCCACAAAGCCAAAGTATATGGCAAAGCCCCCGTCGGTGCCCCACCCATGTCGGTGCCACATATGGATACCCGAGTCATAGATGGAAAAGAAGTGGTTCTATTCGGCCCATTTGCAACCTTCTCAAGTAAGTTCCTGAAAAATGGTTCCTTATTAGACTTGTTTAATTCCGTACGCCCATCAAACTTACTGCCAATGACACAAGTAGGGATGAAAAGCTTTGATCTTATCAAATACCTTATCGGCCAGCTAACACAGAGCAATGAAGACCGAATGAATGCACTGCGCGAATTCTTCCCGTCGGCAGACATCAAGGATTGGTCTTTGGTACAAGCAGGTCAGCGCGTCCAAATCATAAAGCATGTGCCAGGTAAAGGTGGTGAATTACACCTCGGATCCGAACTTGTTCACGCTGAAGATGGTAGCCTCACCGCCTTATTAGGCGCATCACCAGGTGCATCTGTTTCGACTTCGATAATGCTTCAATTACTTGAACGTTGTTTCAGTAACGAGATGGCTTCAGATAAGTGGAAGCATAAAATTAAAGAAATGATTCCATCATATGGGTTGCCATTAATCGAACACCCTCAATTGAATCAGGAAATTTTACGTACAACGAGTGAAATACTGCACTTAGAGCAGGACTTACTTGAGGTTCGCTCGAGTAAAGAAAGTATAGTGGAGCAAAACGAACCAGTTTATGCCTGCAGGGCTTAATCTCCTGCGGTTTTCAACGTTTTATTCCCCTATTCTACTCAACTTCCATAACAAAAATACCGCCCGTCAAGGGCGGTATTTTTGTTCTTCAAATGCATGAAAGGTAAGGAAAATCCTGAACCTGACATAAATTCCTGCAATTCTCAGTTTAAACCCAAATGTTCTTGTGGGCTCATTGAACGACTAAAAAGCAATCACTAAGAACATAAGAATAAATATGGCCACCTGTCGCCATATTTATTAATGACAAAACACTCAACTAATAACTTTCAAAACTTGATCGAGGTCAAATTAGTGCTACTTTTTATGTATGGGTTCTCTGTTTTTGAGAGTACACCCATACAAGTCGAAGCTGATTTTTCATTTTCAGATAAGCATTTTTTCATTTTCAGATAGCAGAAAGCTTGCAAGATTGTGACAAAGATGATTATCGGGATGACATCAAGAACAAATGAATTGGAACTTAGTCTTTGTGTGTGCCTAATATCCTGTTCATTATAAGGTACTGTTATGAAAGCGTTAATTACAATCTTATGTATGTTTTTTGCGTTTACCGCTACCGCTGGTGAACGGATGGTTCAAAACAACAAAAAACTATACTCAGATACATTTGCTAGTAAAGAAGAAGCGATCAATGCTGGTTTCAATATGTACGATTCACTAGCGAGCGCAAATGACAACCAGTTACGTTGGAAACTGAATCCTACTGGTCAAAGCGTTGTCGGACATAGTATGAATGTAGAAAGTGCTCAAGTGAGGGTTGAGGAAGTCCCAGTATCTAGAGGTACTGTTGAGTATCGTGCCATTGTTGACGTTGATTTCAACTACAGAGTTAATGAAGACGGTCGCTAAACGACAGGTTTTGAGATGAATAAATAAAAGGCGAACGACTCATTGAGTTGTTCGCCTTTTCTATATAGGTATATGCAGATGGTATTTAGTTTAAACTAACAAATTTTTCTGTATTACCCGCTTCTTTCGCAGCTTTAAAATCTTTGGAAATACGTTCTAACTCTAAATATGCATAGCTATGCTCATTATAACTGCATACGTTCAAAGATATGGCTAACTTGTACACTGATAGCGCTCGGCTCATATCGCCATGTTCCATATAATACTTACCTAAATAAAAATAAGCTTCGGTAAGTCGCTGTGCCATCACTTTATTATCTGTTGTGCTATTAGTAACCAGTTTAACAGCATTTTCTTCAGTTATTTCGTTTAGCAGTATACCCGCTAACACCCAACCCCACTCATCGGTGCGGTTTTTATAACTCTCTTGTAACTTTGCCGTTGCTGCAGTTTTATCAACGTCCGATTCTATAATGTATAACCAGATAGCACGGAAAGGATCATTCGGGTTGTCCTCATGGAAAGTTTTCATATCTTCCAGTGCAAGTTCTGGTCTTCCACCATAATAAAGTGCAATTGCACGGTTGTAGATAGCCTGTTTATTACTCGGGTCCAATTCAAGAGATGAATAAAATGCGTCATAGGCAGCATCAAACTGACTCAGTTGGGTGTAGTACATCCCAAGCAGATTGTAGATATCAGGTTGTTGAGGGTTGATCTCCAGCGACTTGGCGTAGTCTGTACTCGCCAAATCTCTTAACCCAATCTCATCATAATAGAGACCTCGTTTTAAATAGATTTCTGCACGAGCCTCATCGTCGAGTTCTTTATCTGTCAGGAGATGATTTAGTTTTGCAATATTAGCCTCTGCCATTGCATTCGGTTGCAACGGTACAGCCATAGCTGGATAAACTAATTGTTTTTCATTTCGGGTTGAGCTTTCTTGTGAAATGTCTTGCTCAACAAGGTTACATCCTGTCAAAACAATCAGCGCACCTAGACTATAAAACTTATACCATTTAACCATATCTTTACTCCAATTCTACTCCCTGAATCAGCTTGGGAGTCATTCGAGCACCTTTATAACACAAAAAATAATCAAACTGCCAACTATTAACCAAATACTCAATAAGGATCTCATTGTTACTGATCTAGCGAGTGATCACTTTACTTAAATGTCTTTTCCTTGCTGTCTATTTGCATGTTATCGAAATGCATAGCTCTCCACACAAATTGGCTAATCATTATTTCGTCAAGCCATCAAGTGCTACTCGCAAGGGAGCATAAACAAAAACAAACACCAATGAACACAAACGATCAAAATAATGTTCACTTATTGATCATTGTGTACATTTGTGTTTTTATTGCTTCAGTGACCGATTAAAAAATGAGGAATGCAATAATGATTAAACTGATTATCACGGATATGGATGGGACGTTTCTAAACCGTCATGGGGATTACAACCGCGAATTATTCCAGCAAGTAGTCACCAGCATGCAAGAGCATGGTGTGAAGTTCGCCCCTTGTACTGGCAAGCAAGTTGAACGGGTTGAAGAACTATTCGGAGAACAAAGCAAAGATTTCTGGATACTCGGTGACAGCGCTACTCGTATCAAACATCAGGGACAGATTATTTATCAATCTCTTCTCAATAATGCGTTAGGTCTTAATATCATTCAGCAATTAGAATCTATCCAAGGCTCGCATATCGTCATTGCGTGTACCCCCGAATTTGCTGCTATCAAACGAGATACACCCGAGCATTTACGCACCTTAGTAAGAACCTCTTATGCTGAGGTAAAATTGGTCGATTCATATACAGATATTGATTCTGATTTCGTAAAGATCACTGTTTATGATGAGAACAAACAGTGTCCACTAATTCGTCCTCAACTCTCTCACTTTGACGAACAAGCCTATATCGTTGTATCAGAAGCTGCATGGATCGATATTGCGAATGCTGGCGTTCACAAAGGAACCACCGTTGAAAAACTGCAATCCATCGTCGGAGCAACAGAAGCTGAAACCATGGTATTTGGAGACGGATTCAATGATATCGAGCTAATGGAACGTGCTCACTTTAGCTTTGCCATGCGTAATGCTTTTGAAGAAACGAAAGCGGAGGCAAACTATATTACCCGTTCAAATGATGAGGATGGTGTAATGCACACGATTTTACAGTTCCTAGCCCTGCAAACAAAATCATAACCTGTTCCTTAAGTTGGGCTGGCCACTTTAAAGCTGGAAATTCGATAAGCATAAACGAACAGATATGAACACAAAGCGTGTTTGTTTATAATGGTTGCACTAGTTCATGAATAGAAAATGAGGCTCTTCTCCGCTTTCATGAGTCAAACAACATCAATGAACCTATCATAATCACATGATTTATAATGCTTATTTTTATTATAAGTTTGTAGTGTATTTTGTCGTCTTTGTATTCCTCGTTGTTTTGCTTTAAAGGTCAGTGTGTCGAATCTTGTTCAATAGAAGAAGTGTCCCAATCAGTTTTCGTTCGTTGCCGTCGAGACCGAAGATATAAGGTCAAAGATCCAATCACAGGTGCAACCTGCACCGTAGACCACTATGTCAAAAGACGACTTCAGGATCTGCCTGTTAGCGGACGGCCATGCACGATAGAAGTTGAACTGGCTAAAACCAGAGATAAAGACGGAAGACGGCTAATTGAAGATACTGACTATGTCTCTAAAGGAGGTCGCTATACCGCTCGCTTTTGCAAGTTTATCAGTGGATTATGCCGCCACATGAGCATACATGCCGTGTCTCAGCATTTAGGTATTCGGTGGGAAACAGTCAAAAACATCGATAGAGAATACTTGCGTTCAAGCCTGCCAGCTTTAGAACCCGAGAAACTAAAGAACTTACTCCACATTGGCGTTGATGAAGTAGCTAGAGCTAAACGACACGATTATATGACCGTCGTTTACGACCTTGTTTCTGGTCATTTAATTTGGGTAGAACATGGACGAAAAGCAGAAGTCCTTATCTCATTTTTCGAGCAACTATCAGAGGAAACAAAGGCTGGAATTAAAGCGGTATCAATGGATATGGGGCAAGCTTACCAATCAGCGGTAAGAAAAATGTTACCTCATGCAGACATCGTTTTTGACCGATTCCATGTGATGCAAAACTACTGCATTTTAATCAGAAAAGAGAGAGCGAAAGCTTTTAGGATTGGCTCGCACGATGAGAAAAGGATGCTTAAAGGCACACTCTTCCTCCTACTGAAAAATGCACAGAAATTGGATGACAAGCAGTCTGACAGACTCGACGATTTACTTGAGAGTAACAAGACGTTGTGCGTGATTTATATGCTAAAAGAGCAGCTACAAGCGATATGGGATGAGCCTTGTTACGAGACCATGACAGCCGCTCTTGAAGCTTGGTGCCGTCTAGCAAAGTCAACTCGGATAATGTCACTAAGCAGCTTTGCAGACTCAATATTAGAAAGAAAAGTAGGTATCTGTAACTACGCAAAATACAAGCTGACCAACGCTCGGGTTGAGGCTGGCAATGTATCTATAGGGTTACTCAGACGAAGAGCCAGAGGAGTAAGAGATACAGATTATTTTAAGTTGAAGATCAGACAAACATCGGTTCCTGATACCCACTCAACTTTTTACCCAAATATCAAGCTCACCTAAGCGGAGAAGAACCGAAAATGATAATGGAAAAATTTTCACCAGAAGAACGCCATCAGTTAATCCTGAATTTACTCAAATCTCATAATAAAGTGATGGCAACTGACCTAGCCGTGCAACTTGGAACCACCGAAGCCACGATTCGTCGAGACTTACGTTTTCTAGCCAATGAAGGATTATGTAAACGAATTCATGGCGGTGCGCTGTCTCTCGTGCCACCGACAGGAACGCAAGAGCAACGCCTGGAGAACAGAAATAGCGAAAAACAGGCTTTAGCACTTGCAGCACTAACTATTATCAAAGCAGAGCAAGTCATTTTCCTAGATGCCAGCAGTACCCATATGTTGCTCGCAAGCCTGTTACCTACTGATATCGGTTTAACGGTCGTAACTAACAGCCCAGCTATCGCCACCCGACTACTGGATAGGCAACATATCAGAACCATTCTTATTGGTGGTGAATTGAATTATGCCGTTGGTGGAGCCATCGACATTACAGCCGTTGAAGCACTAAGCAAATTTCGATTTGATCTTTGTTTTATGGGGATTTGTGGATGGTCGTCTGAAGCAGGATTCAGCGCGATTCACTATCAGGATGGTGAGTTCAAACGCCATGCAGCATCAAAAGCTGGCGCAATTGTTGCGTTATGTACTGAGGACAAAATTGAAGCATTAGGCCCCTACCCATTTATGGAATCTAAGGACGTTGATTACCTAATCTGTTCTCCAAGCAATACGGTAGCAAAAGATTATTTCAGCCAATTAGATTGCACCGTGATTACCACTAATCCTCTTTAACGAAAAACTCTAAGGCTTCTAAAGTTGATATGCCGACTATCGTTCAGACAACTTGAATTAGGCCTATCAACTCTACCAAACACAAAGTTGGTAAGCCTCATTCGTCAATTGTCTGTTTACGTCCTTTTAATACCGCCTACCATTTTAGCGTTCGACTAAACTCTTCTCCTTAAATGAAACCTTTTTGATAGAAGTTGGGAAAAATCTACCTGATTAATCTACACTTTCTACTTCCTACCAATTCATTTTTCGACGTTCCTTGAGGGAAACATCATGAGAATTTCACCTTTGGTATTCGCTTTACTTTCCGCCAGTGGGACCACTTGGGCGGCAAGTCCAGCAAAACCTTTTGCAGATACGATCTATGTTGGCGGCGAGATTATTACGGTTAATGACTCCGAACTTACCACTGAAGCTTTAGCGATTAAAAATGGTCGCATTTTAGCGGTCGGTAAAGAATCAGAATTGATGAAGTTACGAGATGATCATACGAAAATTGTTGATTTAGATGGTAAAACGATAATTCCAGGCTTTATCGATGGTCATGGACATGTTTTTAACACGGGCATTCAAGCATTATCTGCGAACTTACTTGCCGATCCTGATGGTAATGTAAATAGTATTGCGTTGCTGCAAGAAGAACTAAGATCTTGGGTGGCGAAGCCAGAAAACGGCAAGCATGGAATCATCCTGGGGTTTGGTTATGATGACTCACAGCTAAAAGAGCAAAGGCATCCTACTCGCCAAGAATTGGATGAAGTATCTAAAGACCTTCCGGTACTTATTATTCATCAGTCAGGTCACTTAGCAACGTTGAACACTAAAGCATTGGAGTTGGCAGGTTTGACGGCTGAGAGTACCGATCCTGATGGCGGTAAGATTCGTCGTGAGAGTGATGGAAAAACACCTAATGGTGTGCTGGAAGAAACTGCTTTCTTTGGGACCTTGCTACCGCTATTTGCCAAACTCAACGCCAAAGAGAATGAAGTCATTTTTAAAGCGGGTATGGAGCTTTACGCAAGTTTTGGTTATACCACCGCTCAGGAAGGCCGCGCTTCAACGTCGGCAGTGAAAACCATGTACGACTTAGCTCAATCGGGAAAACTCCCTATCGATGTGGCCGCGTATCCTGATATTCAAGTGGCTCAAGAGGTTATCTCGCCTCCGTATTACTCAAGTGAGTATTCTAACGGATTCCGCGTGGCGGGAGCTAAGCTTAATCTGGATGGTTCTCCTCAAGGCAAAACCGCTTGGCTAACGGAACCTTACCTTGTTCCACCTGTTGGTCAAGAGAAAGGCTACAAAGGTTACCCGAGTATGAGTGATGAACAAGCCGCTGAGCTTATAGAGTTAGCACACCGTAATGGGTGGCAATTGTTAACCCATGTCAACGGTGATGCTGCAATTGATCAATTGCTTAATGGTATTGAAGCGAGTGAGAAAAAACACGGTGTACCTGACCGAGGTTTTATTGCAATACATGCGCAGACCGCTCGTAAAGATCAAGTAGAGCGATTTAAGCACTTGGGCGTTTTTCCGTCGTTTTTCCCAATGCACACTTTCTATTGGGGTGATTGGCACATGAATTCCGTTTTAGGCAAAGATCGAGCAGAGAATATCTCGCCAACCGGCTGGGCTCGAGATTTAGGCATGATTTATACCTCTCACCATGATTCTCCTGTGGCTCTGCCTAACTCAATGCGTGTTTATTCCGCGACAGTTAACCGCGTAAGTCGTACTGGTCATGTTTTGGGGCCTAAACAACGCGTGTCGGCGCTGGACGGATTAAAATCGCAAACATTATGGGCGGCCACTCAATACAAAGAAGAGAAAAGCAAAGGTTCTCTGGAAGTAGGAAAACTCGCTGACTTGGTTATTTTGTCTGAGAACCCGCTCACGGCAAAACCTGAAACACTGGCCGATATCAAAGTATTAGAAACGATAAAAGAAGGGCTAACGGTATATTCAAGTGATCAACAAGTCGCCGCAGGTAGTTGCGTAAACACTAAGCGATGTCAGGAAATCGCAACTGCCACGATGATTTCTGCCGGGCTATTGCATCACTCCCACTGATCTTTTTTCAGTCTCTTACTTTTAACAAACAATTAGGAAGCCAGTTGTGCTTCCTATTTGTTTAACCAACTCTATCTCTAAAATATGGATATATTTGAAAAACAACAATGAATCGCCGCGATTCACTGGCATACAGTTTGTTCTTACAGGCGATTAAAGAAGTTAATAATCTCGTTCAATCGTCAAAAGGGCCTAACGTTGGTAATTTAAGATCCAAAAATTTTCTTACCCATGACCAAACTAAATGCAGTCTATGAAATAATCAGCAATCGTATTGAATGATAGCGCTTGTCTCATTCAATTTTCTACTGACTTAATGTAATAGTGGCAAGCCTAACCATGTTGTGTAACAAGCTAAAACGCATGAAAAAACTTAACCTCATTTTTGTCGCTTTGATCCTTAACTTGTTAGTTGGGTGTTCCTCCGCTTCGGCCATAAGCCAAGATAAAACAACAAGTTATTCCAGATCACATCAGCTTACAGGTAAAGCTTCATGGTATAGTCAAAAGTTTCACGGAAAACGTACTGCAAGTGGTGAACGATATAACAAAGGAGCTTACACAGCGGCTCATAAAAGCTTACCTTTTGGAACAATCGTGAGAGTCACCAATACAGCAAACGCCAAAAAGGTAGATGTCAAAATCAATGATCGAGGTCCTTTTGTAAAAGGCAGAGTCATTGATCTTTCACAAGAAGCATTTGAGCAAATAGGCAACATCAAAAAAGGCGTCGTGCCGATCAAAATCGAAATTATTGATGATAGTAATACCTTCACATATAAACATTAATCCCCCCACATATCGTCCAAATTGTCTTTTTATAACCATATCGATCACCATGGCTGAGTGCCAAAAGTGAGTTGGCGCCTGGCACACAAGCAAGACCTAGAGCAGACAATAACCGTTGAACAGATTGCTCCGCTCATTGGCATCGGCCAACGACAATTGGACCGTTTATTTCAACAAAAGCTTGGCGTTTAAAACATGTGTACTGGCGATTGACACATTCTAGCCATGACCTTGTGCAACTTACAGATGAAGTTAGTGTTAGAGATATCAGCTGTCTCGGCATTGCTTAATGATCAGAATGAATAAGTGAAGTAGATAACTTTGTTTTTCCTGATAAATTGGCTGCTGACACAGCCAAAACGATACGATTATCTAATGAAAGAAGGCTTATACGTTTTAGGCAAGTTTATCTACTTTGAAAACTGATTTCACTTGTCACGTAAACAGGTATTTTTAATGTATTAGATTCAGACGGAACATATTCTAGTTTACTTAAAGCCTTTAACGCGATGAGATCCCACTCCCCCTCGGGAGATGACTCTACAATTGTAGGGTTAAATATCTCTCCATTCGAGTCTATTAAATAGTTGATTTGTACATAACCAGCTATTTTTGGCACATCAATATGAGGCTTTAAACTGAACCTAAAATCTTCAGATGTCTGAACCCAATAATCTTGTAAGTCCTGTAGCTCAACTTTAATTGGTGATTGTGTCAGATATACTTCCTGCTTTGATGCACAACCACTTAAAGCTAAAAGACTTATCGATAATAAACTCAAAATTCTCATTTACACTCCTTGTAAAATATAACACCTCGTTATGGGGTGAGTAGCATAATGCTGAAGCTTATTAAGCCACCTTATAATTTATAATCAACAGGTTAAATGGATAAAAGAAGGTTGGTTCACAAAATCGAGCATTCGCTCTAGGTTGACCTGATTGATGGCAGACAATGAACATTGCTAGCCTCAGCCACTGAAAAATGGAAAATTAGGCCTCACCTGTTAATGTTCTAGTCCAATTGTTTTAGAGTATGCCTCCTACGGTAGTCGATTTAACTAAACAGTGAATTTATGCAAAAAAACTCTGATCTTATCCATCAGGCCAATCGCGAAGCATGTTGGGCGATACTTCTTGCTCTGGGCTACTTTGCCTGGTGGTACTGTGGTGCCTATGTTATCTCTGCGCCAAAAGACGAACTGCAACTCCCTCAATTATACTGGGGCATGCCACTGTGGTTTGTATTGTCATGTGTACTTGGCCCCATCCTTTTTACCGTGCTATGCGCGCTAATGGTTAAATACCTTTATAAGGATATCCCCCTCGATAAATACGACGACGAACATTATGAATAGCCAGCTTATTATTCCTTTATGTATTTACCTTTTTGCGGTTTTCGCTCTGGCATTCCTGACTCGCCGTTATCACAAGCCGGGGAACTTTCTTACCGAATACTTCGTGGGAAGCCGCAGTATGGGAGGATTTGTCCTTGCCATGACGCTGGCGGCAACCTATGCGAGTGCCAGTAGCTTTATCGGCGGACCGGGAGCGGCTTACAAAATGGGACTGGGCTGGGTGTTACTGGCAATGATCCAGCTGCCGGCTACCTGGCTGACTCTGGGCGTTCTGGGGAAAAAATTTGCGATAGAAGCAAGACGCCATAACGCGGTGACGATCAACGATATGTTATATGCCCGTTTTAAGAGCCGAAAAGTAGTGATCTTCTCTTCACTTGCTCTGCTTCTGGCCTTTTTCGGAACCATGGTAGTGCAATTTGTTGGTGGAGCCCGCCTGTTGCAAACTGTGCTTGGGATCAGCTATCAGAACGGACTGCTGCTATTCGCCTGTACAGTCGGCATATACACGACTATTGGTGGTTTCCGGGCTGTTGTTCTGACTGACACCGTTCAGGGGGTGATGATGGTCATCGGCACCATCGTTCTGCTGGCTGGTGTTATTCATGCTGGTGGGAGTCTGGAAAACCTGGTCACCAAACTTCACTCCATTGACCCTGCTCTGGTGACACCATATGGTCCGGATCATTTCCTGAGCCAGCCGTTCATCCTGAGCTTTTGGGTTCTGGTCTGTTTTGGGGTGATAGGGTTACCTCAGGCTGCTGTACGATGCATGTCATACAAAGACAGTCCTTCTCTCCATAAAGGTATGGTGATCAGTACGATTATGATTGCATTACTGATGTTTGGGACTCACCTGACCGGAGCTTTAGGCAGAGCACTCGTGCCAGAGATTGCCAGCCCGGATCAAATCATGCCAACACTGATGATGACGGTTCTGACCCCAATGTTTGCGGGAATTTTTCTGGCAGGGCCAATGGCGGCCATTATGTCGTCTATCGATTCACAGCTGATTCAGGCATCATCGACGCTGCTGAAAGACCTTTATATAAACTATATCAATCCCCAGATCGTTGAAGACAAGCGTGCAGACAGTAAACTGAATCGAATCTCACTGTGGACGACGGCTATCTTCGCCAGTCTGGTTTTTGTTGCTGCGACGAATCCTCCAGATATGATCATATGGCTGAACCTTGTGGCATTGGGAGGTCTTCAGGCCGTATTTTTATGGCCGCTGGTATTTGGTTTGTACTGGTCAAAAGCCTCGGCAACCGGCGCATTTAGCTCCATGGTCATTGGGCTTGGTGTATACATCAGCTTAGTTTGGATCAAACCCGATATGGGTGGTGTTCACCCCATCGTTCCGACGATGATTACAGGCATGCTTACGTTCGTTATCGGCAGTTTATTGAAGCCGAATGCTTCTGAAAGCAAAGAGCTAATATCAGTCAAAACATACTGCACACAGAAAGAGCAATAGTTGATAAAAGCGACATGCTCATGGGCACAGATAGGCGCAATTGTTACTACCTGTGCCCAATAAGGAATGACTCAATTCCAATTCCGTATATATAGGCAAAGTTCAGATGGGAAAAATTGGGCTGGATTTGGTTAAACCTAGATACGACAAAGCCCGCTATAAAGCGGGCTTTGTGTTTGTTCATGAAGAACTAAATTTGGTGGGTCCGGGCGAACTCGAATCGCCGACCCCTACCATGTCAAGGTAGTACTCTAACCAACTGAGCTACGGACCCAAATTTTGTGTTCCTGCTTACCATTCAAATCAGAATGGTGCGTCCGAGTGGACTCGAACCACCGACCCCCGCCATGTCAAGGCGGTACTCTAACCAGCTGAGCTACGGACGCATTTCTCTGGAACGAGAGGGATATTAGCCAGAAGCTATCTGGGGTGCAAGCATAAATTCACTAACTTTGAATCGTTTGGCGAAAATGTAAACTCAACACCCGTTTTCAGGCGTATTTATAAGCGAAACATACCTAATACGGGTATAAAAATGTGATCTAGGTAACTTTCGAGTTTTTGCTTAATTATCATAAGGTACGTCACTCAGCATCCAGATCTGTAAGGTATAAGAAACATCAGGACAAGAACCGAACAGAATTTGGTATTTAGGTTCAAATGGTTCACCGATATAGGTGGTACGAATCAATTCGCCGGTTTTAAGATCCACTTGAGTGACAACTCGTCCTTTGAAGTTTTGAAAAATGACAAACTGCTCGCTGTGATAAACCATTTGATCTCGATAAAACAAAAAATGGTCTTCTGGTGTATCAGTAAGCCTACATTCCAACGGCTTTAAATTAGGAAAAGCAATAGCATTTGAAACGAACAGCAGCAGAGCAAAAATCCATCCATATCGCATAGCACTAACCTACTTTTTGTTTCTCTTTTCAAAGTATAGGACTGATATCCAAATTACTTCTAAATGCTTGGTCCTAAGTTACTAAAAAGGCTTTGACTCAAACAAGTCAAAGCCTCAGCCAAGATAAATTTTACTTATCGTTTTCTAGATCACTAATCGTTTATTGTTACTCGTTTGGAACATCAAACACCACGTTGTAGTTCTCGGTGTAAGTACAGTTTGGTTGACGGCTACACGTGAAAAAGCGTCGGCCTTTAAATTCGCCTTGGCTGGCTGTCTTAATTATCATCGGGCTGCTGCACTTTTTACAAAAACGCACCTCTTTATCCGGCTCGATCAAATCGATGTGCGCCGCAAGTAAACGACGTAATCGCCCTACTTGATAGCTGTGTTTTATCGATGTACCAATTAACGGTAAATTGGCTGTTTTACACACGTGAATCAGCAGCTTTTGTCGCGCAGCCTTGCCTTTGTTGAGAGGCTTTCCATCATCCAACTCTAAGATCACTCGCGGTTCTAACGTACGCGGGTCACAAATTACATAGTCAAAATAGCTTCTGGAAATACGGTTACTCGCAACAAAAAGCTGCCTTTTGTTTTTAATGTCCTTCGGCGCAACCAAGCTGGACATATTAACTTTACTAAATATCACCGCGTGATCGCCAACAGCCGTTCTTAAGGCATTGAAAAACGCAGCTTCTTGCCCTCTTAACAACGCGCCTTTTGAGCGATATGAGTAGTCTCGGGTGTCATCATGCTTGAGCACATACTTTTGAATAATGAAGAAAAAAACAACCAGAAGAACTACGATGATAAAAATGTTGGTCATAGAGAAATCGAGCCGAAAACAACAAGTTGCTCAAGCCTAAATCGAAACGTTGACCAGAGCAACAAAAGGGCTCAATTTTGCAATAATGGTGAGATTCAGGGTAGGAAATGAGCTTAACAGAGGCCTCTATTAAGCTCTAAGATCTAGCTGTTGGCATCCGGTTGATGCTCTGGCATTGCATCAATGAAAGCCGGAAGTTGGTAACAGGCTTCAACAATCGAGTTGATTATCGGATAAGCGGCCAAATCAACACCAAAGCGCAACGCATTATACACTTGCGGTACCAAGCAAATATCAACGATAGACGGCGAATCGGTCAGGCTGAACTTACAATCACCATACGTTTTTCGATGGGCTGCAAGTTTTTCCTCCAATGAAGAAAACCCTTTGTTAATCCAGTGATGAATCCAGGCAACTTTACGCTCTGCATCACACGCCAACTCCCCTTCCAGATACTGCAAGACGCGCAAATTATTCAAAGGGTGAATCTCAATGGCAATATCCTGTGCCATGGAAAGCGCTTGATATCGCAAAGGCGAACGCTTTGGAATGACAGCAACATCCGGATAATTTTCATCAAGATACTGAATAATAGCCAGCGACTGGTTTAATCGAAGCTCACCATCCACCAGCACCGGCACCAGCTCAGAGGCATTCAGTTTGTGATATTCCTCGCTGTGCTGCTCTCCTCCCTCACGCACCAAGTGCACCGATTTTGATTCATACTGGATCTCTTTAAGATTCAGACAAATGCGCACACGATAAGCCGCGGAAGATCGCCAATATCCATAAAGCGTGATCTGTTCGCTCATTCATTTTCCCTGCATTAATGCTTCAAGTACTGGCTAACTTGTTGATCAATCGAACCGAAGATATTGTTGCCATCTGCATCAAACATCTCAAGTTTGATTGCATCACCAAACGACATAAAGTTCGTCGACGGTTTACCATCGCGTATGGTTTCAATCATGCGCACTTCAGCAATACAAGAGTAACCGACGCCACCTTCTTCAATCGATGTGCCATGTTCAGTACCTTGTTTGTTAGACACGGTACCAGAGCCTATTATCGCTCCAGCGGACAGCGGACGCGTTTTAGTAGCATGGACAATGAGATCCGCAAAATCGAATGTCATGTCCACCCCTGCATTCGGGCAGCCAAATGGCTTGTGGTTGTAGGTCGATACCAGCGGTAAATGCACTTTGTTTTCATACCACGCATCACCAAGTTCATCTGGTGTTACCGCGACAGGAGAAAATGCAGATGACGGCTTAGACTGGAAGAAGCCAAACCCTTTCGCCAACTCTGCCGGAATCAACCCGCGTAGCGATACGTCATTAACCAACATGATGAGCCTGATCGATTCTTGCGCCTCGGCGATACTCGCGCCCATTGGCACATCACCCGTCACTACCGCGACTTCACCTTCAAAATCAATGCCCCACTCGTCACTGGCAAATTCGATGTTGTCGCAAGGGCCGATAAACGCATCTGAGCCACCCTGATACATCAGTGGATCCGTCCAGAAGCTCTCAGGCATTTCTGCTCCACGCGCTTTTCGAACCAGCTCAACATGGTTTACGTACGCGCTGCCATCTGCCCACTGATATGCTCGTGGCAAAGGAGATTCACAATAGTGCGCTTCGAACTCTTCGAATCCAGCGACGGTGCCATTATTCAGTGCGATGTACAATTCTTCTAATTGCGGTGCCACTACGTCCCAGTTATCCAACGCAACTTGCATCGTTGGCGCTAAATTTCTTGGATGGAACACTTCTGTCGCTGGTACGCAGCGAGTTAGATCTTTACTCACGACCATCAACAGGCCATCACGAGTACCATTTTTCTTGGTTGCTAATTTCATCCTTGCCTCTTATTTTTCTTGCCAACTGTAGACGTATTCTTTGTTTTCTACCTTTTCCAGTTCATCCGAGAACTGAAGCGCGTGGCGCGTATCTATCATCACCGCCACTTCGTCGGTAAACTTCTTCTTGTACTCCTGACCCGCTTTAAATGCTTTCGGGTGAGGTCCGTGCGTAAAGCCAGCCGGGTGGAATGTCACCATGCCCGCTTCAATATTGTCACGGCTAAAAAAGTCACCTGCGTGGTAGAACAAGACTTCGTCATAGTCATCATTGTTGTGGTAGAACGGTACTTTAAGCGCGCCAGGATCACTCTCTATCGGACGAGGAACAAAGGTACACACCACAAATCCTGCTCCTACAAATGTAGTATGTGCGGAAGGTGGTAAGTGGTAACGGTGCGACATAAGTGGACGAATATCACGCCAGTTCACTTTTACTACCGCTAAATCGCCATGCCAGCCAATCGCGTCTAAAGGATTGAACGGATAAGTAATCACGCTAACTTTATCGTGGCGTTTTACCTGAACTTCTGTGCGGTTTTCAGAATATTGCGCGCGGAATTCTTCGTTGATCGACGGTGTTTCCAGTACCGCAGGATCAAACACAGCGTGATTTCCCACCATTCCCTTTTCAGGCAAGGTATAGGCAGCATCGGTGTTTTCTATCATCAGAATAAACATCGGTTCGCTTGGCTCTAAGCGCCAGCTCGTTGAGCGCGGGATCATGACATAATCCCCTTCGCTCACCTTTAAGTGCCCGTAGTCACAGTAAAGATCGGCAGTCCCCTGGTGGATAAACAGCAGCTCATCGCCATCTGCATTTCGTACCAGAAAATCCATCTTTTCATCCATACGCCAAACACGGATTTTGCAGTTAGCGTTATGCAATAAATGTGGCACCGCCCAAGGCGTTATGTGGCTGGCTTTCTCTACGAGATTGAAATCAAACGCTCGTGGGCGTAATTCGCCTTCCCACTCAGCCCAACCTGTTGGTGCGTGTTGATGATGAAAATGTACCGCAGGGCCAAAGAATCCACTTCGACCTGCTTCACGTTCATAAATTGCCTCTTCCGGGAAATCAGCATGTGCTTGCTTTGAGCACACTCCCTCCCGATGAGGGAATGTGATCCATTTATGCATCGTTCAGTACTCCTCGACGAATTTGGTCTTCTTCAATCGATTCAAATAGCGCTTTGAAGTTACCTTCACCAAAACCTTCGTTACCTTTGCGCTGAATGATCTCGAAGAACACCGGACCAATCACGGTTTGCGTAAAGATTTGCAGCAAGATACCGTCTTTCGTTGGTGCACCATCAATAAGGATCTGCAGCTCACGAAGTTTACTGACGTCTTCTCCATGACCTTCAACACGTTGGTCAACTTTCTCGTAGTAGGTATCTGGTGTTGGCATAAAGTCCATACCACGGTCGCGTAACGTTTGAACGGTTTGATAGATGTCATCCGTTGTCAGAGCGATATGCTGAATTCCTTCGCCATTGTATTCACGGATAAACTCTTCGATTTGCGATTTATCGTCCGAGGACTCATTAATAGGAATTCGGATCTTGCCACAAGGTGCGGTCATCGCACGGCTGACAAGGCCTGTGAGTTTACCTTCAATGTCGAAGTAACGAATTTCTCGGAAGTTACCGATGCGCTCATAAAAGCCAGACCACACATCCATGTTGCCCTGTTTAACGTTATGGGTCAGGTGATCGATCTCGTAAAGACCCACATCAGATTTCGCCAGACGCGCTTGCGCATCATCGTAAAAACGGAAGTCGACATCATAAATACTCTGCTTACCGTATCGGTCAACAAAATAGAGCAAGCTCTCGCCGATACCATAAATGGCAGGAATGCTGAGTTCCATCGGCCCGATTTCGGTTTTGTATTCTGTTCCGCCGTTTTGTATTGCGTGCTCAAGCGCCGCCGTGGCATCTTTTACTCGAAATGCCATCCCACACACTGACGGGCCATGTACCTTCGCAAACGCTTCAGCTTGACTATGAGGCTGCGCATTGACGATAAAACTGATGTCACCCTGACGATATAACCAAGCTTCTTTCGAACGGTGCTTCGCAATCTCTGCGAAGCCTAACGATACAAACAGTGCTTTGAGTTGTTCGATGCCTTTACTGTCCGCAGCCGTGTATTCCACAAACTCAAATCCGTCTGTACCTAATGGGTTGTATGCGTCCACCATGACTTTCTCCTTGCGTCATTAATTTGTTTACAGCGTTTCTAAACTATTTTTCTAACTTGGCGCAGGCGGAAGAAAATTGGAATACATCAACCAAAATCTCTGTTTTCAGGTTTTGAAGGTGTAAATGTAAAATATTTGTTACGCACAAGATCTATGCAATATCCGCCCGTAAATTTCACAATATTAAACATTAATTTCAATAACTTATTCTATTTTAATTGAATTACAACCACACAGACCAATGTAAACAAATTGTTACCGTGGTGATATTTGTTGGCAGTGTGGTGATGTTTTAAACAAATCATTCACTTACATTAAAGCAGCGCCTTCAGCTTGCATGACCTTTCTCTTATAGCCTGACAATGCGATCAGTTTCTCAGCATATCTGGTTATAATTGTGTCAGCCTCCCCACTTTATTGATTCATCTCAGTATCCCTGACTCTCCTGTATGTAATAACAACGACTCTGTTTAGAGGACGTGTTCTAACTCCCCCGTTTACGCCCTCGCCCTACAAGATGAGACCTCCAAATGACACAAATTAATCAAGAACGTCTAGTTGACCACTTCTGCCAACTGGTTCGCATTGACAGCGAATCGATGAATGAAAAGCAAATTGCAGAAACGCTGGCTGAACAATTGGGCGAGTTAGGCTTTACCGTTCAAAAGCTTCCTGTTCCGGAACATATTTCCAATGGCTTCAACGTATATGCGCGTTTGGAAGGAAAGAAAGAAGGCTCTATTCTGATGAGTTGCCACATGGATACAGTCACGCCAGGTATCGGTATTGAACCGATCATTGAAGACGGTATTATTCGCTCGAAAGGCAATACAATCCTTGGTGGTGACGATAAATCCGGTATCGCCGCAATTATGGAAGCTGTACGTTGCATTCAAGCGGAAAATCTAGCGCACAAAACGTTAGAACTTGCTTTCACTGTGCATGAAGAAGGCGGCCTGTTTGGCTCTGAATACTTCGACATGACGCATGTAACGTCAAAAGAGGCAATCGTACTTGATACAGGTGGCCCAATCGGAACGATCGTGACAGCAGCTCCGGGCCAGCAAAAGATCGTTGCGACGATCAAAGGCCGCCCGGCGCACGCAGGTCTAGCGCCAGAAGAAGGCATCAGCGCAATCATGGTTGCGGCAGATGCAATTAATCAGATGAAACTCCTTCGTATCGACGAAGAAACGACGGCTAACATCGGTATGGTAAACGGTGGTCAGGCGACCAACATTGTTATGCCTGAGCTAAAAATTGTGGCCGAAGCGCGCTCGCTAAATGGCGATAAACTGGACGCACAAGTCAACCACATGATCTCGACCTTTGAGTCTGTTGCAGAAAAACACGGTGCAGAAGTCGACATCGAATCTAAACGTGCATACGATGCGTTTGTTATTGAAGAAGACAATGCACACGTTGCTGATATCAAAGCAGCATTCGCGGATATGGGCATCAAAGCGTTTACCAAAGGCACGGGTGGCGGTAGCGATGCGAACAACTTCAACAAGAAAGGCCTGACAACCGTTAACCTTTCTACTGGGATGGCAAAAGTGCATACCACGGAAGAGTACATCGCCGTTGACGATATGGTGAAAATCACTCAGTTCATCAAGCACTACCTAGTGAAATAATCGAAAACAGAGATATCGTCTCTTACTGGCGATACTGGTTGGATACAAAGGCTCTCGCTTTCGTCGAGAGCCTTTTTTATTCTGCATCCAAAACACTCACATCGCTCAAAAGCGGCGTTTTATGGACGAATACCATCGCCCCACGCTAAAATGCGCTACTTTTGATAACTTCGTAAAACTCTATGACCGACGCTGATATCGAGCTTCAACACATTTGGCTGGAAGTTCAGGCAGAACGCTGGCACAACATCCCTCGTTTCCTGTTTAGTTTTTACTGCTACAAACACAACCTCGTTAGTAAAACGAATAAGCCGTGTTGGGAAACCGCGCGTAATGAATTATCTGCATCAAGCTCAGTTCAAGCTCGAAAAAACAGTGTGATTGACCCGCTGGTTCCGGAAGAGGCAGTCGTTGGTTTGCTTAAAACGCTATACAAAGATGGAGAAATGTCTTTCGACGCTATGGCGAAAACATTAGACACGTTTTTGCACTATGTGGTGGTGAGCAAGCAAGAGCACGCAAAGCTCAAGCCAAATATGCCGGCGAGCTGGTATCAGGGGCATGAAAAGCCGTTAATGGCTCGTTTTGATCTTGCAGGTATTTCAATCCAGAGCCGCTAAGTTTTAAAAAATAAGCTAACTCAAAAACTTAATCGCCTAGCCACTGTTAGTCAATGAATAGCGCGAAGTAAAAAGCCGAAGTGAATCAAGAGTGACCCATTTCGGCTTATTAAATATTAAGGCTTTAGATTAAAGCTCGGTCATAAAAGTGCCAGCTGGTTTTATCGGCAGGTACTTCTGATAAAAGTTGTCGTAAGCCGCTTCTGGATTTAAGTCACTAAACACATCTGGGTACATGATTTTGGCATAAAACTGGATCAACGCGCCGTCGATGATCGTGCGGCAAGCACCGTGGTAAGCTGCATACATACGGTTGTTTTTCACCGCAGAAATTGAAGACCAACCAATACGATTTTTAAAGCCCGCTAATCGCTCTTTTGCCAATGCTTCGTCAACACCTTCGCCCATGATCATCGAATCATCCGCACTGCCGGACTCGTAGCCAGTCATTACGATAACATCAGGGTTTGCTGCAATGATCTGTTCTGGGTTCAGTTTGCCCCACCATTCAACAAACGGTGCAGAAATGTTGTCGCCACCCGCCATTGTAGCAATAGCGCCCCACATGTTTTTACCGAATGTGTAGCCAACCTCATTGACACCGGATGCACCGTATTCGGTGTAGACTTTCGGCTTATCCAGATTGGCTTTGGCTAATCGCTCGCTAATCGTCTCAACGTTCTGTTTGTATTCATTCGCGATGGTCTCTGCACGTTCTTGCTGGCCGGTGATTTCACCAATCAGCTTCGTCGTCTGAACATGACGCTCTACCGTTTGAGCGTTGTAGTCCACCACGATAACGGCAATACCTGCGCTCTTCATGCGCTCAACGTCTGACTCCAGTGCTTTGAACTGCCAATCCGCAAGCATTACCACATCCGGGCTCAGGCTTATTACCTTCTCAACGGAAAACGCATTGGTATCAACACGGCCAATCTCAGGGATATTATCCAATGATGGTCGATGCGCCACATACGCCTGCCAACTTGCTGAACGTGCCTGCCAAATGTACTTTGACATGCCTACAACGTTGTCATACGCCGCTTCGGTACCGATCGCCATGTAATCTTCTGGGTAGAATCCCACTACCACTCTTTTCGCCGGCGAATCAAACGTAACCTCACGCCCTAGCACATCTGTAACGGTAGTTTGTTCGGCAAAAGACAACGTGCTAACGCAGACAGCAGCAAGCGCGAATAAGTGTTTCAACATCAAGAAGGTTCCTTTTTATTCCATGAGTCAGGCAGAGACACTTCCACCCTCGTGGCGTATATTAATTCTTTTGTTAACGATAATGCAACTAACTATCATTAGTGCTAATATCGCCACCTTCTCACGAGCTCTGTAGGCCCCTCTACTGGTCGTAAAATAAATAATAATTAGGTAGTAAGTCGTGCAATCTGCAGTTTTAGAACAACTCATTCAACAACAACGTAAGAGTGAAAAACGTCGAATCTTGGTGATCGGAGCTTTTGGCTTACTCATCCTGACGACCTTCATTCTTGATATCATGACAGGCCCCTCTTTACTGGATGCAACCAAAGTACTCCACTCTCTGTTTGAGTTCATCGGCTTGCCATACCAAGTTGCGCCATCCACCCAAATCATTGTGACTGAGTTACGACTGCCAATCGCGATAATGGCGATTGTTGTTGGCGGCGCGCTTGGTATGGGCGGCGCAGAGATGCAAACCTTACTCAATAATACAATGGCCAGTCCGTACACCTTGGGTATGGCTGCGGCGGCTGGTTTTGGCGCTGCGATTACTCTATATATGGGATCCTTCGGCTTAAGCAGCTATTACGCGGTGCCGATGGGCGCATTCTTATGCTGTATGCTTTCGGCGTGTTTTCTTTTCTCGTTAGCCTCAGCGCGTCATATTAGCTCGGGACAACTCATTCTGGCGGGTATTGCCCTGCTGTTCTTATTCCAGTCACTCTTATCTCTGGTGCAGTTTGTATCGTCTCCAGAGCTTAGCCAGCAGATCCTGTTTTGGCTGTTTGGTAGCTTAACGAAAGCAACCTGGAATACAGTCGCGATAACCTCTGCAGTTGTCTTCGTCGGCGGGATATTATTACTTAAAGATGCATGGAAGCTTACCGCCCTACGACTGGGTGAAGAGCGAGCGAAAAGCGTCGGCGTTAACATCACTCGCTTACGCATGAAAACACTGTTTATCGTTGCTGTCATCACGGCTACTGTCACCAGTTTCGTCGGGATCATCGGATTTGTAGGCATCGTCGCACCAAACATGGCCAAATCTATGGTGGGAGAAGATCAGCGCTTCTTCTTACCGCTCTCCTTCTTAATTGGTGCGTTCTTGCTTTCTGGCGCTTCAGTACTGTCAAAGATCATCGTTCCAGGTGCACTATTCCCGATCGGTATCGTTACGGCGATCATCGGCGTACCTTTCTTTTTCTGGTTGATTTTGGCGAAGCGAGGTTAATGATGCTGGTAGCAAACAATGTAAATATTCAGATTGAGTCACTTACCCTTGCCAAGAACTTCAATTTCACATTGGAACCGGGTCAGGTGACCGCCGTTCTTGGTCCAAATGGCGCGGGTAAAAGTACGCTACTCAAAGCCATTTTTGGTGATGTGAATCTGGCCAGTGGTTCCATTTCTCATTACGGTGACGAGCTAGATAGCAAGTCTCTCTCCTCATGGCGAGCCAAGTTTGGTTACATGCCACAGGACATCGGCTTACAGGTTAGTTTGACCGTTCTTGAGGTTGTACTGATGGGACGTTTAGACAGTTTAAGCCTGCGTATCGATGACAAATTACTTGGTGAAGGCTTACAAATACTAAACAGTATTGGTATGGCGCATTTAGCGAACCGGAACGTAAGCTCTTTAAGTGGTGGTCAGCGTCAAATGATCTTGTTCGCGCAAGCCATCATGCGTAACCCACAAATTATGCTGCTTGATGAACCCGTCAGCGCGCTTGATCTTCATCACCAACATGTGTTGCTTGATCATCTCGTGACTCAAACCCGTGCCGAGAACTACGTGAGCGTCATGGTATTGCATGATCTCAACCTCGCCGCGCAGTACGCCGATAATCTATTGGTAATAAAACAGGGGGAATTGGTTAGCGTAGGCTCACCAAAAGACGTCTTAACCACAGAGTTAGTGAAAGACATCTATCAAGTGGAAGCCAATGTTCATCATGACGACGACGGCATACCATTCGTCAGAACGATGAAGGCCAGTTAGGCGAAACTCGGTAAATTGGCGTAGATGAAATATTGCTAAATATCGCAATAGCTGCCGATATCTAGCAATAAATTATCACTTGAGAACACATCCAGTTTGGTTGTTATTTCGCGTTTAATACGAAATTTGAATTGATATACCTAGCCAAGACGCCCCCTCTCTCTTATCGCTTGAAGAGTGCCAATTTTCAATGAAATCCCAATTGGAGTTCATCACGTCATCGACGCCTGAGTCGAACCACTCGCCTTGGGCACTATTGAGAATGTAATGCAATGAATCATCCACCGAAATGACGGATATAAGCATCGTTTTATTTGGGGTAGATTCCTCCATATCCAGAATGCTCACCGGAACCTGTAATTTTTCCATCAGCTGGAATTCGACAGGAAACACCTTACGCAAGTATCGGTTTGTTTCATCGTCACGAATGACAACTTTACACTGCAAGCCAAATTGACCAAGAACATAAAGCATTGCGCCTAGGGAGTTGTATCCCGAGTGTTCTATATAATCTGGATTCTCTCCGGGTGTAATGATCCCAGTGACTTTGTAGAGCTCTAGTGCAAGGCTGGTTAAGTCGTATGAATCGTTTATTTCTATTGAAGACCCTGTGAATGCAACTTCTTCTGGTACATATCTTCGTAATTCAATAGACGATGTAAAAGGCAATCTCCCCAAAGCTGCTAAACATGCAACTACACAATAAGGACCACAATACAAACTGCCCTCTGGCTGCCTTAATTTTGGAAAAATACTCATTTGATCCTCATTGTTGTCTTAAACACATAGCGTCTACTGTATTTGGTGCTTTTCTAAGAAAGGAGTCAGTTTCTCAATAAGTTTGGGTTGAGCACGCTCAGCTTCTTGCATGCCTAGTTGAGCGCCTGCTTGCATTAATGCCGGCGATTTTTCTACAAGTTTTTGTCCTACAGGTGTCGCGTAAAACTCAATCATTAATTCGATTTCTTGTTGGCTGAAAGCTTGAGAATAAAGTGTACCCATCTCAACGATGATGTTTTGGCGATTAATATCATTGATGAACCAATCTCTATAAATGTTAACGAGTTCCTCTTTTTCAGTTGCATTCAACTGAAGGTTATTCGCTAATTGTTCGATGACTGGTGTCATTGCTTCAAAGCCACCGGAAAGCTGTTTTTCAACTTTCATCACCTCTAGTAAGCGATCGACTACTTCTTGTTTATCAGCTGCCATACCAATAATTGGGTTAGCGACAAGTAAAGCTACCACTATAAACTTGCGTAAATTTTTCATTTTAACTCTCTAGATGTATAACAACCCTGTTAAGGGAGAAGAAAAGGCAGATAAAGTGCCATCCGTTGCGAATCTGCTTTAAACACTGTTAGCTATTTTATTCACCCATGAGACCGATGGCATACTCACGAAGAACTCTGGCATTGTCTGCATAAGCCGCATTGCCACAAACAATGTTTTCATAACTAATCTCTGGTGATGAATAGAAAGGATGCGTTTCATCCGCATAAGCCATGATGGTACCTTTGCCACCACAAACATAACCATATGAATACTCTGTAATTTTACTCGCTAAGCTTAAGGGGAGTCGTTTTGAAAGATCAAATGGCATTCCACCAGTTTGGTTCGATAGCGTTTCCATATCATGGCTTGCCCACGCCAAATGACCTAACTCATGTTCTAACACATGATCTTTACATGTAAGTCCAATTGTAAAAAACTGAGGATACACTGATGGACGAGTTTCACCACACCAATCGGTTGTAAATTGCGAGATGTTTTTTTTGAAAACCAGACCATAAAAACCCGTTTTACTGCCATTGACCCGCTCAACTTCTTTAGAGTAGTAATACGCTAAAAAATCGTGCACTACGCTAAATTCTTCCGCTTCTTCCCCAAGAATTTTGGGAGTATAGATAATTTTGTCCAACGTCCGTTTTATAGGAATACATGAGTTTTTCAAAGCGCTATTCGAAAACGTTATCCATCGTTGAATGTGATCTTCGATGACAAATGACTCGTAATCTTTTTGAACTGAATCTGAGATAAAGAATGTAATTGGTGTTTCTAGAGTACGTGACATTTGACATTCTGGTAGGTCAAGAGTACTACTCTGAGAGTCCCAACATAATCCGAAAATGAGTAACACTGAAGCTAGTATTTGTTTCATCTCACTACGACTCCTTTCTGACTAACAACCCACATTTTTCAGACGTCACCAAGCGTCTTTTTCTGTCCACTATGATGTCGTCTTTTTTTGAGCATTTCAAAGGATAATCAGTAAGTTAGCGATCGACACTATGAATTTAGCGATACAATATTGCATTATTCTGGACTTTCGATGTGACGCAGCCATTTGAGGAACTTTTGTTACGGGAAAGGCACACATTCCGCTTATGAGGGAAGCTACCACTATAAACTTACGTCAATTTTTCATTTTAACTCTCTAGTTTTTTTAACATTCTGTTGAGGGATGAGGAGCGCAAAGCAAAAAGGCCACGCGTTGAGAATCAATTTTATGCGCTTTGCTATAGGCATTCGTCACACTGTCAACGCCAGTTTAAAATTGACCCACTTATCGACGTTATCGCCGAAGTAAAATTGACCCACCCATACAATTAACTTTTGCCTTCAGATAGACTTTCTAGAACCGCTGGTATGGTTCCAGCCGCTTTCTTTCCTCTTAATCGATAGCTTTCACCGCTGATTTGTACAATGTGCGAGTGATGAAGAAGTCTATCGAGTAATGCCGCCGTCAACGTTGTATCATCGGCGAACGCATTTGACCATTGAGAGAACGGCAAATTACTGGTCACGATAATGCTGCCTTGCTCATAACGTTTGGCGATGACGTTAAAGAACAAGTTGGCCTCTTCTCTGCCGAACGGTAAGTAGCCGATTTCATCGACGATAAGTAGCTTAGGTGCGAGTACACTTCGTCTCAAGTAGCTTTCAAGCTTACCCTGAGCTTTTGCTGTAGATAGCTGAAGCATCAAGTCTGCTGCGGTGATGAACCGTGTCTTTAGGCCCTTTTGAACCGCTATTTGGCCAAGGCTCACTGCAAGGTGGCTCTTACCAACGCCACTTGGGCCGAGTAATACCACGTTTTCCTTTCGCTCAATGAAGGCTAACCCTGTTAACTCCTTGAGCTGTTTTCTTGGGGCACCCGTTGCGAACTTGAAGTCATAGTCATCGAACGTTTTTTCCATTGGGAAGCTGGCGAACTTAGTCAGTGTGGCTCTTGTGCGTTCTGCTCGCGCTTCCAGTTCAGCGTTCAGAAGTGACTCTAAGTAATCGGCTAGACTCAGTTCACGACTGTTGGCTGCTTCTGCCAGTCTCGGCCACTCCTGACCGATAGCTTGTAACTTCAGCGTTGCACAGGCAGCCTCGATACGACTCATTTGAAGGTTCATGGTCGTACCTCCAACAACGCATCATACGTCGAGAGTGGGTGCTGGAAGCTCTCAAGTGGCATCACACTATCGCTTATTGTTAGTGGTGTGACTGGGCGTGTCGGCGATGGTAGCGACTGAAGTGTAAAGCGCTCTTCATCTAAGAGAACCTGAGGCTTTGCACCTGTCGTACCATGAGTTCGTTGGTGAGCGACGGTTTCTAGCCATGCGCCGATATGTCCATTAAGAACATCGACGGTGATTTTAAGTCCGTGTTGCTTGAGTGTCGCCGCAAGAGGAGTGACGAAACTATTCTTCAAGTAGGAGTTAAATCGCTCCACTTTTCCTTTGGTCTTTGCGCGATATGGACGACAGGCTCTCGGTTTAAAATTGTACTTCTTGGCTGCGGTGAGCAGTGCAGGGTTCCAGCGGTGCTCACCTTCACCGTATGCATCACGCTCTATCATGATGGCTTTCGCATTATCGAACAGAACTTCTTTGGGGACGCCACCGAAGTATTCAAACGCTTCTTCAAGACCTTCTATCCAGTCTTCTTGGCGCTCTCGTTCACTAAAGCGAACGAACGTCGCTCTGCTATAACCAAGCGTTGCCACGAAGGCTTTAACACGGACTCCGTAATGGGTGATGGTCGTAAAGTCCACTTGCATCTGCTCACCTGGCAATGTCTCGAACCGAACGACAGGGTCGACAGGCGTACTTGGTTTGTACTGTTTGATGTACTCCTTAAGCATCGTTATACCGCCTTCATAACCAAGTGATTTTAACTCACGTAGTAAGACGGTTGCGGGTATCCAATAAGGCTTTGCGGCTTCAATCCGCGTACACAAGTAGTCATGGTAGGGCTGAAGTTTAGTTGGTCGGGATTGACGCTCGGGGTACACGGGTGCTTTGCTTCTATCTCGCAGATAAGTACGAACGGTATTCCTTGAGATCCCCAGCTCCTTTGCGATACGGCGGATGCTGCACCCTTGCTGATGTAAAACGTGTATTTCCACTAGTTGCTCCTGATTGATCATAATCCGCCGCTTTGTCCATGTTACGAACGGATAGTTTGACTCAGGTGGGTCAATTTTAAATCGGCGTTAGTGGGTCATTTTTACATCGGCGCTGACAACACATCAATACGTCTGCAATGTGGTGTGAATTATTTTGCAAATATTCGATATCAGCTAAATACGCCAAGTGATGGCCATTTTTAATATTTGCGATAAAAGCTTCATTTCCTTTACTCGCTTCATTATGAATATGCTCAACCAACGCTTGGATTCGGTGGCACATATCAGTAACAAGAGAAATTCGTTCCGCTTTACTCAAACCATAAGCATCACAAAACTGCTTTGCCCTAATCGACTGCGAATGTAGATCCCCCATTGCATCATATTTATCTGTTTTGAATGGAGCCCAACAATAAAGTGCGTAAGCAATATCCCAATTCCTTGGAGCCGGGTGAGCAGTGTCAAAGTCAATAACCCCTACGACTTTGGAACCAACCAAAGCAACATTATATGGCGCATAGTCACCATGGCAGATAACCTCCATTGGTTCTCTACATGGGAGCATCCAAGTTAAATCTTCTGCTGAATTTTCTGATATAAATGAGCGAGATGCATCATGATACTGACGTAATAGCTGGCCAGCTGAAACGAGAGCTTCTACAGTTGCGATATTTCCTTTGAGAGGATAGTTGAAAACCTCACCCTCAACATATGACAGAATTTCATTGCCATTGTTGTCAAAGCCGAAAGGTTTTGGGGCAGAAGTAAAGCCTTTATTGGCGATATGTAATAGCAACTTTTGAACGGTTTCAGACCATTTACCACTTGGGCGAGACACCTTGTCCCCTAAGCGATAAATTGCATTTTCTCGTCCGCCATGCAGTTGTTCCATTTAATTCCTTATATGTATTTTACTTGTAGCCAAACGCCTCGAAAGTACATCATCATGTGCGTACTTTTATGGTTTGCGAGTTACTGTTCAACCACGCCAACTTTCGATTCTTGCTCGGGTTTTGACCACTTGATAATTGCTCTTAGGTTCATTGAGAAAAAGATGATATTTGCAATAATCATGGCAACACTGCCTGTAAGGTAGCCAACCGCGACCCAACTCGTATTTCCGCACATCATTAGAATGAAGCCAATTTTGTTCTTATTCCCGATTTGCCAAATTGCGAGAAATGTAAGCACCATAGCAATCCAGTCGATCCCATAGTACTGAAAGTATTCCATTTTTCCTCCTGTTCTATAACGTCATTTTAAGTAGTTTTCAGGAGCCCAAACACATTGTGAGTTCTGGGTGTCCAGTATGCTCATCTAGTTGTTCGCTGACCACTTTGAACCCCTGAGACAAATAAAACTGACAACTAGCTTGGTTTTCCTTGTATACGGACAGACTTAATTCCGTTCTCTGCGCTTTAGCATGGCTCAACAACTGCTTACCAATGCCTTCACCTTGACGTTCGGGAGCAACAAATATCGCAGCCAATTTATTTTCATACAACGCATAAAAACCAACTACTTTAGACTCAACTTCATAAACGTAGGTCTCTGAAGATGGGATATAGATATTACGCATGTTATCGAGTTGAGATTCCCAGAACTCTACTGAAACGAAATTATGTGCTTGAACTGAAGCGTTAAGCCAAATTTCAAGAACTGAATCTAAGTCATTTTCGTTGTACTTTCGTATCATTTTCAAACTCTAGACAATCAAATTTATTGGGCAACTTCACGCCCTATTAATGGGTGAACGACGAATAGTAAAAATACCGCGGGTTGTGACTCACTCTTTAACAATTTGTTAGACTATTTATGTCCACTTTTGTAACAACTTGTCTTCACTATCCGTGAATTTCCCTAAAGCTAACACAATGCAATCGTAAATAGCCCAAAAGCCCAAACCACCTAATGTTAAGAGCTGAAAAATACCAGACTTTACTCTTCCAACATAAAATCGATGAACACCAAAACTCCCCAGAAATAAACACAATATAAATGTAATCAATATTTTTTTATCTGAAGTTTTCTTATTATCCATTTTTAACCTGCCTTTAACGTTTAAGAATTTTACGTCGCATAACGAATACATTTATATATTCACCTAACGCCGCGTTAACGTGCGAGCAACTCTACCACCCAACCTAAAACATTGTGCCGTAAACCCTAGAGCTGATTCAAACTCAAAGTGCCAAACGTTGCGAATCAACGTTAAACGCTTTTTTATGTATTTCTTACAAACTTCATGTGCTTAGCTAGGTTTACATATAAAAAACAGCTCCAAAGAAGAATAATGCTAACACCAAAGGGAGTTGTAACGGTTACCTCATTTTCTACGCCGAAAGCTGAGTCGTACATTTGAAGTAAAACGACGATTGGAAAAAGGATAACCGAAAATCTAATGGTTACTACAAAGCCAAGACTGAAATATCGTCCTAAAAAGTCTCTCCCACTATTAGCACCATTAGCCCTGTACGTAAAATAGGTTCCCGCCAAAACTACAACAACATTGGAAATTGCCTCTATTTGGTCCCATATATTTGTATATTCGTTGTTGCTGCCTTGAAAGTACTCAAAAGCAGCAGCACTGGATACAATATAAATCAGTGCGTATATAAACCTATCTTTTTCTGTAAGCCTGCCTCCTAAAATGTCACGTTTCAAAGCCTCAATATTCCAAAAGTACATAATATTTTCCTCACACCCGCAAATAACTATAGAGTATTACCAATTAAATCTAACCACTTGTAAAATAATGATTTTACCGAGTAATTTCACAATTTTTTTAGGAAACCTCTAACGCCCTATTAATGGGTGAACGACGAATACCGAAGCCGCCGTAAAACACCTTAATCGCTCAAGCCAACGCATAGTAAAAATACCGCGTGTGCCGAATCGCTTTTAAATTATTTGTTAGGTGCGATACTTAACCAGCTGTTGCCATTCAGTAGAGCTAAATACAGTACATGGAATTCTAACCATGCGTCTATTCATACCCTCCATGTAAGTCAGTTCTAAATATGACCATATGCTAAAACCTGAAATCTCAACATCACAACCATGTCCATCCCAAAAAATAATCCCGCGAGTTGTATTGACAGAAAGATTTTTAAAGATAAATTGAAGATACTTTCGTTTATCAAAAGCTAGAAAAACAGATGATAGAACGAAACATATAAGCAGAAATAGGCCAAACTCCCTAGAAATCGCATAAAGCGCGCCAAAAAATACAGCATATTTAACTAACTCAATTCCCAAATACCTATCAATCTTTAATAGGTCTCGATCTTCCATATTTTCTCCAAAGCACATAACGCCACATTACTGTGTGAGCGACGCAGTAACCTGACCATAACCATTGCGACGTAAACACATGACCCAATCCTGAGCTGAGAATGCCAAGCGTTGGGAACGCTGCCTTAAACTCTTGTATGGTAAATTATTAAACATTAAGTGAGGTTAGATAGCTTAATCACTAAGTTATAAGCAAGTATTGCTGTTATCAACCAGCATAATATCGTTACCAACGTTACATTTAATTTACTCATAATCTTCTCATGCTGAAGAATAAAGAATAAAGGCAGTAATGGGTCAGATAGTGCCTCCAATGTAAATCCATCGGCAAGATCATTGGTAAAAAAGTACGATTGCATAGCTAACAATAATAACCAAAAATATAGAGACCATTTAGAATGCAAAATTGCTTTAGTTCCCACACAAACTCCTTTGAGCGATAGATCGCCAAAACTATCAATAACCATTGGGGATGCACGAGTTAACAACGACTTTAATTTACGCATCCACTTCTCATCTATTTGCCGAACGCTATTTAGACGTCACCAAGCCTGCATTTTCTGTCAAATATGATGTCGTCTTTTTTTGAGCACTTCAAAGGATAATCAGTAAGTTAGCGATCGACACTACGAATTTAGCTATACAATATTGCATTATTCTGGACTTTCGATGTGAAGCAGCCATTTGGGGAACTTTTGTTCGGGAAAGGCACACATTCCGTTTATGAGGGAGTGTTGACGGGGAATGAAACAGGGATGGCTGAAATAAAGCAGTCCGTCAGTTCTAAATACCGAAGTAAATTAGAGCTGACGGGTGGAAAGAGGTAGTGGGCAAATATAGATAAGGCGAAACCTTAAATCCCACATTTTAAATATCCATCTATTTATTATCCGCAACATTTATCGTGATCACGCCAGCTGCAAGCGCCATATCGACCACCTTTTGAAATTCGGAAGGGTGAAGCATGACATACCCCGTCAAAGCGTACCCATCATGTTTGGAGGTTGGATCTCTTTCACCGCTACCACTTATGCGGATCTCACCGGCGACTAACTCTGCCTTTCCTAACATGACAACACATTCGTCTTCTTCAACTTTATCCGTTGAAGAATATTCTCTAACAATTCCTACCTTCATGTTTATTCACTCATATAAGGGAGTTTATTGAATAGTAGTAACGCCCTGAAAGTTCGTCAAAATAGAAAGTGATGTTGTAGGCTTAAAGCTAAAATGGAGTATGCGCTGGGAATAACTAAGTAGAATCTGTCAGCTCTGATTACAGAGAGAATGAAGAACTGACAGATTGAAAGATTTAGGTGAGCTACATTGTTTATTTGGCTACTTAAGTGCTCGCCACGCCTTTCGCTGCTCTTTATCCATATACGACCAGGCAATAAAACGGCTGATTTTTTGTCCTTGGCTCATCTCTACCACACGAATGGCTTTTACGCCCAATTTCTCAAGCTGCTTGCGCATAGGGCGAACATTCTCTTTTTTCGAAATTAGCGTAGTAAACCAGAGCACTTGGGCGCTGAAGGCTTGGCTTTCGTTAGCCATTTTACGGATAAACGCCGCTTCTCCGCCTTCGCACCAAAGCTCTGCGTTTTGACCACCAAAGTTAAGCGTTGGTTTTGCCGTGTTTTCGCGCGCTGGTTTCACGCCTTTCTTACGTTGGTTAGCTCTAAGGTTGTCCACTTTACGTTGACTTCCCATCGCTGCTTCTTCTGCCGAACGGTGGAATGGCGGATTACATGTTGTGACATCGTAACGCTCATTCGGCTGAATTACCCCGCGATAGATGTTTGCTTGACTCATCTGACGAACCAGTTCGATTCTGCCATTTAGTGACACATTGCCATCGACGATTGCCTGAGCCGATTCAATTGACTTAGGATCAACGTCGCTTCCGGTATAGTGCCATCCGTATTCTGTCACTCCAACAATTGGGTAAATACAGTTTGCACCAACGCCAATGTCCAACGCTCGCACATCGTGATGCGGGTATTTACCTTTCACTTCCCCATCGAGTAACTCAGCGACACGGTGAATGTAATCCGCACGCCCTGGAATTGGTGGGCAAAGATAGTGTTCAGGGATATCCCAGAATTCAATATCGAAATGCGCGGCTAACAAGGCTTTATTGAGCATTTTGACCGCTTTTGGATCAGAGAAGTTTATCGAGTCTTCCCCGTTCGGATTTTTAATCACAAAAGCTTTTAGCTCAGGCTCACTTGCCGTCAATTTTTTAAAGTCATAGCGGCCACGATGCTGGTTACGTTCGTGTAATCCACTTTTAGCTACTTTAATGAAGTCCACATCGCTGTTCGTTGCCACTGGCGATTTTGCTTTAGCAGAGGTTTTTTGCTTCACACGCTTTTCGCCTTTTGCATCGCCTCTACTCTGCTTTGGCTTGGCATTTTTTCGAGATTTTTCTGGCTTAGCGGTGTGGTTATTGTTCTTCATTCGAATTCGCTTTTAAATCGAGGTAAATCATAAACAGACGGGCATCAAACTCTAACTGGTGATACTCGGGCTCCATATAACAGCACAGTTGGTAAAACGCTTTATCGTGGTTTTTCTCTCGCGTATGAGCCAGTTCATGAACCACCAGCATTCTCAGTAGTGGCTCCGGAGCTTCTTTAAAAACACTCGCGATACGAATCTCGTTCTTCGATTTGAGCTTGCCACCATGATTACGACTGATCACGCTGTGCAGCCCTAGCGCATTATTAATCAAGTGAATTTTCTTATCGTAGACCACTTTACTGATAGGTGCTGCTTTCTTCATGTAACGATTTTTTATCGCTATGGCGTACTCATACAGCGCCTTTTCACTTTTAATTTGATGACGTTCTGGATAGCGCTTTTCAAACCAAGGAACCAGTTTACCGCTGTCTACCAGCGAGCTAACTTGCTCAACAATGTGTGGAGGGTAACCCTGAATGTATCGAAGTGACGGATGCATGGTATAAAGTCTGCTATGACAAGGGAAAGGCGCTAAATATACCTGAGATAATCAGCACTTTCACCCTCGCTTTGACAATAGATTTCGCCTTTCAATTGTCGATAAAGGCCGTTAAACTTCGCATCCCAAAGATAATGGAGAGAAATTCAATGAAACGTGTCGTTCTTTACGTCAAAGATAAATGCCCCCACTGCAAAGATGCTCAACGTTATCTGGACTCAAAAAACATCACCTATCGCCTGTGCAACGCGAAAATGCAACGTGGCCGTAAAGAGCTGGATGCGCTGGGTGCCCGCTCACTTCCAGTCCTGAAAATTGGCGACCAGTTGATGATTGGCTGGAATCCCAAAAACTTCGAAAAGATGTATAAAGGTGACTAGGGTCTGACTACAAATAACGTTTAACGAAATCAATAAACGTTCTGTCTGCAATCGATAAATAACCGTCTTTCCGCCATGCTAGCGCCAGATCGAGCGTAACTGGCGGATTAAACGGAATCCCCACCACATCTTTTTCATGCTGAGTGACCAGTTCGAGTAACGCCGTAATCGCAAACTCATGCTTTACGATGCTGAGGATCAATGGCAATAAGTTGGTTTCAAATGACGACTTCATGGTAAAGCCGTGCTCCTCGCTGACCTGGTCTAAAAACTCACGATGGAAATAACCGCGCTGGAACATCACCAATTCATGTTCAAAAAACTCATCAAAGGTGAGTGATTCACGCTGGGCTAATTCGTGCTCTGGCGCGACAACGGCAACCATCTGGCTGGTAAACAGATGATCGGTCTCGAGATCGTCGGGTACATTGTCACAACTTATCACCCCGATATCTAACCGCCCATCAAGCAACATACTTCTTATCGAATGCGTACCCGCTTCCACCAGCGTTAATTTCAAATCCGGGAAGCGGCTCTTAAACGCCATGACGATACGTGGGAAAAAATAGCTTCCCATCATCGACGGCGTACCCAAGCGCACTTCACCTTTGGCCAGCCCTTTCAGTTCATTAATCGCGAGCTGTGCATCGTGCAATTGCTGAATGACACGCTTCGCGTGCACCAACAAGGTTTCGCCCTCTTGGGTTAGGCTAATCTTCTTATCTTCTCGCCGAAACAGCGTGACTCCCAGAGACTGCTCGAATTTTTTAATAGAGATACTCAAGGCAGGCTGAGCAATGTTCAGCACCTTCGCGGCATGGGTGATATTGCCTTGCTCTGCAACAGCAAGGAAATGTTTCAGTTGCTTCGATTCCACTAGATCAAAAATATATGGTATCCATATTTTTAATATATTTTTTTAATTTACGATTAGCTGATAGATTGATCACAGTTTCTTTATATTACGCTCTCGCATCAGGCAGGACACATGGTCATCTTCGGCACGCCAGAATACAAACGAATCACGCTCGCTCTTGCGCTGGGTTCATTCTTAGTCTTCTCTAACTTATATCAGTTGCAGCCTATGTTGCCGACCTTTGCTCAGTTGTTTGCCATTTCTGAAACGCAGGTGAACTGGTTGTTTGCCTCTTCCACGCTGGCGCTCTCTTTCAGCCTGGTGCCAATGGCAGTATTGTCTGAAACCATTGGGCGAAAACCGGTCATGATGGCTGGCTTATTCGCTATCCCGGTTCTGTCTGCACTGATGTTACTTGGTGATTCATTCCTGTTTTTGGTTATCTGCCGCGCCCTTATTGGTGTCGCATTGGCGGCGTTTGCTGCCGTAGCGGTCGCTTATATGGCAGAAGAACTCGATAAACACGCCTTCTCCATGGCGATAGGTACCTATATTGCAGCCAACTCATTAGGTGGCATTGTGGGACGTATTAGTGGCGGCTTATTGGCTGACAACTTCAGTGTGGATGTAGCGATTGAAGCCATAATGGTAGTGACCCTGTTAGGCGTAATTTGCGTACATTATTTGCTGCCAAAACAACGTAACTTCACCCCTTCTTCAAGTGGATTGAGACAACAGAACCGCGCCATCTTAGGTCACTTCAAAAACCAGCGTATATGGTTCGCCATGTTGATTGGTGGCCTTAATTTCGCACTATTCGTTAACCTGTATTCAGTAATGGGTTTCAGATTGGTTAGTGAGCCGCACAACATTCCGGTCGGCTTGGCATCGCTTATCTTCGTTTGTTATTTAGGTGGTACGTTCTCATCCCGTTGTGCAGGACACTGGAGTAAACGTTACTCATCTATTTTGGGTATGTTCTTAGGTGCCATTCTCAGCATGAGCGGCATGTGGATAGCGGCAATTGAAAGTGTGGCTGCCATGCTGTTTGGCTTGCTTCTGATTAGCTTTGGAGCCTTCTTCACCCACACTTTGGCTTACGGTTGGGTTGGCCAAAAAGCGACAACCGCGAAAGCGACGGCAACGGCTCTATACCTGGTGCATTACTATGTGGGCGGCAGTCTTGGTGGATTCTTACTGCTTTACTGCTGGCAACATGGCGGATGGTCTACAGTTCTTATCGGCGGTAGCGTGGTCTATCTAGCGATGTTTAGCGCGATAGCTTATCTCAAACGCATCACACAGACACACGACACAAAGGAAAGTGAAGAAGTAGCCAGCTTGAGAAGAAGTTAATTAGGGTCAACAGACCCTAGTATATCTGCTATGCTTGCGCCACTTTCAAAATGATTTAAAAATCGTATGTCAACGCGCTCAACACCAACAAACCAAACTACAGATATAAACGCGATCACCCAACAAGTGGATCAATGGCTGAATGACGTCGTTATCGGACTGAATTTATGCCCGTTTGCAGCCAAACCGCAACGTAATAAACAAATTAAAATCTTCGTTAGTGAGGCGTCTCAAGAAGAAGCCTTGCTGGAAGATATTTTGTTGCAGTTAATTGAACTAAGTAACACAGAGCCAGAGAAGCTGGAAACGACCTTAGTCGTTGTTCCAAATATGCTCGACGATTTCTGGGACTACAACTTGTTTATTGATTGGGTTGAAGGCTTAATCAAGCAGCAAGATTGGGAAGGTATTTTCCAGGTGGCTACGTTCCATCCAGATTACTGTTTTGGTGGTGCAGAGCCAGAAGACGACGAGAACCTGACGAACCGCTCGCCTTATCCGATCTTCCATCTTATTCGTGAAGAGAGCATGGAAAAGGTGTTGAAACACTACCCTGATCCTGAGTCAATCCCAGATACCAACATCGCGCGTGTTTCTGCCCTTTCAGAGGAAGAGCGCAAAACGTTGTTCCCGTATTTATTTAGATAAGTTACGGCTTATAACCTTCAGAGCGGCACCCTACTTCACTCCAAGCGGCAGATTTAATAGTCAGTTAGACTCTTGTCTCTTGGGGAATAAAGAGCGGTTTGTTATCATGACCGCTTCAATCGATTCAATGGATATCAGAATGCAACTGTCAAAGCTAACCCAAGAGATTTTTGATCACTTATACCGTGACATCACCGAGTTCCGTAGCACGTTCGATCTTCCAGTCGCAGACGAAGCGAGTCTGGATGCGCAAGCGGATACGCTGCACACATCTTTGGCGATCGAAGAGCTGACTGAGCTGGCAGAAGCAGATTGTAAAACAGAACAAGCAGACGCAATCGTAGACAGCGTTTATGTTCTTATGGGTCGTCTTGTACACCTTGGTAACAGCAAAGTGGAAGACAATCTGGCGATCAGTTACCTGATTGACCTGCTACTGAACGTTGCGGTAAACCGTGGTATCGACTTTATTCCTTGCTGGGACGAAGTGCACTCAAGCAACATGAGCAAAGTGTGCCGCAACGAAAAAGAATACACAGAAACAGAAGCATTCTACGCAGAACAAGGCATCAAACTGATGGCGGTACATCAGGGCGAGTACATCATCGCCAAATGTGCAGAAGACTTTGTATCTGAAGGCAAAACGGTACGTAAAGGCAAAGTTCTAAAATCGGTTTACTACCGTCCGGCGGACCTTAAGCCACTGACGCAATAAACAGCGACAAAAATCACATCGAAAAAACGACCCGAGTGGGTCGTTTTTTATTGCTTGAAAGCTAAGAGAGAATAGGAAAACCTATTCGAAAAGCAGATACGGTTTCTCTTCTACCATCACCCTTCTTACCTGAGTGTTGAAAACCTCTCCCAGCCCCTCTTCTGTTAATACATCCTCAGCTTTGCCTGATGAGTGCAATACACCATTACTCAGCAACAGCACCTTGTCTGCATGCCTTAGAGTCCGGTTTAAATCATGGTTCGCGACCAACACACCAACACCCTGAGCTGAGACTTCTGCAATCAGCTGATAGAGCAGCCCCTCTTGGGCGATATCTAACGGAGCAGCAGGTTCATCCAAAATAAGTAGCTGCGAATACGGGTTGATACTGCGCCAAACCTGCAAACAGACACCGGCCAGTCTCACACGCTGCCATTCACCGCCAGAAAGCGTCTGAATGCTACGGTGTAACTTATCCTGTAACTGAACAAGCTCAATCACTGCGTTTACCGCGTCGCGCACTTTGCTGTCACTGACCTTCACCCCACTAGGTAAAGACAGCGCGAGATACTGAAACACATCGACGTTAAATACTGGTCTGGATTGCTGACATAAATACCCTCTCAGGTAAGCCTGCTCAGACAACGGCATAGCGAGTAAATCCCCGCTATTAACGCTCACTTCACCACTAACAGAGTCGTGGCTGGTAAGCGTGCCGGAAATCGCGGCTAACAAGGTACTTTTCCCCGAGCCATTTGGGCCCACGACATGCACGATCTCCCCTGCGTTACATTCAAACGACAATGGTAATAGTCGGTTTCCTACCGCAATATGCTTAACGTGCATCATGACTCTTCACCAGCATCCAAATGAAAATAGGCGCACCAATCGATGTGGTCATTACGCCCAGTGGCAGTTCAGCAGAGTCGAGTAATAATCTTGCACCGATATCCGCAAACACCAACAGCGCAGCACCCGCTATCGCAGACAGCGGCAGCAAGTATCGATTTTCTGTACCAAATGCTAAACGCAGAAGATGAGGCACAACTAATCCAACAAAGCTGATGATCCCTCCAAGAGCGACCGAACCACCGACAAGGATTGAAATCGCTAATATCAATTTCCAACGCATTTGATGAACATCGATGCCGAGCTGAGTGGCGTGGATTTCACCTAACATCAGCTTATCGAGCGGCTTGCCCTTACAGCACAGCCAAATCAAAACAGGCAACATCACTAATGTTACGGAATGCTGATACCAACTCGCCCCACCAATGCTCCCCATCAGCCAATACATTAACTGGCGAAGGCTGAGATCATCGCTGAAATAGAATGCCCAAGTAACAATTGCACTAGAGAATATTCCCAACGCCACACCAACCAACAACAAGCGTGCGGTTGTCAGGTGCATCACTCTTGCAATAGAAACCAAGATTAAGGTAAACAACATCGAACCTGCGATGGCGGCCAGCATAAAGATCAGCGGCGTCGGCAAAGTAGGAATCGCAAACATCACCAATACCATGGCGAGGCTAGCACCACCGGAAATACCAAGCACACCCGGTTCAGCGAGAACGTTGCCTAACAGCACTTGCAGTGTTGCACCAGAGACAGCAAGTGCAGCGCCAATAATGGCGGCAGACAGCAATCTTGGTAAGCGTAAATCCACTAATAACTTGTGCTCGAATGCGGAAAGCGATTGAAAAGGAGAAAGGAAAATCTCTCCGACCATCAGGTGAATGGCAGAGAGTAATATGAGCACGGCGGACATAATCAAAAGATTGCGCTGCCAGCGACGCTCCTTGTTCAGGATAAGTTGTTGAAAATCCATAATAGCCGATAAAAACAAACGAGGCCTAACCTTACAGTTAAGCCTCGGTAAATTGCAACGACTTCGAAGCGTTACACCTAATATTTCGCGTTGTGCGTCTGAAAGCTTTGCTTTAATCGTATACCAATTCGCCGTCTTCAAAGCGGGTTTTCACTTCACAAACCATTAAAGCTGCGCGCTGACCAATGGCAACCTTACGGTTTGGAAAGACGATTGCTTCGTTATCATTCTTAGCCATCAATGGTTTATCACCGTCGTGACCGAACACTTCACCATGAACAAACGACGTAAAGTTTTCTACATCGTCGTCAAACATGAAGTCGAAGTCATCGTGTAAACGCACAATAGTACGGCTAACACGATATTTAATACATGGCTTAGGCAAATGCTCAGCTTTGGTACCTGAAACTAAATTGCGCAGCGCTAAATCAAACGCCGTCAGCTTATCTAAATCATTCTCACCAATTCGAGCAACACGTCCAAGCTCCATTGTCAGAGCTTGCGCGCTAAAGTTTTCTGCACTGTACCAGCTGAATGTACTCGCCGGAGAGTTTGATAATAGAACCGCTTCAATGTGGCCACTATCCAAAAACTCCATTAGAGCTTGGCTTCGAACCGGATGGCGTGTCTTAGGACTCACAGCAAACGTGTAGTGTTTAGAACCACGAATTGCACAGTGTAAGTCAAGATGCCAGCGCGTTTCTGGGTCAGTACCTTTAAAGAAGTCACAGACGTGCAACTTCAGTAAATCTGCAATAGCCAACTCTTTGGTTGGCGTATGACCTTTATCATCGAATAAGCGGTTGAGGTTTTCCTCAAGAAAACGCGTATGCGCCAAGGTAGACTCAGGGTGAGCGATGATGAATAGACAACGGGCATCAACCTTCATAAAACCGGATTCAATGTCTTTAATCATTGAGTCGACCAGTTCCATCGGTGCCGTTTCGTCGCCGTGAATACCTGTTGAGATAATGATGTTTTTCGTCTCCTGAGTGTAGTTCTCAGGGACCACTTCTAGCACACCACGCTGATAGAGTTTTAGTGTCACTCCATTAGATAGCGCCAGCTCTGCTGGTTCTACATCAATATGCATATCTAACGTATCAGCTAAAAACGATTGGCGAAAGAAAGACTTCGTCATGCGTTACTCCTTAATTGCACGGCGGGTATGTTAATAAATTGTACAAAGAATTTTTGTTGCTGCGATCCCACTTATGAGTAGAAATCGACATTTTCAACGAAAATCCAATACCGTTTCGAGCCATACACTCAAACCAAGCAACAAACCGCTTATTTGTTAATCAATTACAAATTGTTATACCCAAGTAACCTAGTGCAAACGGCATCTCAAGTTACTTGGGTATAAGGCTGTGAACTTTAACACAGCCCTGATTAAGATCATTATGATTTCACGATATTTTTCGCGTCGAGCTCATGCACCATCACAATACTATGCTGTCTGGGCTCGTTGATTAAGCAGCTGCTCAAACTCATCGACCTTCTGCTGAACCAAAGCTACACTCTGCTGCCAAAAATCAGGTTTCGTTAGATCCATCGACAAGTGCTTATCAACGACTTCTTCAGCGGTCATATTGCCTGTATCGCGAAGCAAGTTAATGTAATCGGTGTAAAAGCTGCCGCCCTTTGATTCACGCTGAGCATAAATACCTTTACTGAAGAGGAAACCAAACAGGTATGGGTAGTTGTAAAAGCTCACACCTGAAATTGAGAAATGTAATTTGCTCGCCCAGAAATACGGATCGGCTTCGCTCATCACATCACCATACCAATCTTTCCAGGTTTCAGACATCAACTCACAAAACTCTTGCGCAGTCAGTTCACCGTTTTGGCGGCGTTCATAGAATGCTTTTTCAAATTCGTAACGAACAGGAATATTTACCATCAGCGCAAGTGCAGAAGAGAGCTCTTCCCATAGCATTTCCAGCTTTTCATCGACACTTTCAGCTTTTGAAATCAGATGATCGCGAACGATGTTTTCCGCAAAAATTGAAGCGGTTTCGGCCAGCGTCATTGGGTAATACGTCTGACAAAGCGGTAAATCACGGATAACCCAGTTATGGAATGCATGACCTAATTCATGTGCTAGCGTCATCAAGTCGGAGCGACTGCCACTCCAGGTCATAAACACCAATGGAGTGCGCGTTGCGGGTAACTTAGTGCAGTAAGCTCCCAAGCGCTTATTTGCGTTTGGCTTCGCGTCTATCCAGCCATTCTTGACCATCATTCGAACAAACTCTGACATGTCAGGGTTAACTGTTTCAAATGCTTCACAAATCACATCTATCGCTTCGTCAAAATCGTAGACTTTAGCGTCACCACTCAGGGCAGGCATAGCAGCAAGGTGATTCCACGGTTTCATCTCATCTAAACCATGCACCTGAGCCATCAGTAAACCCGCTTTTTGGCCGATACCGCGGCTTTGTTTTGCTACAGCCATCATCGCATCCAGTGTTTCCGCTTGAATACGGCTGCCATGCAAACTTGGATCGAGGAAATGGACTTCACGCTTTGTCGAGCGCTTTTTGTTTTCTGTCAAACGCCAACCAGCAAGCGCGTTGAGAATGGCAGCAAAGGACTCTTGATGTGTTGCCATCGCGGTCTGTACACCGCTCCACGCCGCTTCTTGTCGGTTAAATTCAGATCCATAAAGAATGCTGGCTGCCTGAGAGAAGCCAAGCTCTTCACTGCTTCCATCATCGTAGTTCAGGGTTACTTTCAATGAACCAGTCAAGTTGTCGTACAGCTTACCCCATGCAGACTTGCCATCCACACTCATCGCCGCCAACAGCTTTTCTTCTTCTGTACTTAGACGAGTATCAGCCAGGTTTCTCAAGTTCTCGATGGTGAACGCCTGACCACTCACATCGGTATTTTTATGGTTCAAAACACGCGCAATAAAATCATCATCCGCGTGTGTTAGCGTTAACTCAAACGCACTGAATGCTTGCGATAACTCAGAAAAAATACGAGTCATACGCCCTAACAAAGCTTTTGCTTCCGCGTTGCTTGAATCAACAGATGAATAGCAATTAGCGAAATTAAAAATCGTACGTGCTAAGCGATTTGCTGCCTCGTTGGTTAAAATGGCGTTTTGCATCACTTCAACATTCTGGCAATCCAATGACTGCTTATTGAGAAGTTCAATACATTGCTCTACCAAAGCAATGTCATCTTGAATTCGCTGATCAGCGAGATCCTCATATGCGATGGATAAGTCCCAACTTGGAGTGGTCATTTATCTTTCCTTTTTATGTAATCTGGCCAACCCTTCCCTATTTGAATAGTTTTAGGGAATAAAATTGGCCTCTTCCGTGACTTTTACTATCTATGCCCAATCAAAGGTACACCTATCGAACGAACGGAGGCGTAGATTTGGTCATCAATAGTGATTGTTATATGTGTGATTGACGCATTACTGATCGCTAACGTCGAATACCAACGCGGGTTGCGCCAGTCAACGTCTAATATATGAGCGAGAATCATTCGAATAACGCCACCATGCGTGACAATCAGCAGGTTGTCATTGATATCATTGATAATTTGAGACCAAGCACTAGTAACACGCTGTGAAAATGCGTTAAGGCTCTCAGCATTGGGTAAGGTGTGTTGTGACGGAGATTGCCAGAAGGACTCAAGCTTTTTCCAGTTGTCGTTCAGCATGTCGAACGGCACTCCATCGAAGTCGCCAAAATTCATTTCTCTTAGTTCAGAATTTTCGCTCACAGGAAGCATTTGCTGCTCGCCGATGATTTCTGCCACGTCACTGCAACGGGAAAGTGTAGACGTAATAATACCGCTGACTTCACGTCCCTGCTCTTTCCAAGCCTGAGCAATATCATGCTGCTCGGACTCTTTTACCTTTAAATCCGACTGACCGTGCAACCCAGGTGCAGCATCCACTTTACCGTGACGCATGAGATAGATGTTAAGCGTTTCCATGATGTTAAGCCCTATGCTTTGAGTACGAGTGGTAAGCCAGCAGCCACAAATGAAACTCGCTGGCACACTTGCGCAAGTTGTTGGTTCATTCGGCCGGCATTATCGACGAAATAGCGGCTAATCGCGCCAAGTGGAACGATGCCCATCCCGACTTCATTAGAGACAAAGATCAACGTCGCTTGTGAATGAGACACCGCTTCTACCAGTTTATGAACTTCAGCTTCTAACTTTTCATTGGAGCATTCGTCGCCCAGTTCGAAAATCCAGTTGTTCAGCCACAGTGTCAGACAATCAATCAAAACGACATCATCGTGATTAAAGCTTAATAGCAAATCAGCAAGATGCAGCGGACATTCGTGTTCTTGCCACCCTTCTCCACGTTGCTTTTGATGGTGACGAATGCGATCACGCATCTCATCATCAAACGGCAACGCCGTCGCGACGTAATGCAAGCAAGCGTGTTGAGCGTCAGCAGCCAGCCTCGCGGTTTGTTCTGCTAACTTGGATTTTCCGGAGCGTGCTCCACCTAATATTAGTTGCTTCATGATGTGTGATAAAAGGCAATGAGAGTGAGATAAACCAGCAACTCAGATAACTGTTGCGCAGCCCCTAAGCAATCGCCGGTAAATCCGCCAATTCTTTTAGTCAGCCATCGTTTAAAACCATAGCGAAATACCGCTAAGACCAGCACAATAACGGCAGCCTGAGTAACGCCAAGAAACAAAGTAACAAGGCCACCAGTGAACAGTAGGATCACCACTTCTAATGACGACTGTTTGTTGGCAAGGGGCTTGCTTTTGGAAGTGTCGCTGTCACTGACATACGGCATGTCGTAGATAAGCGTAGCCGCCAAAGCACGGCTGGCGGTGTATGCAACGACAATCATTAGCAAAAATTGTGGCTCCTTAGCCAGCTCGCCCCAAAAGACAAACTTCGCCAGCAGTGCCATAACCAAAGTTGCAGCGCCATAAGTACCAATACGGCTGTCTTTCATGATAGACAGTCGTCGCTCGACAGTCATTCCACCGCCGATACCATCCGCCATGTCGGTTAAACCATCTTCATGAAATGCCCCTGTCAGCAGCAGACTAAATACCATGGTTAAAACGATCGAGACGGAAGCAGGAAAAACCAAACTCAACAGCCAAAAAGTCGCTGCGCACAGCACACCCAATACAACACCAACCAACGCGAAGTAGCGCCCGGCTTGGTTCATGCGAGCTTCACTGTATGGCAAATTTGCAGGAACAGGTAAACGGCTAAAGAAACTCACCGCTAACAGGAACAGCTCCCATTGATAACGCCAGTTACCTGTCTTTGCTTCATGAGGTGCTTCTGACACTAAACGGTTACTCCAGCGCTCTCAAAGCTCGCCATATTGTTGTAAAACTGAGCTGCCGCTTTCACTAAAGGTAAAGCCAGCGCTGCACCCGTTCCTTCACCTAAACGCAAACCAAGGTCCAATAGAGGCTCTGCTTGTAAATACTCCAGAACAAACTTATGCCCGGCTTCCTCAGAGCAATGAGCAAACAACATAAAATCGCGCGTCTCTTCGTCAAGCAGCGTGGCAATGTATGCTGCAACTGAAACAATAAAGCCGTCGACCAATACTGGTGTTTTCTGGCGTTTTGCTTCTAAAAATGCTCCTACCATTTGCACAATTTCAAAGCCACCCACTTGGGCTAACACTTCTTTCGTGCTGAGCTCATGGCAACGCGCCACACCGTGGGCAACGGCTCTAATCTTACGGTTTAACTGCTCTTGATTGATGCCAGTACCCAATCCAACACAGTGATCTACTTCCAGTGGGCTAAGTGCGGTTAACAATGCCGACGCAGAACTTGTGTTGCCTATCCCCATCTCTCCGAACATAAGCAGGTTGGAACCCGACAAAATGGCTTGCTCTGCCACCTTCGCGCCATATTCCAAACCAAGTGCCACTTGTTCTAAAGACATCGCGGTTTGTTTGGAAAAGTTCGCAGTGCCATTACCCAAGCGTTTCTCTATCAAGTTCGGATGCGATTTAAAGTCCGGTACCAGCGTATCTATCGGTGACAACATGCCACAATCGATCACTTTGAATTGAATTTGGTTAAGCTCGCAAAAACAGTTGATTGCCGCGCCGCCAGCGAGAAAGTTAGCGACCATTTGCTGTGTGACGGCACTAGGTGCAATGCTTACGCCCTCTTCGGCTACACCATGGTCACCAGCGAATACGAGCATGGTTGGCTGACGAATTGTGATTTGTTCTACCGCTGCGCTTTGATCTTGGCTTTGTATCAGTGCCAGTTCCAAAGCGACTTTCTCAAGCAGCCCTAACGATCCAACTGGTTTGGTTTTGTTATCAATACGCGCTTGAATATCAGCGGCGAAAGTGCGGTCCATGTGTTTGGTTCCTTTTATTTATTGGGGACGAGCAATTGAGAAAGTATTCTCTAGAGTGGCGTATTCACTTCCGCCTAAACGAGAGAGAGGGTCAACGGCTAAAGCATCCACTTTTAATCTGTCGCCTTGAGTAGTTATCACTTTTTCATCGACATAAATGTGTTCTATTTCGGCAAAAATTAAGCTCTGAGGGGTTTCACCCATCTCAATGACTTCATGCAATTTACAGCCGAACGCAATCGGTGCGTCTTTTAATCTAGGAAGTTCAAAGCCACCGAATTCAACCGTTTCCAGATTTGTCAGCGCTAATTCTGACTGTCCGTGATCTAAACCAGCAGATGAATCCGTAACCTTTTGCGCCAGTGCGCTCGAAGCGATGTGAATGACCAGCTTTCCTGTCTCTAATACATTGCGAGTCGTATCCTTAACCTCGCCAGTTGGCTTTTTACCAACAGATAGCATTAGCAAGGGAGGACGGCTGGAAACGGCGGTGAAATATGAAAATGGAGCCAGGTTGAAATTATCTTCACCAGAGTCCGTTAACACCCAAGCAATCGGGCGAGGAATGACCGTCTGAGTCATTAGGTGATACACCTGCGTCGGAGCAAGTGTGCTTACGTCTACATTCATTTTTCTTCCTTGATTCGCGTGTGCCGAAATAATATCGCAAATTCAAACGATAAAGAGAAACAGTGTACCTTTCTCTAAAGGTAATTCACCTACTTTCTCCTAATTACGAAAACTTTTCGCCAAATAATGTCGATTCGCTCGGCAAAGCCGTGATGCCATGTTTACAAGCAACCAACTTATTTCAAAAACGATTTGTGTTGTTACACTCAAGCCACGTAAAAACTGGGTATAAGTCATTGAAATCGGCTACTATTAACTCACGCTGCTGCCATAGAGGAGAAGAGGCATGAGTAATAATACCTGTGTGATCATTGCTGGAGCCTCTGGCTTAGTTGGCAGCAAAGTGATTACTCAATTGGTGTCCCAACCGGGCATCCACACATTATATTCACTTTCCAGACGCCCTCTTACCGATATCTCAGACCCTGAGCAAAAAATCGTTCCGATGATAGACGCTGATCTTTCTATCCTAAATTGGGATGAGCAACACCTGACGCCAGAAATCGGCTTTATCTGTTTAGGAACGACGCTTAAGCAAGCTGGCAGTAAAGAGAATTTGCGCAAGGTTGATGTAGACCTTGTGACAAACGTTGCCAGGCAAATGAAAATGATCGGCGTGAAGCGAGTCGCTGTGGTTTCTAGCCTTGGTGCGAACAGTAAATCTCCTTCGCATTACTTAGCTTGCAAAGGTCAGATGGAAGCCAACATTGAAGAAATGGGATTTGAAGAAGTGGTCTTCGTTCGTCCGGGTCCGCTTGTTGGTCAGCGTACAAAACCAAGAAACGACGAGAAAATCGTTCAATGGATTTTTAGAGTGATTCGTCCGTTCATGTTGGGGAAACTCTCTAACTTTATTCCAATCGATGCGGAAGTGGTCGCCAAGGCTATGATTTATCAGATTTTCAGCTATCAAGAAGACTCAATAATTTATCTGCAACGCAGAGAAATGATCGATTTATTGCGACACTACGAGTAGCTAAAACTAAGAGCCGTACGCACCGAGCAAGTGTCTAACGGGTCACTTACGCCAAAACATATTCCATTTTGATATATCTAATACCCGTTAATCATTTTAAAAGTTATATATTGAAAGCTATCTTACTGCCCCCTTTATCACCTCGTATACAACCCTCAGCATATTGACTGAGTACTAAGGTAAGAGTATGAATTTTGCAGTAATTGCCTCACTTGCAGTCTTTGTTGGCATATTATTCTTTCTTTTTAACCAGCAACAAAAACAAAACACACTTTCTCGTCTCGTTTTAATTGGTCTTGTCACTGGTTCACTTTTTGGCCTTGCCCTTCAACTGATTCACGGTGAAGGCAGCAGCGTCATTTCTGAAACCCTGTCTTGGGTAGCTATCGTTGGTAGTGGCTATGTTGGCCTGCTGAAAATGGTGATCATGCCACTTGTGTTGGTATCGATGATCTCAGCGGTTGTGAAACTGGAAAAAGGCGGCTCACTGGGTAAGATTTCTGGTCTGACAATTTCAGTCCTGCTTATCACCACAGCGATCTCAGCATTAATTGGTATTTTCGTCACATCAGCGTTTGGCCTGTCGGCAGAAGGCCTGACGGAAGGTGCTCGCGAGACAGCTCGCATTGCGGTACTAGAAAGTCGCGCTGGCTCGGTAAGCGATCTAACCATTCCACAAATGCTGGTTAGCTTTATTCCAACTAACCCATTTGCAGACCTAACAGGCGCACGTTCAACGTCTATTATCGCGGTTGTTATCTTCGGTGTTCTAACGGGTGTTGCAGCACGCAAAGTAATGGCCGAAAAAGAAGAACTGGAATCACCGATTCGCACTTTCGTTGAAGCGGCTCAGTCTATCGTAATGCGCTTAGTTAAGATGATCATGGCGCTAACCCCATACGGCATCGCAGCGTTGATGACCAAAGTGGTAGCGACATCAAGCGCAGCGGACATTCTGAATCTGCTTGGCTTTATCGTTGCTTCATACGTTGCGATCGCATTGATGTTTGTTGTACACGGTATCCTTGTTTCTTTTGTTGGCGTTAGCCCAGCAGAATACTTCAAGAAAATTTGGCCGGTACTGACGTTTGCGTTCACTTCACGTAGCTCAGCGGCAACGATTCCTCTGAACGTAGAAGCGCAAATCACTAAGTTAAACGTGCCACCAGCGATTGCTAACCTGTCAGCATCATTTGGTGCAACGATTGGTCAAAATGGTTGTGCAGGTATTTACCCAGCAATGCTTGCGGTAATGGTTGCGCCAACAATGGGTATTAACCCACTAGAGTTCAACTTTATCCTGTCACTGATTGCGATTATCACCATCAGCTCGTTCGGTATCGCGGGCGTTGGCGGCGGCGCAACCTTTGCTGCGCTAATCGTGCTTCCTGCTATGGGCTTGCCAGTGACTATCGCTGCACTGCTTATCTCTATCGAACCACTCATCGATATGGCGCGTACTGCACTTAACGTTTCAGGTTCAATGACGGCAGGTACCATTACAAGCCGCTTGTTGAAATCAACTCATACTGAAGCGGACGTAAAGCCAGAAGAGGCAAAAGCGTAATCCGTTAGCTGCAATGAAACAGTTCAGCGCAAAACTTAAGCCGATGGTTCGCCATCGGCTTTTGCATATTTTCGAGCTGTGTAATGCTCCCATAAGTTATTCAGATACAAAGCGTGCAATAGCACCAAACCTAAACACACAATCTCAACGACTACAATCCATCAGTGTTACTAGCCCTTGTTGAATCCATTGCTAGACAATCTCTATCTGCATTATATGTTGCGGGCCAGCTGGGCCGCCCAAATACAATTTTCCGGTATCTTCAAAGCCACATTTGGAATAACACTGATAAGCGGCTTTATTACGACAATTCACCGTTAGTTGGAGAACCTGAAAATCAGGATAATTTGAGCGAACGTAATCTGGCAATAACTTGATTGCTTGGGTTGCAATACCCTTTCCTTGAGATCGCTGGTCAATTAAAAGAGAGCGTATCCCCAGCGCTTTCCTACTGCCGAAGTTATACGTTTCTGAATACGATAAATCCAGAAGAAAGAAGCCAACCACTTTATCATTTTCAATGATTAAAAAAGGATGTTCGTGTTGCTGCAAAGTGGGAACAAAGTCGTTAACATTGCTCACCGTAAACTGTGCCTGTTCCTGCTTTACACTCAGGAACCCTATTTGTGATTTCCATTTATCACTATATTTTTCAATTGAAGTCATCTTTCCCTCGATGCTTATATACCCTTCATTTCAGACCAGAGAAATAGAGTTCATACCCAAAATAGCCGTCGCTCCATGACTCGGAACACCGCGGATATAGGGCGTAATATAAACCACTCGCCTAACCTGTTATGCAGTCAAATTTCAAACTCAATTAGAGCAAACTTGCCAAGTGTTGGGAATCCCTCATCACGACTTATTATCAGCCCGTTTGTGGCATGCTTGTTTATAGCTGTTGTTGACAACCCATACTGACACCACGATTAAACCTACATGTAAGGGCCAACCCAGCGCCAGTGTGTAGCCCACCAATTCGGATTCAGACACTGAGTCAACACTCAGCAGAAAAACGCTCTTACACAGATAGCTAAATACCCAAATCCCGTTGACCCTTTGCCACATCATCAAACTTGGAATGCCCGTTGATTCCCGACTTCCCTTTAAGGCTGGCGTGGTTATTTCTGCGACCAGCATAGGTATAGGCTTTTTAAACCACGAAAATACTAAAAACACACTGGCAGTGCTGAGCGACCCCATGGCTAGCTTAAGCACAACAGCTTCAACCAGAATCTCCCTAGGAACGAAAGCTGCGATGGTTAGCTCAACAAAGCCAGACAAGGCAAAGGCTAACGCAATCATGCCTAACTCTTTGCGAAACAAGAGAGTTAGCAGGCCATATAGTGAAGTGACTACCACTGCCGACATTAAACCAGCGTACTGATAAGCCAAAAAATACAAAATTGATGGTAACAAGATAGTCAGAAACGAGTCGCGACTTGCGACTAAACGGTAGATGACGTGAAACACAGTAACTCCATTATTAATTACAAACTGAGCAGTTGATTGATTTCGAATCCCACTAGTTAGGTGTGAAAGCCATTGATATACGCCTGCGCTTCTCGAGGGCATGAGATACGCACGAATTTAATGTGACTGTATTGCGGGTTTGAGAACATTTCCTGATAACGCAGCCGATTGCTTTTGTACGTTTTCAATGTCCAAAGAATGATGGAATCTCGGCTGAAAAACGACTTTTTGAATGATTCAACATTCCCGGTTTCGTGCCAGAGTTCTTGCTTGGTTAAAGAACGGGTGACCGCCCTTTTTACCGCCTGATAAATCGTTCTGGGAAACGAATAATCAATCCATATAACAGTATCAACCGTTGCCCATTTTATTGGCGCAGTACGATTATAGTTGCCATCAAGCACCCAATGCTCTTCCCTTAACTGCACTTCAAGTGTGGCAAAAAAACTCGTCATCAGGTGACTCTTGCCAGTTCGGTTTCCAGAACATCGCGTCCATTTCCAGATACGGATAATTCAACTTTTGCGCAAGCCTTCGACCGAATGTACTCTTACCACTCCCACTCGTCCCAACGACGTTTATTCTCTTCATCAACCTTCCCTGTTTTTATGTTCCAGCACAGACCGGTTGTAAATTGGCTGAGAGTCCTTTCCTTCCGCTATCATGCCGATTTTCATTCGAATATTGAAATAATAATCAGTAATTTAGCGATCCATAAGACAAATTAGATGAGTAAGACCTCTTAAAGAAGAGCGAGTAAATCACTTGTTAGGTGGCTATTTTTTAACGGCTGTTATTATTAACATCATTGGCCTTCTCAGTTCATCATGCCACCCCATTTTTTCCACCATTTCTTCCGATGGTTTAGGCTCCAATACCGAACGTATTTCAAATCCTTCGGACAACAGAGTAGAGATATGAGTTTCTATTGTGCGATGATATTTAATGACTTCACTGCCTAAAAACTCTGTTTTTCTTTCCCCTTCATGAAAGTAATTATCCAAAGGCCAGTGTTGAATTTTGCTTTTTTCGTAATACCAATCTTGAGAACTATTTGAAGTGAAAATTGGATGTTCAACGGAATAACAGATAACACCTTTGGACTTTAATAACTTGAATGCTTTTTGAAAAACCGAGCGAAGATCTTCAACATAATGTAAAGCAAGGGAGCTAAATATGACGTCAAAGGATTCGTCTTCTGCGTCAAAATCCTCTATCGCACATCGCTCAAAAGTTACATTGCCTTTGTCTGTTAACTCACGAGCTTTCTCTAGCATCTTTTCTGATAAGTCTATACCTACGACAGCTTCAGCGCCTTGGTCAACGGCATACTGGCAATGCCATCCATAACCACAACCTAAATCCAGTACTTTCTTCCCCGACAATTCAGGTAAGTTGGAACGAAATACTTCCCACTCACCAGCGGACTTTAGACCATCAGTTGAACGCGGCATTTTGGCGTAAGCTTCGAAAAAAGCCGGGTCGTCGTATTTATTTTGTTTCACACTCAATTCTCCATTACTAAACTGGCTGGATGTTTAGCAAATATATCTATGTAAAAGGACTAATGCTGCGCGAGCCAAGTCCCATTTAACTCTTTGTTAGGCAAATTACTGACTACTATTACTACATTCAAAAAACCTATCTCTGAACTGCATCATAAGTTCTTTCTCTTGAATTTCATCTATTGATCGCAGTCCTGGATTTTCACAAGTAACTGACTCAACAAAGCTATTGCATTCTGCTGCGCCGAATAAACAGTGTTTATCGTAATACCAATTTGTAACTGTACCATTCTCGTTCAAGATTGAAGCTGCTCCCAGCAAAGTGTCAACACCCACAAATTTGTCAAAACCATAAAACGGTTTAGCATCATAAAACGATGACTCAATACACTTTTGAACTTCGTCTACATCTTGATCTATTTGAGAAACACCACAATCTACGTACAATCCTGTATCGGGGATAGTAGATAGGACCTGAGCCTGAAACTCCTCAAATGTTATCTTTACCTTGATTGGCTCGGCACCACTCTCATTTGAAGGTTCTTCTTTATCACTATTATTATTGCAACCGACTAACGTTGTTCCTATAAGTAGCACTAAAACTGATTGCTTGATGCTCATTTTTGTTCCTTTTGCCTAACGCTTATAAGGCGGCTCCTAGCCATCCTTTGTTAATTATCATGCCGCCTTTCGTTATGAGCTTCAAAGTAAAATCAGTGAGTTAGTGATCTATGAGGCTAATTTGTTAGCAACAAGAAGCGTATTTCCATCATCACATGGCACAAGAACAACCGTAATTTCTCAGAACCAATTAGCAATTCACTGCTACGTTGGATTCGCGCAGCGGTGATGGAATGGGTAGAGCATAAAGGTGGGTTTAACCTAGGCGTTGAGAGGTTATTAGTACTTTAAGCTTTATGCAGTGCTACCTTCAAAAATATACTAATGCGCTTTCAACACGCCCCCCAACGATGACACCAAAAATGCCAAAGGTTGGGATTTATTATAAAGTGTTTTGCTATTCATTTTCTAAATTGACCTGATGAACCTCAGTAATCACACCAAGATACTCATATGCAGCTCTTGCTTTAATTACAAAGCTCTCATCTCTGGAAAATAGAGCATCGGCAAATGATCCTATCGATGCATGACCCATGTCACTCAACGCTGCCACAAAACGTCTTTCTTTATGAGTCTTAGAGTCAGGATGAAAACCAATAAAATTCAGATGATTATAGATTGCTGTGACTTTCTGATATTTAAAGTAAGGTCTGTCAGGATAAATCAAATTTTGCTTAATAGAGAAAAAATCTTCCAACGACCAATTTAATTTATTGTAAGGTTCTTTCTCTTTGAATAGGTCCCAAACTTTCTCCAGAACATTAGGACCGGTGATGTTGTTAAGTTCTTTTGGACCAATATCTACAGAGTTTCTAAACTCCTTGACACCTGACCAATCAAGCTCGCCTTTAACATTTCGCTTCATTTGCGAAATAGATTCCTTAAGAGTTCTCTCCATTTCAGCTTGAGCAGCGACTGTATAATCGTCCATAAAACGAGCAACATCGGAATTAAATTCTTCTAGATGTTGTGCTTGCTCTCTCATGAATGACATTAAACCAGCAAAGGCTTTACTTTGCTCTTCGGCAATTTCTTCGAATGAGTCTCCTTTTCGGCCGCCAAATAACTTAAAGCTAGATTGAAAAACTGAGTCTTGTAATTGTTGATAAACAGGCTCTTGTTCACAATATTCTCGGAATGCTTCAAATGCATCGCGTTGAGTAATTGTTGCATCACCTGTTGGTTCAAAACTTTGTGTTAGAACTAGTTTTAAGTGAAAAGCATTTAAGTTATTTAACACATTAAGAAACCTTTCAGCGTGACTTCCGGAACGCTTGATTTCCTTAAGAGTTTCATCTGAATAGATGACTTGGAAAGAATCACGCAAGATAACAGCAAAGTCGATCATTCCGTGCTTAACAAAGAGGTCCAAGATGTTGTGATCTAGGTAAGCTGTTGGTTTTCCATTATATATTGGTGTATTTGACATATTTTCTCCAAATGTATAACACTTATTAGCGACTTAGAGCTGTCTTGATTTCCACTATCATGCCGACTTTCATTCGTAGCTTCAAAGCACATCAGTGAGTTAGTGACCTATGCAATCATTTGATAAGCAATAAGAATGATAACTCACTGCAACTTTTTCATGTTCTAACTCTTTTTGCACTTGCGTAAACAACGCTTCTCCAAACTTTCCGTATGCCTTTTTTTGGTCTGATAGCCAGTCATGCTTGTTATAAATCGCCATTACGCCGACCAGTTCATGCCCGAGCATTTTTTCAGTTAGTGCGGCATGGTGCCGAGTTCTGAACAAATGGTAGAAATACTGCGGCGGAAGTCGTGGGCTCGCCACTGAGGAAAGATTAAGTTATCGCGTAACCTTTCAAATTGGGCTCACAATAGTTGCGGAAAAATCAAGCCGATGGGCACTTATCTGCTTTTTCATATTCACAACTTTACCTTGCATCTTTCGTTGCGAGTTAAGGCATTGAATGGTCTAATACTCTTATCGGTTCCGTAAACGGTAAGCAGAATGCACCAAGATAATCAGCCCACTTTTTTCTTCTTTGACTACGAAACTTGGGGAACAAACCCTGCAAAAGATCGTCCGAGTCAATTCGCTGGTGTTCGCACAGATGAAAATTTCAATATCATCGGCGAGCCTTTAGTTATGTATTGCCAGCCACCTGCTGATTACCTTCCTTCTCCTGAAGCTGCTTTAATTACTGGGATTACCCCACAAAAGGCGGTGCAGGAAGGTCTGCCTGAGCCTGAGTTCATTGCTAAAATTCATGCTGAGTTATCCAAACCCAATACCACCAGTTTGGGTTACAACAGTATTCGTTTTGATGATGAAGTGACGCGTTACACCTGTTACCGCAACTTCATTGACCCGTACGCGTGGAGTTGGCAGAACGGCAATTCGCGCTGGGATTTACTTGATGTGCTGCGCGCTTGTCATGCACTTCGACCAGAAGGTGTTGAGTGGCCAGAAAATGAAGAAGGCTTTCCTAGCTTCAAACTTGAGCATTTGTCTGTTGCCAACGGTATTGAACACAGCAATGCACACGATGCCATGGCTGACGTTATCGCAACGATCGAGATGGCGAAGAAAGTTAAAGCTGCTCAGCCTAAATTGTTTGATTACTTCTTCTCCATGCGTCAAAAACGTAAGCTGAATGAATTGGTTGATATCGTTAATATGACGCCTTTGATGCACGTTTCTGGAATGTTAGGACGCGAGTGTCAGTACACAAGCTGGATTGTGCCTGTTGCATGGCATCCGACGAACAACAACGCGGTTATCACGATTGATTTAGCCAAAGATCCGCAACCTATCCTAGAGCTGTCTGCGGAAGAGCTGCACGAAAGGTTGTACACCAAGCGAGAAGATCTCGGTGATTTACTGCCTGTACCAGTTAAACTTGTTCACTTGAATAAGTGCCCTATTCTGGCACCAGCGAAAACACTGACGGCTGAAAACGCGGAGTCTATCGGCATTGACCGTCAACAATGCTTGAACAATCTGGCTCTGTTGCGTCAGCACCCAGAGATTCGAGAAAAGCTGATCAGCCTGTTTTCTGTTGAGCGCACATTTGAAAAAAGTGATGATGTGGATACTCAACTGTACGATGGCTTTTTCTCTCCAGCGGATCGCGCAGCGATGGATATTATTCGCGAGACCGACCCGAATAATCTGGCCGCTCTGGATATTGAGTTCGATGACAAGCGCATTAAACCACTGTTGTTCCGTTACCGTGCTCGAAACTTCCCTGGCACGCTAGACGAACAGGAACAAAGACGTTGGGCACAGCACTGCCGTGAAGTGTTTGAAAGCCAAATCGAAGAGTATATGCTGAATTTAGAAAACTTAGTTCACGAACATGAAAGTGACGAAAAGAAAATAGCACTATTAAAATCCGTTTATCGTTACGTAGAGAGCCTCGCCTCTTAATTTCTTACTTTTACAAGGGCACCGTCAGGTGCGCTTGTCGTTTTTATATGCTGCCCAAATGATAAAAGATCGATTATTACAACTGACCCAATTGCTCGTTTCCCTCTTTCTCATCATGGGAGCACTTGGGATCGGAGTTACTATTCAAAGATTTACTGACACTTCCGTCCCAGGCAGTGTTATCGGCATGATCCTGTTATTCCTTTCTATGGCAACCGGGATTGTCAAAGTAGAGTGGGTAAAGACTGGCGCAACTCTGTTTATTCGCTACATGATCTTATTGTTCGTTCCAGTTAGTGTTGGCCTGATGGATCACTTCGACATGCTTTTCGCCAACGCACTACCTATTCTTGCAAGTGCGGTCGGCGGCACCTTAATTGTGCTGGTGAGTCTCGCATGGCTGTTGGATTATTTGCTAAAGGAGAAACACTAATATGTGGATTTTACTCACTATTGTTGTTTTCCTTGTTGCACGTCAGATTGCGATTAAAGCGAACCATCCAATTGTTAACCCACTGCTTATTTGTATTGCGGTCATTATTCCGTTGTTGACCTACTTGAACGTGCCGTTTGACACTTATTACGCCGACAACGAAGTGTTTAGTTTCCTGCTACAACCAGCCGTTGTGGCGCTAGCTTACCCGTTATATGAGCAGCTTCCTCAGATCAGAGCAAACTGGCGCATCATTACCTTCGCTTGTGTTTTGGGTAGTGTGATGTCGATGATGACGGCAACTCTCATCGCCGTTGCGTTTCACACCGAGTTAAGTTTGATCGCGAGCTTGGTTGGTAAATCAGTGACCACCCCTATTGCGATGGAAATCTCCAGCCACCTTGGTGGTGAAGCGGCAGTTGCGGCGATTTTAGTTCTTCTAGTTGGCTTGTTGGGTGCGATTGTGGCTTACCCTATCTACAACCTGATTGGGATCAAGCATCCTATTGCCCGAGGTTTAACCATGGGTACGGTGTCCCACGCACTGGGTACCGCGACGTGTGTTGAGAAACAACCAGCAGACGCGGCGTTCTCGTCTTTGGCGTTAGTGCTTTGCGGCATTATTACGTCGGTTCTGGCTCCGAGCTTTTTTGCTCTGGCTGTCTGGTTATATCAATAAGAATCAAGTTTTCGGCCTGCCTATCATCTGGGCAGGTCTTCACCTATTCTCTCCAAGTCTCCCTCGATAGATTGAAATCCGTTCGCAACCTTACCTCTTGGACATGTAATAGAGCGACGATCAAAGCCTCATTACTTGGCGATATGTGTATGAGTTAATATAGTTAAGAGATCGACGTAACATTCAGCGCCTGTGCAATCGAATACATGTGTGACTTCACTCTAATTATGTAACGTGAATTTTAATTGCATTACTTTGCGTGATCTAAAGCACAGAACATTTTCCCACTTTGCATAGAATAACTGTCCATGCAATAACAAGGATTCAACATGAAAAGTCGCATTGAACAAGCGCTAGCAAGCGCACCTGAAGCACTTTCAAACCAACTTGCTCCTATCGTTTTAGCCGACGATTTTGATGCTACTCTTTCAGCACAGCAGTTTGAGCAGTTACTGTCTGCTACCGCTCTATCTGACAAAGAGCTGCGTGTTGCTCTGCTTCCTTTTGCCGCTGCTTATTCTTACGCGCCTATTTCTGAGTTTTATGTTGGTGCCATTGTTCGCGGACTTTCTGGCCGTCTCTACTTCGGCGCAAACATGGAGTTCCTTGGCGTTCAACTTGGCCAAACAGTTCACGCAGAACAATCTGCAATCAGCCACGCCTGGATGAAGGGTGAACGCGGTGTTAAAGACATCACGATTAACTTTAGCCCTTGTGGCCACTGTCGTCAGTTCATGAACGAGCTGTCTACAGCGAAAGACTTAAAAGTCCAATTGCCAGAGCGTGAAGAAAAATCATTACATGAATATCTGCCTGAAGCATTTGGCCCGGCCGATTTGGGTATCAAATCTGGCTTAATGGCAGAAGTTAAGCATCAGTTCGAATGTGATGAGAACGATGCGTTGATTCAAAAAGCCGTCGATGCGATGAACATGAGCCATGCTCCTTACACCAATAACCTGAGTGGACTGGCGTTAGAGCTTGCTGATGGTCGCGTTTTCCAAGGCGCTTACGCAGAGAATGCGGCGTTTAACCCGAGCCTTCCTCCTCTTCAAGTTGCTTTGATTCAGGTACTACTGGCGGGTGAAACCTTTGATAACATCAAAGCAGCCGCTTTAGTGGAAAATTCAGAAGGTAAGATCAGTCATCTTGCTGATACGCAATCAACGTTAGAAGCGTTGAATCCCGACATTCCACTAAGTTTCGTTAACGTGTAATTTACATAATGATGTCGATGAAAGCTCTACATGATGTAGAGCTTTTTTATTAGCAAAAAACCATACGCAAACGTTTGCTTTACGATAAAAATTCAGTATGATCCCCTGCAAATTCTGTCTCATCACTTTATTTTGTAAGGGAACGATATGTTCGGTACTGCAACCAGCGCAAACGCTACTCGTGTATTACTTTTAGGCTCTGGCGAACTTGGTAAAGAAGTCGCGATTGAATGCCAACGACTAGGTCTGGAAGTCATCGCGTGTGACCGTTATGCGGATGCACCGGCGATGCAAGTCGCTCACCGCAGCTACGTGCTTGATATGTTGGATGGTCAAGCATTACAAGAAATCATCAATAAAGAGCAACCTGCTTATGTTGTTCCTGAAATTGAAGCTATCGCGACCGATAAACTGGTTGAGTTAGAAGAAAAAGGTCTGAATGTCGTTCCAACAGCAAAAGCGACTAAGCTTACAATGAATCGTGAAGGTATTCGTCGTTTAGCTGCTGAAGAGCTTGAGCTTACTACCTCCCCTTACCGATTTGCAGACAACTTCAACGATTTCAAAGCCGCTGTTGAATTTGTTGGTATCCCTTGTGTAGTTAAGCCAGTGATGAGCTCATCTGGTAAAGGCCAGAGTGTCATTAAATCAGAAGCTGATATTGAAAAAGCATGGAACTACGCTCAAGAAGGTGGCCGCACTGGTGCTGGTCGTGTCATTGTTGAAGGCTTCATTGACTTTGATTACGAGATCACCCTACTAACCGTACGTGCGGTTGACGGCGTACACTTCTGCGCACCAATCGGTCACCGTCAAGAAGATGGTGACTACCGCGAATCTTGGCAGCCTCAAGCGATGTCAGAAGAAGCCATCAAAGCAGCGGAATACACTGCGGAAAAAGTAGTGAATGCACTTGGCGGCTACGGAATTTTTGGTGTTGAGTTGTTTGTGAAGGGCGATAAAGTCATCTTCAACGAAGTTTCTCCTCGTCCACATGACACAGGTATGGTTACGCTGATTTCTCAAGAAATGTCTGAGTTTGCACTGCACGTGCGCGCATTTACCGGTATGCCGATCAACCAGATCGTTCAATATGGTCCTTCTGCATCAGCGGTGATTCTTGGTCAAGGTACGTCAACAAACATTCGTTTTGACAATGTGTCTGAAGCACTGGCACAACCACAGACTCAAGTTCGCCTATTTGGTAAGCCAGAAATCGGCGGTCGCCGCCGCTTAGGTGTTGTTCTTACTCGTCGAAATAGTACAGAAGAGTCCGTTCAAGATGCGGTAGCAAATGCATCGAAGGTAAACATCGTTTACTAAGCCATCTTTTATTAACAAAAAAGCGCAGCTATTAAATAGCTGCGCTTTTTTGTCTTTTCGTACACGTAGTCAGTCACTTACGCTGTTCGAAATCACTGAGCTTCAATCAAATACACTTCTTCAGAAAAACGACTTAAGCCTTGCTTAGCAATTTTCGGGTGATTCTCATCTGCTTCGTCCACGTTGAGACAAGTCACGTTGTAACCCGAGAATAACTGTTCGATTTCATTCACTGGTACGCTAAATGGAGGTCCCGCCATTTCTTGCTGAGGGTAATTGAGTGTCACAAGCAGAATACGGCCACCCGGTTTAAGTAGCTGTTTCAAACGCTCGGCGTACTCTTGTCTCATCTCCTGTGGCAGCGCAACCAAAGCCGCTCGGTCATAAATGATATCGACTTGAGAAACCGGTGCCGTGAAAAAATCTCCGGTATAAATAGAAAGCTCATCAAACTGATACAACTCATGCATACCACTTAATGGCGTAACAGTTGGAGTATAAAAGTGCTCTGCAAAGAAAGCGCGTACTGCAATTTGGCTTAATTCAACGCCATTCACTTCATCATGTTTGGTCGCCAACCACACAAGATCTTCAGACTTACCGCAAAGCGGAACCAACACAGTGTCTTCGCGCTTAGGGTTGGTGTGGTGCCAATGCTGAGGCAGTAATGGATTTACATCTTCCAAATGGAATCCGATTTTATTGCTGGCCCACTTATTGTGCCAAAATTCTGGGTCTCTCATTTTACTTTCTACTTATCGGCTGAATTACGTTTTGTGGAGTAAGACTAATGATTTTTTCGAATTTGTCTATGCCGTTCATCTTTCGTTAATCCTCAAATGCTACGATGCAATCACGATATACGAAATGATACTGACGTTTAATTAACAGAATAATGAAAATATAAATAGTGATCTAACGCATAATTCCACTGTAAACATGAGAGTTAACCTTGGAATGTTTCAAAAGATCCCCATTTATTAATAACAACCTGATTTGCAAATCTTAGCGACTTCTTTGTCCCCATTTTCTAAGTGCAAGCAAGTTAAGGAGAGTGAATGAGCTTATTTTTACGTACAGCAGCATTGATGCTTTTGGTACTAAGCCGTGCACCTGCAATTGCCGCAATGCCTATTGCGCCAACAACGAGTGAACAGAATCGTTCTGCAAGTCAAAACGAGGTTTGTTCAAAACTCTTCAAACATAGCCTAAGTGGCTTATATGGCATTCAAACTATCGACTCAAATCCAACCCAGCCATACGCTGATTTTGATATTCTTTACTCCAAAGCTCACCAAGCTCAGTTCGAACTGGAAACCATCTGTAAAAGTACCGCCCTTCTCAACGACGCCCAACCTTACTTCGCTGGCGTAAAATCCAAACAACGTGCAGAGGAAAAAATTGCTTACGAACTGGATGGTCAGGTTGAACGCATTACCGATCTAGCACGTGCGACGATAGTTGCGGAAGATGTGGCAAGTTTGGTCTCTATCTATGAAACACTAGAGCGCGAAACAACAATCGTTAAAGTGAAAAACAGATTCAAAAAGCCGGGGCCTTCGGGTTACCGAGATTTAAACTTACTGGTTCGTTTGCCGAAAACAAACCTCATTGCAGAAGTTCAGCTCCATTTGAAAGCCATTGCGGATGTGAAGAATGGTCCTGAGCATGACCTTTATGAGAAAATTCAAAAGCTTGAACGTCAGGCAATGGCAGAAAAACGCCAGCTGACTGAATTTGAAACGGCGGCGATTCGAAGCATGCGAAGCCAAGCTAAGAACTTGTACCAGCACGCGTGGCAACCATACTTAACAACTCACTTAGAAGCGGCATAAAAAATTGCTTCTCTGAAAACAACAAACCACCGCAATGCGGTGGTTTTCTTTTGCATGCCGAAACGAAAATGCATGCACGACAAAAGACCACGACTAAGCGTGATCTATTTGGTCAGCTTACTGTTCTTTCTTAAGATTTTCTACGCGAGCTTTTAATTTCTGACCCGGGCGGAAAGTCACTACACGTCGAGCAGTAATTGGAATATCTTCACCAGTTTTCGGGTTACGACCAGGCCGTTCATTCTTGTCACGAAGATCAAAATTACCAAAACCTGACAGTTTTACCTGTTCGCCACTTTCTAGTGCCTTGCGAATTTCTTCAAAGAACACTTCCACCGTTTCCTTGGCGTCCCGCTTACTAAATCCTAATTTATCAAACAGGTTTTCTGCCAATTCGGCTTTTGTGAGCGCCATAAAACTTTCCTCAAAGCTATGTTAAACAATGCTACTTAGTGTAGCGCCAGAGCAGTTTTACCCTACCAATTCAAGAACATATCGGGGTTACATCAGGAAGTGTATGACAAGCTTATGATTTTCGCCAACTTTTTTCTTTGCGAATAAATGGAATATGGCTGTATAAATTATTGTTAAATACCAACATTTTAACATTTTTTATTTAGAGAGTTCTTAAATACAAAACTCAACCAGTCAATTAAACCAATAAATTGGTAAAATTTGAAACAAAAAACCATTTAATAAATTTATCAGGTATAGGCTATTTTACAAACACCTGACATAGAACCTGTCGGTATTTCATTGATTTGTAAGTAACTAGGTACATAAACACTTGAAAAGAAGTATGACCACTTACCAGCAGTTTTACTTTTATAAAGCTTGATAAACGCCAAGATTCTCACTGTTTTACGATGACTCACTAATCAAAGGTTGTTAGTGTGAACCTAGATTCATTACTTAACGAAACAATCACATCTTTTACCTTTAATTAAAGTGCGGTCATGATTAATCAAGTCATCAATATTCTTTTTCCCGTCTTCGCTCTTGTCGGCGTCGGCTATTTAGTCGGTCGGCATATCAAGCCAGATTTTCGCCCAATCAATCGAATCAATATTGATGTCTTTACGCCTGCGCTGGTGTTTTCGTCTCTGGTCAGCATGCCGCTCGATGCGGAACAAGGCCCTCTTCTTTTTGCTGCGATTGTTGCGGTTCTCGTCCCTGGATTGGTCATGATACCGATCTGTAAAGCGACCGGATTAACTTTCAAAGCCTGGGCACCACCCCACATGTTTCGCAATAGTGGCAACTTGGCTATCCCACTATTTACTTATACGTTCGGAGACGTGGCGCTTTCTTCTGCCGTCTTACTGTTTGTTGTATCGGCCTGTCTGCACATTAGTTTAGGGGTGATGCTTCTCAGCAGTGGCAACCCACTAAAACAGATCATAAAAATGCCAATCTTTTTATCGGCTTCTCTCGCGCTGGGCCTGAACTTGTCAGGAATTGGCGCTTGGGCACCGCTTTATGAAGCGACGGCATTATTAGGTCAGGCCGCAGTACCGGTAATGTTGCTCTCTCTCGGGGCACAAATGTGCAACTTACGATTGGATGGTCTGCGAGTTGGCGTGATATGTACGGTACAATCGCTGACCACAGGTGCAGTTGCCTTTGCGCTTATCTATTGGTTTATTCCGTTACCCACAATGCAATTGCAGATGATGGTACTTTTCACCATGTTACCGCCTGCGGTGATGAACTATTTATTTGCAGAGAGACTCAATATAGAACCGATGAAAGTGGCGTCGATGGTGTTGTTTGGCAACTTTTTTAGTGTGTTGACCCTGCCCCTTCTTCTCTCTTATACGTTGTCGCTCTCTTAGCGCTGAGATTAGCTAGCTCAACGATAGTGTAGTTTCGCAGGAAGAATCAGATGCTCGGCTTTACGATCGGGTGAACCTATAGATGCCGTTGCTTGCTCAAATAACGTTTTAGCGATGAGCTCGCAATCTTGTTCGATTGAATCAATGTTGATCGGTAAGCAATCTAAAATCGGTGAGTTATCGAACGTTGCTATTTTCACATTAGCATTCAATAACCGATGCTCAGACATATAACGCAAAACACCTTCGAGAATCGAATACGAAGCGACAAATATGCGAGTTGGCAAACGCCCAATATTCTGGTGGATTTCCTCAATCATGGCGTAACCGGACTCAGGTTGATAATCTTTGTGTTTCACTAACTCCGTATCCAACTCCACTCCAGTAGCTAGCAAAGCCGCCTGATAACCCGAGAATCGATCTTTACTCGGAGAGAGCTCTAACTGTCCGCCTAAATAGGCACATTCTTCCGCTTGCTGACACAGTTTTCCTACCAGTTGTTTGGTCGCGTTATAAGCATCTGTTTTTATCGTCGTTAACGGCGTGGCGTCGAAAATACGGTCGAACACCAACACGGGGGTTTGCTCGGTGACTTTGCGATAGAAGGTGTCTTCAGTCATAGCCGTTGCCACCATTAGCAAATCGACTTGCCTTTCTAGCAAGCTTTTAACTGCCGCTTTTTCTTGTTTCGGGTTGTCTTCAGAAGAAGCGATTAAAAGCTGATAACCATGGCTACGCGCCAACTTCTCCAAAAACTTCGCCGTTGTAGCAAACCCCATATTGGCCAAATCAGGAATAACAAGACCCAGCGTGTAGGTACGGTTTGCCTTTAAAGCGCGTGCGTATAAGCTCGGAGCGTAATTGTGCTCGTCTACCACAGCTTGAACACGCTTTACGGTCTCTTCATTAATACGATGTTTCTTCGCATGACCATTGAGGACAAAGCTAACGGTGGACTTTGAAACTCCAGCGAGCTCAGCGATATCTGCTAACTTTAGTTTTTTCTTCTTCACCTTACCCTTCCGAGATGAGTTTCGCTCTGGCTATTTGGATTCAACACATCGGCGGTCATCATACCGATGAAAACGTCGAAAACCATCACTTTTAGTATCTTGGGACTAAGGCTGCATTGTCGACTCGCGGCGTAGATCACAATCAGGATCATTTTTGCTTCTGATAAGTCAATTTCCATTGATTAGCTAAATCGTTTTAGCTAAAAATACTCTCAGTGAAATTAAGAAGTTTAAGGTAAGAATGATGAGTACGATTTGGGTGACTGGTGATGCCGTGGTTGATTTGATTCCGGATGCCAACGACACATATTTGAAATGTCCTGGCGGAGCACCTGCTAATGTCGCTGTTGCTATCGCACGATTGGGCGGCACGGCTGCATTTTTTGGCCGTGTGGGGCTTGATCCTTTGGGTCGCTTTATGAAGGAAACGTTGACCAACGAATCCGTCAATACCGATTTTATGTTGCTTGACGAGGCACAACGGACGTCTACTGTCATTGTCGATCTGGATGATTCTGGTGAGCGTAGCTTTACCTTTATGGTCAAACCAAGTGCTGATCAGTTCTTGCTTCCTACAGATATTCCTTCTTTCACGAAGGAAGATTGGCTGCATGTGTGTTCCATCGCTCTGGCAAACGAGCCAAGCCGCAGCAGTACTCTAAAAGCAATGCGAGACGTTAAAAAAGCTGGTGGCTTTGTTAGCTTTGATCCTAACCTTCGAGAGGAGGTGTGGGCGAATCCAGAGCAACTGAAACCTGTGGTTCACCAAGCCATAGAACTGGCAGATGTCGTCAAGTTTTCAGACGATGAGCTACTTTTCTTAACCGATACCATCTCTTTAGAAGAAGGCTTAGAGGCGGTCAAAGTTTACAATAATACTCTCGTCTTAATCACTCAAGGTGCGAAAGGCGCACTGACCGTCTTTGAAGGAGAGCAAGAGTTGATTGCTGGTCAAGCTGTAAAACCAGTCGATACGACGGGTGCTGGCGATGCGTTTGTCGGTGGTCTACTCGCGAAATTAGCTCAGCATACTGAATGGGCGAATAAAGAGGTTATTCACGCCGCGGTGACATGGGCGAATGGTTGCGGCGCGTTAGCCACAACTCAAAAAGGCGCAATGACAGCATTACCAACTCAGGATGCCCTCATCGATTACATCTAGATTAAAGAAACAATCGACCAATAGAAAAATCCCCGCAAGTGAACTGACCCCCAATAGTTGGACACCAATTATTGGGGGTCTCTTTATGTCCAAATATAGCCGAGCATTTAAGTGTGCGGTCGCCAAACAATATTTACTGGGTGAGTGTTCATCTTACGAACTTTCTCAAACTTACTCCATTGCACCACGCATAATACGTTACTGGGGAAAAGTGTTTGAGATTCATGGTGCTGATTCATTTAAGCCTCATGATTTCGCTAAAAATGCTCAAACCAAGCTCCAAGCGTTAAAAAAAATGTGGACGAATGGCTGGTCTATCAACCACACTAGTGCGGTATTAAATTTCTCCTCCTCTGGAACACTCTCCGTTTGGCTTAAACAGTACAAACAATATGGCATTCAGGGGCTTGAACGTAGTAGAGGACGATCACCAATGAGTAAGCACCCTTTTATCCAGCAAAAAAGTGATGATGAAAAAACGCTGGAGGAGCTAAAAGAGGAGTTAGCCTACTTACGCGCCGAGAATGCCGTTCTAAAAAAGTTAGAAGAGCTGGAGCAGGAAAAGCCTCGCCGAACAAAGAAAAAGCGAACGTAGCTCTAGCTCTTAAAAGCTGTTATCCACTAAAACACCTTTTGCATGCCTTAAAGTTAGCGAGAAGTATTTTCTATTATCATGCGAAGCCAAATAACGACGCCGAACAGTATCAAGATGAAAAGAGTCTAATAGAGCAAATTTACCATGAGCATAAAGGCAGATATGGGTATCGTCGTATTCACTTAGAGCTACGAAGACAGGGCGTTATGCTTAACCACAAAACGGTTCAACGGCTCATGGGTCAACTAGGCTTGAAGTCTACCGTCAGACCCAAACGGTACCGCTCTTACAAAGGAGAAGTGGGAACTGTGGCCCCCAATGTTCTTGAACGAGACTTTAAAGCGACGAAGCCAGATGAGAAGTGGGTAACTGATGTCACTGAGTTTAAAGTTAAACAGCAGAAAGTCTATCTATCACCAATCGTTGATCTGTTCACACAGGAAGTTGTGGCTTATAAGGTCGCAAAAAATGGGCGTCTACCTCTGGTCACTGAAATGTTGACAGACGCGGTTGCGACTTTAGGCGAAGGCGCTAAGCCAATCGTTCATAGCGATCAAGGGTGGCAATATAGGCATAAGAAATATCAGAAAAAGCTATCTGAAAGTTGCTTAACACAGAGCATGTCGCGGAAAGGAAACTGTCTAGACAATGCAGTTGCGGAGAACTTCTTTGCCTTACTGAAAACAGAAATGTACCATAACCAGCACTTTGAAGATGCTGATGACCTGATCGCTCATATTGACGAATACATCGAGTATTACAATACCAAACGAATTAAAGTGAAATTAAAAGGCCTGACTCCGATAGAGTATCGAAATCAGGCCTTGCAAGCCGCTTAACAGAAATGTCCAACTTTATGGGGTCACTTCACAAGTGCGGGGATTTTTTGCAACCATATCTAGCTTTGACTAAAAGGCGCTTTAATCGGTTTATAACGGCGGAATGTCGCGGTTTTCTCTTCGCCTTGAATCGAAATTTTCGTCGCATCTTTATCCGTGAATACACGCGACGTCATTACCGCTGCACCACCGTTTACGAACACTTCAAGCGAAGAATTATCGGAAAGAATACGAAGTTCAATACGCTCACTCGCCAGTGGCAGCTCACGAATCGTATCTTGGGCACGATTAAGTGTTTGTGAACGATTCATTATCAGACGTCGGTTGTCTTCATCCGCTCGTAATACGAATTTCTGCGCGGTGTTTTCAAATAGATTTAGTTCGTCGCCCCAATCTAACGTAACCGTCAGATCAAAGGACTTAGTCCCAATATCCACGCCATTCGCATCCAATTTGATCTCAGAAGAAGACTCAATCAAGGATTCCATTTCAAGAATAGGCCACTGGTATAAAGCACCATCCCGATACGACAGCTCTCTCATCGCAGTAAGCTGGTGTACCCAACCGTTATCGGTGCTTGGCTGATCCACTTCGTCGGGCAATCCCATCCAGCCACACATTACACGTCTGCCATCCGGAGTTTGCATACTTTGCGGTGCGTAAAAATCAAAACCGTAGTCTAAATGCTGAAAGTCACCCATTCTCAAGCCATCACCATCAACCCATTGCGCTTTCACAATTCCATTATGATGAGGAATGGTATTGTGTTCAGAGAATGATGGAATACCTTGTGGGCCAATAACGACAAACAATTGTTCATTCAACGTAAACAAATCCGGGCATTCCCACATGTAACCAAAATCACCCATCTCGTCACCAAATAAACCAACGAACGCCCATTGATACAAATCTTCAGACTGGTAAATAGCCAGACGCCCTTTCAGCTCTGTCGTCTGTGCACCGAGCAGCATTAGCCACTTATCGTTATGACGCACGACTTTTGGATCTCGAATATGTGGGGTGACATTAGGTGGCAGAGCGTCAATGACGGGGCCATGCTTGGTGAAGTTCAAACCATCGCTAGAGGTCGCTAAACATTGGGTCGTTTGTCTGTCCCGCTCTTGTCCTATGCGGGTATTCCCGGTGTAGAACAGCATCAACTCTTTCCCCTGACTTAATGCGTGTCCAGAAAACACACCGTGGCTGTCACACCAAAGTGAAGGCGTCAAAGCGACGGATTGCCACTCCCACTCAACCAAGTCTTGGCTCGTTAGGTGCACCCAATGTTTGTCCTTGTGTTCACAGCCATAGGGAAACCATTGGTAGAACAGGTGATAAGCACCATCATGATAAATAAACCCGTTGGGATCGTTGAGTAACCCCTGCGGTGGAGAGATATGCCAGGATGGGCGATATTCGCACTCAACAGGCTGCTGTAAAGCAGAAAAATGTTTAGATTGCTCGGCCGCAATATCATCCCCCACTTTGAGCAACACCTCTGCGCTCAAGCTCTCTGGACGGGAGAATGTTAACTGAGTCTCCCCCTGAATCTGATCTCGGGCTTTTATCAGCTCAGAATCCTGAACCAGACGCTTATCCCGGACTTCTATCATAAGGTCTTTTTCTGTAAGCAGAGTACGGGTGATATTTTCAATACCGCCACAAACAGCAAAGTATGGTGTTAAAGACATCAGTTTACCTAAACATTTAAATTGGGAACGTTTGCAAAATTAGCATAGCATCCATTAATTTCCTAGTTTTCCACATATTTTAAGTAGCCATAGTTGAGGTAGGTCTTGTTTTTAGACCCGATAATGTCCATTAAACCCCATTATCTTCACTTTTAATTGGGAACGTTCCTTATTTATCATGCTCGTTTATTTTGATTTACTGACTGAAAGTATAAAAAAACCCTGCCGAGTTGGCAGGGTTTTTAAACACTCTAATTAGAGAAGAGTTGCGATACGCTTAGTCACGTAGAGTTGCACCAAACTTCTCAGATACGTGAGCAACGATAGCTTCTACCGCACCCGCGATGTCTGCATCTTCAAGCGTGCGCTCTACTGATTGTAGAGTCAGAGCGATTGCAAGGCTCTTCTTACCTTCTTCAACGCCTTTACCTACGTAAACGTCGAATAGTTTCGCATCTTTCAGGAATTCGCCACCCTGCTCTAGGCAAGCATTAACAATGTCACCTGAAGCAATTGCGTCATCCACTACTACCGCGATATCACGACGGTTTGAAGGGAACTTAGAAAGTGCGACTGCTTCTGGAATCACTTTAGCGTTAATAGCAGACCATTCGATTTCGAATACGATAGTGCGGCCGTTTAGACCAAACTTACGCTCAAGCTCTGGGTGAACCGTACCGATTACACCTACTTCTTTGCCATCTACGATGATTGCTGCAGATTGACCTGGGTGAAGTGCTGGGTGCTTCGCTGCTGCGAACGAGTATGCTTTTTCGTTAGCAGAAAGCTCAAGAATCGCTTCAAGATCACCTTTAAGATCAAAGAAATCAACTGTGTTAGTTTCGATGTCCCAGTGCTCTTCGCTACGAGTACCAGCGATAACACCTGCTAGCATAGGCTCTTGGCGCATACCGTTTTCAGCAGATTCACATGGGATGAAACGCAGACCGTATTCGAATAGACGAACGCGTGGCTGTTGACGTTTCTGGTTGTGAACAACCGTGTTCAACAGACCTTGGATAAGACCAAGACGCATTGCTGACATATCTGCTGAAATTGGGTTTGGAAGCACTAGCGGCTCAACACCCGGAACGACCAGTTTTTGTTGCTCAGGCTCAACGAAGCTGTAAGTAATTGCTTCGTGGTAACCACGGTCAACAAGAAGATCACGAACGCGTTTAAGTGGAAGATCCGCTTCAACGTGGTTGTGCATCTTAAGCGCTGCCGCTGGGTGCTGGTTTGGAATGTTGTCGTAACCGTAGATACGGCCAACTTCTTCAATCAGATCCTGCTCGATAGCGATATCGAAACGCCATGTTGGAGCAATAGCAACCCAACCTGCTTCACCGTTTTCAAGAACAGAAGCTTCAACCGTTAGACCAAGACGCTTCAGGATTTCTACAACGTCAGCATCTGCGATGTGGTGACCTAGTAGGTTGTCTAGTTTCGCGCGACGTAGTGCTACTTTGTTTGGCTTAGGCAGGTCTGCTTCAGACTCAACCGCAACAACAGGAGCCACTTCACCGCCACAGATTTCAACAAGAAGTGCTGTTGCACGTTCCATTGCGCTTGCTTGAAGTGCGTAATCCACACCACGTTCATAACGCATTGAAGAATCAGTATGCAGACCGTAGCTACGCGCGCGACCACGGATGTGGTCAGGTGCAAAGAATGCACACTCAAGTAGCACATCTTTAGTTTCTGATGTTACACCAGAACCTTCGCCACCAAAGATACCAGCAATAGCGAGTGCTTTGTTGTGGTCAGCGACAACTAAAGTATCTGCGTTTAGCTCTGCTTCGCTACCGTCAAGAAGTGTTAGCTTCTCGCCTTGCTCAGCCAGACGAACAACGATGCCGCCTTCGATCTTCGCTAGGTCGAACGCGTGCATTGGTTGGCCTTGCTCAAGCAGTACGTAGTTTGTGATGTCTACTACAGGGTCGATAGAGCGGATACCACAACGACGCAGTTTTTCTTGCATCCAAAGTGGAGTTTCAGCTTGAACGTTTACGTTCTTAACCACACGGCCCATGTAACGTGGACACGCTGCTGGCGCTTTTACGTCGATAGATACTGTATCTTCAATAGAAGCAGCAACGGCTTCTACTGCAGGTTCAGTTACATCAGCGCGGTTAAGTACGCCTACTTCACGAGCCATACCACGGATGCTGAAACAGTCAGCGCGGTTTGCTGTTAAGTCTACGTCTACCGTTACGTCGTTTAGACCTAGGAATTCGCGGAAATCAGTACCGATCGCTGCGTCTTCTGCCAGTTCCATGATGCCGTCTGATTCTACGTCGATACCTAGTTCAGTAAATGAACAAAGCATGCCGTGAGATGGCTGACCACGTAGTTTTGCTTTCTTGATTTTGAAATCACCAGGAAGCACTGCGCCTACTGTAGCAACTGCAACTTTTAGGCCTTGACGACAGTTAGGCGCACCACAAACGATGTCCAGAAGTTCTTCTTCGCCCACATCGATTTTAGTTACGCGTAGTTTGTCTGCATCTGGGTGTTGACCACATTCCACAACGTGACCAACTTTTACGCCAGTAAATGAACCCGCTACAGGAAGAACGTCGTCTACCTCAAGGCCGGCCATTGTAATTTGGTGAGTTAGCTCGTCAGTAGTAACCGCAGGGTTTACCCACTCACGAAGCCATGATTCGCTGAATTTCATGTTAATGAACCCTCTGGATTACTTGAACTGTTTTAGGAAACGAAGATCGTTCTCGAAGAACGCACGCAGGTCGTTCACGCCGTAACGAAGCATTGTCAGACGCTCAACACCCATACCGAATGCGAAACCAGAGTATTTTTCAGGATCGATGCCTACGCTACGTAGTACGTTCGGGTGAACCATACCGCAGCCTAGTACTTCTAGCCATTTACCGTTTTTACCTTTCACGTCTACTTCTGCTGAAGGCTCAGTGAATGGGAAGTAAGATGGACGGAAACGTACTTCTACTTCCTCTTCGAAGAAGTTACATAGGAAATCGTGCAGAATGCCTTTCAGCTGAGCAAAGTTTACGTTCTCATCAACCAGCATACCTTCCACTTGGTGGAACATTGGCGTATGCGTTTGGTCGTAGTCGTTACGGTATACACGGCCCGGTGCGATGAAACGGAATGGTGGTTTGCCATTTTCCATCGTACGGATCTGTACGCCTGACGTGTGAGTACGAAGCATCAAATCTGGGTTGAAGAAGAAAGTATCGTGATCAGTACGCGCTGGGTGATCAGCGGCAATGTTTAGCGCATCGAAGTTGTGGAATGCATCTTCGATCTCTGGACCAGACTCAGTGTTAAAACCAAGTTCGCCAAAGAACTTCTCAATACGTTCTACAGTGCGAGTTACTGGGTGTAGACCACCATTTTCAATACGACGACCTGGCAGGGTTACGTCGATGGTTTCAGCAGCTAGTTTTGCTTCAAGCTCAGCGCGTTGAAGCGCGTCTTTGCGAGCAGCGATTGCTTGCTGAACGGCACCTTTCGCTTTGTTGATCTCTTGACCAGCTTCACGGCGCTCTTCTGGTGGTAGTTTGCCTAGGCTTTGAAGCTGAGCAGTTAGCTCACCTTTCTTACCTAGATACTGAACACGCACTTCATCAAGTGCGACTAGCGATTCGGCAGCTTCAATTGCAGTGCTTGCGCTAGCAATGATCTCTTCTAGATGTTGCATCGTTTCCTCATCTACCTGTTGGTAGTATCCATAAGGGAGTGATTGGTTTTTTGATAGCTGTACATAGTAGCCAAACCAGACACCAATGCCAAATTGAATTACGAAAAGAAGAGGTTATTGAATAAAAAGAACACAAAAACGCAAAAAAAGCAGTGTTGTTATTAAATTGAGCCGAATTCATCTGAGTTGATTACGGAAAATGAAACTCGAACAACGCGTGATTTTCACAAAGAACAACTAATCAAAGGGAAACCGTAAACATTCACGGCGAGAGTATTTCGAAGCTGCAGTAAGATACCGCTACTATTTCAAACCAATGTCTAATTCAGACATCCCATGGTTTAAGAAATAGTAGAGATACCAACAAGCGAAGAATAGTTAGATAGATAAACTCGGCTTTTCACCCGCGGATGCAATCGCATAGCGAATGTCGTCAATAAAGTGCGTGTTTGTCTCAGTAATGCCATCAGAGAATGTGACAGGTTGATGCGGGCCAGCTAATACGACGATGTTGGTGAAATCCGAGACGTCATAGTTCTCTGCGACAACATTCTTTGAATGGAAATCAAGCACTGTCTTGGCGACAATGTCTTCAAGCTGTAAAAGCTGCTCTTCAGTGATCTTCATCCTTGCCAAAGCAACACGGACACAGTTCTCAGCGGCAATGGCCTGCTTTTTAATGATTTCTGTGTATTTATCGTTAAGCTTCGAGTTCTCAGCATAGCTGTAAAAAAGCGGACCATGGAGGGTAATATTGTTCTCTTCATCAACATAGACGAGATCCAACAGCTCAAGAGCCTTGAGATAATCAGACATGCTCTGTTTAGACAGCTCATACTTTTTCTTCAAAATAGAGTAACCGTCTTTACCACGTAGCATCCTTAACTCACGATAAAAGTCGTAAAGGTGTGGGTATTGGAAAAACACTTCATCTTGAGTGCGGCTGAAGTAGTCTTCGTCTTCACCTTGAAGCTGGTCTGCTAGCTTTTGCAGTTCATCTAACGTGCAATCAATGGCTCTGCAGTATTCGAGTAATTTATCTAGAGCTAGGTTGGTACTGGTTAAATGTCTTTTAAAAGTGGACAACGGCATGCCCATTTTTTCAGATAGCTCTCGATATGTTAGCCCTTTTGTCTTAATCGCTTGTCTTAAAGCGGCTAGCAAATACTCGGGAGTCAAATCTCTCATCTACGATTCCTTTTTGGCAAAGTTACAGCTGCACAACATTTGTAACAACTTAGAATCACTTAGCTAGTGAATAGTTCATATTTTTATCATAAAAATATGAATTAATATACCGCCCCTTACATTCGCATGACAAATGGCGCATTGAAAAATGCTGTTGATTTCAGTATTCCCAACAAATCTTATTGATAATAAAAACAAATAAATTCAGCATTTATTTAGACACTTACAACATTCCGTTCATAAACTTCAGAATGTTACACCATAGAAATTATACCATTTCAGAATGTTACACTTTACCCACCCAAAACAGAAAATGAATAATAATTCACACAATGCGCAGTAAAATACAATTTATCAATCTAGGGGAAATTGCCAGCGGCCCCTCCCCTTTACGACATTGAAACCGTGGACTTTGGTAAAACCATCATCGAATTGGATTAACCTACTATGGCAAGCGTAGAACTTAGCAGTTGGACTGAGTAATGGCTTTCACCTGCTCACAGACAAGTATGGTATGACAGCTGGAGAGAAGATAAGAGCAGTAGAGATAAGGGAATTGAGAGAAATATGAGTGATTGGCTTTTAAAGGCAATAAAAAAGGAGAGCTAATGCTCTCCTTTTCTTAAACCTAAACTGCTAATTAAAGAGCAGCTTTCGCTTTTTCAACTAGAACTGCAAATGCAGCTTTGTCGAATACTGCGATGTCCGCAAGGATCTTACGGTCGATCTCGATAGATGCTTTCTTAAGACCGTTGATGAAACGGCTGTAAGATAGACCATTTTGACGAGATGCCGCATTGATACGTGCAATCCAAAGTTGACGGAATTGACGTTTCTTAGCGCGACGGTCACGGTAAGCGTATTGACCAGCTTTAGTAACTGCTTGGAAAGCTACGCGGTAAACACGTGAACGCGCACCGTAGTAACCTTTAGCTTGTTTTAGAACTTTCTTATGACGTGCACGAGCTTGTACACCACGTTTTACGCGAGGCATTATGCTTCTCCTAAACTAAACGATTGATAACTATAAAGAATTAAGCGTATGGCAACATACGGATTACTGCAGCCACTTCACATTTAGGAAGGATTGCATTTGGACGTAGTTGACGCTTGTTCTTAGTAGTACGCTTAGTCAGGATGTGACGTTTTGTAGCGTGCTTGTACTTAATACCACCAGCAGTTTTCTTGAAACGCTTAGCAGCACCTTTGTTGGTTTTCATCTTAGGCATGATGAATAACTCCGCATTGTAGTAGTTTAATAAACAATGTAATTAGGGCGAACAAAACCCAACCGCTAACCTTCTATTCAAAGGGAATCGGCTAGGTTTTAATTACTTTATGAGCCGTTAATTACTTCTTTTTAGGGGCTAGCACCATGATCATCTGACGACCTTCAATACGGCTAGGGAAAGATTCAACTACAGCTAGTTCTGCAGTGTCTTCTTTCAAGCGGTTTAGAACGTCGACACCGATGTCTTGGTGTGCCATCTCACGGCCACGGAAGCGAATTGTTACCTTCACCTTGTTGCCTTCTTCTAGGAAACGCACCAGGTTGCGTAGTTTTACCTGGTAGTCTCCAATATCAGTTCCAGGTCGGAATTTTACTTCCTTGATCTGAATCTGCTTTTGCTTCTTCTTCTGCTCTTTCGCAGCCTTGCTCTTTTCAAAGAGGAATTTACCGTAGTCCATCACACGACAAACTGGCGGCTCAGCGTTAGGACTAATCTCAACAAGATCCATACCTGCTTCTTCAGCAGCAGCAATCGCTTCTTGGATCGATACAACACCAACTGATTCACCGTCAGCGCCTGTTAGTCGAACTTCACGAACGCCACGAATTTCACCGTTTAAACGGTGTGGGTTTTGTTTTACCGGCTGTTGGCCGCGTCTTCCGCCTTTAATAGCTTATTCCTCCAGATTGAGCTTACGGCTTGAAATCTCGTCTTGGATGTAAGAGATAAAATCATCCACCTTAAATTTACCGAGATCTTTACCTTTACGAGTACGCACTGCAATTTCGCCAGCTTCCATTTCTTGGTCACCAACGACAAGCATATACGGTACACGCTTCAAAGTGTGTTCGCGGATTTTAAAGCCAATCTTCTCATTTCTCAAGTCCGCTTTAGCTCTAATTCCACTTTTTTGTAATTTTTGTACTACTTCTTGAACATAATCTGACTGTTTATCAGTAATATTCATAAGAACAGCCTGTTCTGGTGCCAACCAAGTTGGGAAGAAACCAGCATATTCTTCGATAAGGATACCGATGAAACGTTCTAGGGAACCTAGAATTGCACGGTGAATCATTACCGGAACTAGACGTTCGTTGTTTTCACCTACATAAGTTGCACCTAAGCGACCAGGTAGGTTGAAGTCTAACTGAACCGTACCACACTGCCATGCACGATCTAGACAGTCGTATAGCGTGAATTCAATCTTAGGACCGTAGAATGCACCCTCGCCTTCTTGAATCTCGTATGGAATTTCCATTGATTCTAGAGAAAGTTTCAATGCTTCTTCAGATTGATCCCAGATTTCATCAGAACCTACACGTTTTTCTGGACGAGTAGACAGTTTCACTACGATGTTGTCGAAACCAAATGTTTGGTACGTATCGTAAACCATCTTAATACAGCTTGTTACTTCCTCTTGGATTTGACTCTCTGTACAGAAGATGTGAGCGTCATCCTGAGTAAAGCCACGTACACGCATGATACCGTGTAGTGCGCCTGATGGTTCGTTCCGGTGACATGAGCCGAACTCTGCCATACGTAGTGGTAGGTCACGGTACGATTTTAGACCTTGGTTAAAGATCTGAACGTGACCTGGACAGTTCATTGGCTTGATTGCGTATTCACGGTTCTCAGAAGAAGTTGTGAACATCGCATCTGCGTATTTGTCCCAATGACCAGAGCGTTCCCAAAGAACACGGTCCATCATCAGTGGGCCTTTTACTTCCTGGTAGTCGTACTCGTTTAGTTTGTCACGAACGAACACTTCTAGATCACGGAAGATAGACCAGCCATTGTGGTGCCAGAACACCATACCCGGTGCTTCTTGCTGCATGTGGAACAGGTCTAGTTGCTTACCGATTTTACGGTGGTCACGCTTCGCAGCTTCTTCAAGGCGAGTTAGGTGAGCCTTAAGCGCTTTCTTATCGTGGAAAGCCGTGCCGTAAATACGCTGAAGCATTTTGTTGTCGCTGTTACCACGCCAGTAAGCACCCGCAACATTCAATAGCGTGAAATGTTGACAGAAGCCCATGTTAGGAACGTGAGGGCCACGACACATGTCGATGTATTCTTCATGGTGGTAAAGACCAGGACGATCATCACGAGATACGTTTTCGTCTAGGATTTCCACCTTGTATGGTTCGCCACGTGATTCAAACGTATCACGCGCTTCCTGCCAGCTTACTTTTTTCTTAACAACTTCGTACTTGGTCTTCGCCAGTTCTTTCATACGCTTTTCAATCTTCTCAAGATCTTCTTGCGTTAGAGACTCGTCTAAGTCGATGTCGTAGTAGAAGCCGCTATCGATGGTTGGACCGATCGCCATTTTAGCTTGTGGGTAAAGCTGCTTTAGAGCGTGACCAAGAAGGTGCGCACATGAGTGACGAACGATTTCCAGACCGTCGACTTCATCTTTTACTGTGATGATCTCAAGGCTTGCGTCTTCTTCAATTAGGTCACACGCATCAACACGGTTACCGTTAACACGACCAGCGATAGTTGCTTTTGCAAGACCAGGACCGATCGATTGCGCAACTTCCATTGTAGATACTGGGTTGTCAAATTGACGCTGACTGCCGTCAGGAAGAGTAATAATAGGCATGCTATGTCCTTTACAGTGGTGTTGCATACCAAGCAACACATGTTATTCAAATTTAGAAGCTATTTGTTGGAAAATAGTTGAATTCGATGAAGGTCTCTCGGTAATACGAATACCGGACCATTATCGGAAGAGCAGATTGTACCTAGCTCACAATTAGAATGCAAAGAGCGATTTACTCTGTCATTTAATCTTCACCCATCGGTCGCTAAACACAAGCAAAAACGGTTAACACAAAGAAAAGAAAATAAAAATCGGAAACCAGAATGTAAATTTAACACTATATTTACATTAATGAGTCATTTCCGTTTAGGTATTCATATGATCAAAATGAGATGGCATCCTACCCTATTTTGCACTGTTGTATGTTTCTCAACCCCTGCATTGGCCGCAAATGACTTTTATGGCCCGCTCCGCGCCTACGCTCAATCACCGATACAATCGGTTAGTCATACTAATTACTTACGCTCAGGATTTAGTTTGCCTTCAGATTACATTGAAGGTTATGCATCAGCCACAATAGCCAGTGTCTGGGCTCATACGGATGAGTACGCTTTGGATTATTACCATAATCAGGTCGAGGTTGGTGGAAAATGGCAAATCAGCAGCCGCTGGCAGTGGGAACTCAACTATCGCTGGGTATTTGAAGCCGATAATCATCTGGACGGTCTTACGAGAAAATTCCATGATTTATTTAGTATCGATCAAAATGGACGAGACGAAGTTGGCAAAGGTCGCTCTTACATATCAATGCCCCAATACGGCGTTTTTGAGGACGACTTTAGCAGAGAAACCATCGCCAATAATATTTCCACTTACGTCCAATACCAGATATTTCAAAGCAAACAGCATGGCTTGTCGCTCGGTGGCAGCCTTTATTACGACAAGGTTACTCACGGCACTTTTAAAGGAAGCAGTTTTGAACAAGGTTTTCAGGTCAACTATAGCTATCTGAATAGCGACCATGCCATTTATTCAATGATAGGAATGACCTTTCGTCCTGACGACCGTGCAATGCTCAACTTACCCTATCGAAAGAACACGGCTGCAATTTCAGCTGGCTATCGTTACTCCCTTGCCGAAAATCACCATATGATCATTGAGTACCACTGGTACCAAGGTTCAGCTGCAGGCCCGGACGAATTTGCCGATGCCGCCAAAGAGATTAAAGTTGGCTATCGTTACCTAATGCAAAACTCTGCTTTGGAGCTCATCGCTATAGAGAATGTGGGAAACATGGACAACAGTACCGATATCGCATTTACGATTGGCTATCGGTACTTATTTAGGCCGGGATCAGACAGCTAATCCAATTATAAACTTAAAGTTGGAGCAATCGCTGCGGCGACTTGAGCATCTGTCGCACTGATCGGCAAAGTAAATGAACGATACTGGTCTCCAGACAAGCTGAGCGAACGGTCGATTTCTGCTAAACAGTGGATGACTTGCCCGTCTAAAATGAAGGAAAGTTCAATTTCTTTCGAAGAGATGAAACCATTGTTACGGAACTCCAATTCCTGATAGATACCTGAGCGCGAAGAGAAAGAACCGCCGCGCAAGAAACCTTTTTCAACATCCGCTTTCACCATTGAAAATCCGGCTTGTTCGATCGACTGAATGACTCGTGATACCACTGGCAGCGGCTTAACTTCAATATAGTCGCGGTCACGAGGGTCCATCGCGAAGTCAATATCTAAGGTTGTTTCTAACCAAACGTGGCACTGATTTTTTAATGCGTTGACCAGAGTAATGGGTGTTTCATCATGTAACTTCAACTGAAACGGCACTTGCTTTTCTTCATTGGCTTGAATCACAAAAGGCTCAACAGCTTTCAACTGATCAAGCGTAAACGTCCCGTATCTGACGCTGTCATCCACTTCTACTTTCATTTCCGTATTCAGTTTGATGGTGATTGCGTCAATGCGCTGTTCTACATCGCCACCAATAATTTGGACATACCCTGTAAGCGTTGAACCCTGGTAAACACTCATCTCGTCCAAAATGGTATCCACTTTTGCCGAACCAATACCTAATGATGCTTTTAACTTTTTAAACATTTCTTCCCTTACGTCTCTATCATTTTTATTTTGATTGTGACCTATTTACACAATTGCTTCGTGCGCTTCAAGCTATAGACATCGAGAATTCGGGCTATTTCCCTTATCGATGAAAAATAACCACACGTCTCCCACATTCAGCATCAGAGTCACTCACGCAATGCTGTGACTAAACCAGCCATATTGATACCCGTTGGAGAGAACTGTTTGCTATTTTTCCTTAAATTGAGCACTATTTGTATAGTCAATTAAAGGAGCTCATTATGTCTGCGCCACTCTACATGCAAATTAAGCAATTTATCCTCGATAAAATTGAAACCGGAGAGTGGATGACCGGACAACGTATCGCAACTGAGTTCGAATTAACGGAACAATTTGAAGTCAGTAGAATGACCGTGAACAAGGCGATTCGAGATCTCGTGAATGAAGGCAGACTTCAACGTCGCCCGCGGCTTGGCACATTTGTTTGTGATCCGGTTGAGAAATCGGAGTCACCATTGCTAGACATCCGCAATATTGCTGCAGAAGTGAGGGACCGCGGCCGTGAGTATCGCAGCAAGGTTCTAAAACAGGTTGCGATTAAAGCCGATGCGACCATCGCAACAAAACTTGGCGTGATGCTGGGCACCACCGTATTTTACAGTGAAATTATCCACTACGAAGACAGCACGCCAATTCAGTTGGAACTGCGCTGGGTCAACAGCCAATATGCACCAAGCTATCTGGACCAAGACTTCACTCATATCACGCCTAATCAGTTTTTGTCAGACAACTGCCCGCTCAGTGCCATCGAACACACTGTGGAGGCTATCGTTCCTGATAACCGCATAAAGCTTGATCTCAATATGTCATCCAATGAGCCTTGTCTTCTCCTAAACCGAAGAACCTGGAGCCAGGACAAATTGGTCAGCACGGCTTTACTTTACCATCCAGGGAATAAATACAAACTGAGTTCCAAAGTGCTGATTTAAACGAGTGGGAATAACAATCCTCCTACTCTTCGATCACACCTTTACAACATCAATCTTGTCATCGATACTTTCTTGCTATACATATTTGTATATACATTTAAAACTACAAACCATATAGGATATAAAAATGGACTTGCTGATTGAAAATGCGCGTCTGGTCACTATGACGCAAGGGGAAGCAGGATATCTGCCTACATCACCTGCGCGTGTCGGGATTCAATCTGGGAAAATTGTCGCCATCAGTACTCGTGCCTTTGGTGAGGACGAACCTCAGATCGAGTCACAGCTAGATCCACAGCTCTACCCTCAAAGTTTCGATCTGCAAGGCAAACTGATGATGCCAGGTTTGATTGATTGCCATACTCACCTTGTTTATGCAGGCAATCGCGCGAACGAATTCGAGATGCGTTTAAACGGTGTGCCGTATCAGGAGATCGCTCAACAAGGCGGTGGTATTCTCTCTACCGTAAAAGCAACAAGAGCGGCCACTGAGGAGCAACTCGTCGAACTCGCACTTCCTCGTTTAGACGGGCTGCTCGCTAGTGGCGTGACTTCAATAGAAGTGAAATCAGGTTACGGGTTAACACTCAATGACGAACTCAAAATGTTGCGTGCAGCAAAAGCACTAGAGCAAGAACGAAAGGTTAAGATAACTACTACGCTGCTTGCTGCGCATGCACTACCACCAGAGTTTGCTGGTCGCGCGGATGACTATATTGAACATATTTGTCAGGACATCATCCCACTCGTTGCAGAAGAAAAGCTCGCCACCAGCGTCGATGTTTTTTGTGAATCTATCGGCTTTAACCTAGAGCAGACAGAAAAAGTGTTTGCCACAGCAAAACAACACGGCTTAAAAGTAAAAGGCCACACAGAACAGTTATCTAACCTTGGTGGCACCGCGCTTACTGCACAGTACAACGGCCTCTCTGCCGATCACATTGAGTTCCTCGATGAAGAAGGTGTTATTGCGCTGTCAAAATCAGAAACGGTCGCAACCTTACTGCCCGGTGCATTCTACTTTTTGCGTGAAACGCAACTGCCACCGATTGAGTTACTGAGAAAGCATCACGTACCGATGGCGATCGCAACTGATGTTAACCCAGGTACATCACCATTTTCCGATATGACCCTGATGATGAACATGGCGTGTACCCTATTCCGTCTGACGCCTCAAGAAGCACTACGAGGTGCAACCCAACATGCAGCAAAAGCACTGGGCTACAAAGATACTCGAGGAGCGATAAAAGTTGGCTTTGATGCCGATTTCTCGATTTGGGATATCGACCATCCAGCAGACCTTAGCTACCAAGTCGGTGCAAAACGTCTGGTAGGTCGTATAGTAAATGGTGAATACATTGCACATGGAGGCCTTTAAGATGTCTCAATCCGATCTACATAATCCGCTATTTCACTGGCAAGGTCGTCATGATGCCGAAGATGGTAAGCTTGGCCAACGTATCCACCATGTTGTCCAACATCAGCCAGCTCACGAGCTGGAAAAAGTGGCGCAAGGCGTTTCAATATTAGGCTTTGCTACCGATGCTGGCGTAGCAAGAAACAAAGGCCGCGTCGGAGCGAAGAAATCGCCTGATTTAATCCGTCGAGCACTGGCGAATCTTGCTTGGCACAAAGATGCCCCAATTTACGACCTCGGAACGGTGGTATGTGAAGACGATTTGTTGGAAGAAAGCCAGGCTCGTTGTGCAAGTACCATTGCTCAAGCACTTCCCCACTCGCCAGTCATTGTGTTGGGCGGCGGGCACGAAATTGCATGGGCCTCATTTTCCGGACTTGCGGAGTACTTTAAGTCACATCATCCGGATAAAAAGCCGAAAATTGGCATTATCAATTTCGATGCGCACTTCGATCTGCGTGCTTTCGAAAGCCAGATAGCCGATGTGAAGCCAAGCTCCGGTACCCCATTTAATCAAATTCATCACTTTTGCCAACGCAATGACTGGGCATTCCACTATGCGTGTTTAGGGGTGAGTCGCAGCAGCAATACTCAGGCTCTATTCCAAAAAGCGGATGACTTAAATGTGTGGTACGTAGAAGATCATCAGCTTAGTTATTTGAACCTCAGCTACCATCTGACGCAACTGCAGCATTTTATCGACGATTGTGATTACCTGTATCTGACGATTGACTTGGACGTATTTCCAGCGGCAACGGCTCCTGGTGTGAGTGCGCCAGCTGCTCGTGGCGTGAGTTACGATACGATTGCGCCATTCTTAGAGCGTATTCTTCATTGTAAAAACAAGTTGATGCTGGCAGATGTTGCCGAGTACAACCCAAATTATGATGTCGATAGCCAAACGGCACGCTTAGCGGCTCGTTTATGTTGGGACATTGCCAATGCAATGGCAGAGAAGTAACTCTAGTTATTATTTAAACTTCTTTCATTAATGCAGTATTTAAAAGGCTCTACCTAAAGTGTGGGGCCTTTTTGTGTCTATACTTCTATCATATAAGTGAATACCTAGATATCGCCGTGTCATGAACACTTAGGCCTCTGGCTTTATAGGTATTAAAAGTAATTCAAGTGTGCGTTTTTACACATTTATCTTTCGATGAGCATATCATGGTGAAGATACGATGAAATCTCACTGGATGGACCATTGCCCGTCAGTGTTTCGCATATAATCCCTTACAGTTTTGGTTACTACGTAAAAATTATGTTTCTAACACCTTATTTTTCTAACAATGAGCACCAGTTTCAGTTCACTCGCGAGCAGGCAAGTCACTTTGCGAAGCGCGTAGCTGGCGATTACAACCCAATCCATGATGAAGACAACAAACGCTTCTGTGTACCTGGCGATCTACTGTTTGCCGTACTGCTAAGTAAAGAAGGCATCAGCCAAAAAATGCGTTTCAACTTCTCTGGCATGGTAAATGACGGCGTTGCGCTTCATATTGAGAATAAGTGTGAGAAAGAAAGTGCAGTTGTTGATGCAGCTGGCAAAGAATATTTGCACATGTCTCGCGAAGGTGAAACCAACCGCGACCCAGCATTTATTGAACATGTAGTGACGAATTACGTTCAGTTTTCTGGCATGAACTTCCCTCACATCATGGTTCCTCTTATGGAAGAGCAGCAAATGATGATCAACTGCCAACGCCCATTAGTGATTTACGAAAGTATGGAAGTTGAATTCTCTCGTCTGGATCTAACCCATCCGGAAGTAGAATTTACAGGCGCAACTTTCGACGTAGACGGCAAGCGTGGCGTAGTAACATTGAACTTCGCGTTCAAAGAAGATGGTGAAGTTGTCGGTAACGGTATTAAACGTATGGTTGCAAGTGGTTTGAAACCTTACGACCAAGAAGCTGTTGATGATTTGGTCACGCGCTTCCATGAGCGTAAGGACGCATTCTTAGCAAAGTTCGTTGAGGCAGCGTAATTACTGCCTCATATTCCTAAGAAACCAAATTCTAGCGGTAACGACTTAATGCGTTACCGCTATTTTTTTAGCCCGTCTTACTTCGCGTTTCTTGCTGACTGAATCATTGCCTCAATATAGGCAGGTCCGGTTGGACGAATTCCCGCTGGATTTAGCTCTTTTATCGAGTAATAGCCCGCTGTAATGTGATCGATACTGACCGTATCTACCACACCCGGAAGATTAAGTATGCGTTCCATGTAGCTGGAAAGGTTCGGATAATCTGCAATTTGCTTGCGATTGGTTTTGAATAAACCGTGATATGCCGCATCAAAACGAATCAAAGTAACAAAGGTACGGATGTCCGTTTCTGTTAGTTGGTTACCAACCAGATAATCTTGCCCTTCCAAACGCATTTCCAACTCGTCCAACATATCAAACACTTTGTTTACTGCTTCTTCATACGCAGATTGGGACTGAGTAAAACCAGCCTTATAAACGCCATTGTTGAGATCGTTGTAGATACGTGGGTTAAGTTCTTCAATCTCAGCAGAAAACGCCTCCGGATACAGTCTGATATCCGATGGAACAATCTCTTCAAAAGCCGTATCCAGCATTCGCAGAATATCCGCACTTTCGTTGTTCACCAGTACATTTTGTTTCATGTCCCACAACACGGGTACCGTTGCACGCCCAGTGTAAGTCGGGTTCGCACGCGTATATATTTCATGCATGTACTGCGATGAAAAAAGCGGATCGGTATCAGCACCATCATAACCACCGAATGCCCAGCCTTGTGATGTCATTTGAGGATTGACCACGGTGACAGGAATAATATCTTCCAACCCTTTCAGTTTACGTGCGATCAATGTGCGCGATGCCCAAGGACAAATTAGCGCAACATATAAGCGGTAACGTCCTGGCTCTGCGTTAAATCCCCCGGTTCCTGTAGGACCCGGGCTACCATCCGGAGTAATCCAGTTACGAAACTCGGAGACCTGTCGAACAAAGCGTCCCTTGTCATCCGCTTTTTGTAACGCTTTCCAGTTTTCTGTCCATTTGCCATTCACTAACATACTTTAATCCCCTAATTTTAAGCGCCGTTGAAAACGAATGAGCGCATTGAGATTGAACCTAGCTCGACACCTTGTGAGGTATAAATGAGTTCATCTTTCAAATTCGATGCTCCAGCGATCGTCAATGCTGGCGCATAATGCTCGAGTGTCGGGTTAGCCATTCGCAATAGGCTTCCCATAGAAGCAACATCGGCTAACGATTTAAAGTCACGGTTATTCAGTTGGTCAGCGACATACTGATCAAATTCAATCGCCCAATCGTGTGGTTTACCATCAAACTGCAAGGCTCTTAAATTGTGAACAATATTGCCCGAGCCAAGAATCAACACGCCTCGATCGCGCAGTTCAGAGAGCTTTTTACCGATGCTTAAGTGCCAGTTCATGTCTTTGGTGATATCAATGGATAGTTGAAACACTGGCACATCGGCAGCCGGGAACATTGAGTTCAACACTGACCATGCACCATGATCGAGTCCCCAAGTGTCATCAGTATGTACATGATGATCTGACAATAATGCAGCGACTTCTTTAGCGAGCTCTGGATGCCCTTTCGCCGGATATTGCTTCTCGTATAACGCATCTGGGAACCCGTAAAAGTCATGAATGGTACGAGGTAATGCAGATACATCGACCAGCGTACTACCTTGCGTCATCCAGTGCGCAGAAACCACTAGTATCGCTTGAGGTCTTGGCAATGTACGTCCCAGTTCCACCCAACTGCGTGTGAATTCATTATCCTCAATGACGTTCATTGGGGAGCCATGACCAAGGAATACCACCGGCATTCTTGGTGAAGCTTTAAATCTGTTTTTCAGCTTTTGAAGTGAGGACATAACGCTCATCGCTTTTCCCTTAAACTGTCAGTACCACAACATTGTGGTTCGTTTTAACTTGGTATGGAGAAATTATGTACGCAGCAAACTTTCAATACAATGACGATTATGTAGAATGATATTCAACAAAACGTTCCTAATTATGGAGTAGTACAATGGACTTAGTTGATGGTTTAAAAGCATTTGTCGCCACCGCACAAACAGGGTCTTTTACAGAAGCAGCACAAAGGCTCGGCGTTTCTAACCGAATCACTTCTAAATATGTCGCTCAGTTAGAGGAAAGGATTGGCGCACAGTTATTACAGAGAACGACTCGGAAAGTTGGCCTCACTCCCACAGGTCAGGCGTTGCTGGCCAGAGCCCCTACGCTATTAGACGAGTTGGATGACCTGCTTGGTGCCATATCAGAAGAATCAAAAGGATTGACGGGGGTGCTGCGTGTTTCTGCCCCACTAACCTTTGGAGAGATTTACATCACCGGGCTATTAAGTCGCTTTTCTGCCCTTCATCCTCAGCTATCGATTGATCTGCGTTTGAGTGATTCCTACGTAGACTTAGCTACTGAGGGCATTGATTTAGCGTTTCGTATCGGTCTGCCGGACACAGCAACACTGAAAGTAAGAAAGCTTGGAGAGATCACCAGTTGTGTCGTTGCCTCACCTGAATACCTGAAACAACGAGGAACACCAAATACACCTCAAGAACTCAAGGATCATTTCTGTATTATCGATACCAACCGAAGAGGTCACAACAAGTGGCTATTCTATCGCGGCAAACAAGAAACCGCCGTCGTACCTGAGAGGAACCTGATGGTGAACAGTGCCCGCATCGCAAAAGATTGGGCGATAGATGGACGTGGGATAGCGATTTGTCCGGATTTCGTTTTACAACACGATCTTGAAAGTGGAAGGCTGGTACAACTTCTCGGCGAATACAGCATGAATAAGCACCCGATTAACGCGGTCTATTTAGAAGGCAACGTAATACCGCGAAAAGTCCGGGCACTTATCGATTTCGTGGTAGAAGACTTCGCTCAAAGACCACCAGGTGCTATTTAGGCCAAAATTAAATCGCCTTTAGAACATAGCGAAACGGCCTGCGCTTATATCCAGCGACGTACCCGGTTTTTGTATTTCAGGTAATCTTCACCAAACAGCCTTTCTAACACGTGCTCTTCTGGCTTAATTTGGTAACGATTCATATAGGAGATAAACAGAGCACCACAAGGGATGACGCTAAGGTGCTGCCACCACAAACCCAGAGCGATAATAAGCAGCAACAGAGCCACATACATCGGGTTTCGGGTATAAGCGAAGACACCAGTATTTACGACAGATGACGCAGACTCCGGCTTAACTGGATTGACCGTTGTCTTCGCTTTACGAAATTCATAAACGCCGGCAATGCCAATAAAGCCCGATAACAGCGTTAAAGCAGCAACAACAAATTCGACAAAAGGGACTGTGATCTTAAATGTCGGCGTCAGTCCTTTCAGCCAATACATAAGTAAAACCACCAGCAAAAAGACCGCGACAGGTGGCACTCTAAGTTCAAGTTTTCTCAAGGTTCAAATCCTTTGAAGTCTCAAGTTGATGAGTCGATAAAAAGCCCAGCAGAACTGGGCTTATTCTTCATTGAAGTGATTAAATAAGTGTCAGCAACGCCTGAACCGGATGCTTCGGCTTAGTGCCTTCAAAACGTTTTACCTGACTTCGACAAGAGTAACCCGTGATGAGACATCGCTCGTTGTCCAACTTATCTAAGTTTGGCTTCCAGCTTAGGTTGTAAATGTCTTTCGACATCGTCACCTTATCAACCTCGTGCCCAAAAGTCCCCGCCATACCACAGCATCCAACCGGGACGGTATTTAGTACCGCACCGAAGTGAGAGAAAATTGCACCCCACTCTTTTTCTGCGTTTGGCATTTTGGTTTTTTCTGTACAGTGAGCAAACAGATACCAAGGTTCTTGCTGAGTAGACTCTACTGATGCGAAATCTTCCAGTCTTGGATAGAGCCATTCATGAGCGGTCAGTACCTCAAAGTCCCCACGCTTGCTACCCAGAACTTCGTTGTACTCGTCTCGGTAACAAAGCACTAATGCTGGGTCAACACCCACCATTGGAATGCCCAAATCGGCAACCAAAGATAAAAACTTCGCGGTATCCGTTGCTGTTTCTGAGAACTGGCGTAAAAAGCCTTTGATATGCTGCGCTTTACCATTTGGTTTAAATGGCAGTAAAACCGGATTCATTCCCAGTTTTTTTGTCAGCTTCACAAAATCCTCTACCACTTCGGCATCGTAATAGCTGGTAAACGGATCTTGAACGATCAGAACATGTTTGCTCTTCTGTTCTGAAGACAATCGAGACAACGCGGTGAGGTCATAAGCGGTTGTCAGAGATTCAACACGTTTTTGCAAAGTCGGTACAGACAGCAAAGGCGCATCCACGTAACCCACTGTCGATGCGGTTAGGCTTTTCACCCAAGATTGCTTCAGGACACCGTTCACAACACCAGGGGCTTTCGCCATCAGCGGTAACATGGTTTCAATGTTCGCCACCAGGTAATCTTTTGCAGGACGCTGGTAGCGAGAGTGATAAATATTTAAGAAGCGAGAACGGAAGCTCGGCACATCCACTTTAATCGGACACTGGCTGGCACACGCTTTACAAGCCAAACAGCCATTCATCGCCTCATAGACCTCATGAGAGAAATCATATTCATGACGACGGTTAATTGAATGACGAACGCGATCGATCATAGTTTTGATCGACGATTTGTTTTCCAATGCTTGTTGTTCAAGGTCGAGAATATCGATTCCTTGTTCCGTCAACTGACGTAACCACTCACGCACTAAGCCTGCACGACCTTTAGGAGAGTGACGACGGTCAGCCGTGACTTTCATCGATGGACACATTGGTGAGCTGGTGTCGTAGTTAAAACACAGGCCATTACCGTTACATTCCATCGCTTGCTTGAAGCTGTCGCGAACCTGAACATCTATCTGGCGATCAAAGTAACCACGTTTGGTGTCAGTTACTTTCACCAGCTCTGCATCACTGTCTAACGGCGTACAGATTTTGCCCGGGTTCATCTTGTTGTGAGGGTCAAACGCCGCTTTTACGCGTCTTAGCTCAGTAAACAGCTCTTCACCAAAGAATTCTGGTCCGTATTCTGAACGGAAACCTTTTCCGTGTTCACCCCACATCAAGCCGCCGTATTTCGCGACCAGCTTAACCACTTCATCTGAGAGTTCATGCATTAGCGCTTCTTGCTGCGGATCGCACAGATCCAGAGCAGGACGAACGTGCAATACGCCCGCATCGACATGGCCAAACATACCGTAGTTGAGAGACTTTCCGTCAAGCAGTTCGCGGAACTCAGCAATGAAATCGGCTAAGTTTTCTGGTGGGACACACGTATCTTCAGCAAACGGTACCGGTTTAGCACGACCTTTAGCCGCACCCAGCAGACCTACTGCTTTTTTACGCATGTTGTAAATACGGCCAATGCTCGCCACATCATTACACACCTGATAACCAATAATGCCCGCTTCTTCTGTTTTGAGCATGGTATCAAGTTTGGCAGTTAACGCTGCGACTTGAGAGGCGATCTCCTCAGCATCTTCGCCTGCGTATTCCACCATGTTGATACCAAGCATCTCTTTGTCTGGTACATCCGTGATGAGATCGCTGACCGTATGCCAAACAATATCTTGTTTCGCGAGGTTAAGAACTTTTGAGTCAACCGTTTCTACCGACATCGCGTTCGCTTGCACCATCAGTGGCGCGTTACGCAATGCTGAATCAAAACTGTTGTATTTAACGTTCACCAAGGTACGCACTTTAGGAATACGAGTCAGGTTTAACTTCGCTTCGGTGATAAAAGCAAGTGAACCCTCTGCGCCACACAAAACGCGGGTGATATCGAAGCTACCATCCTCTTCGTTAAGTGCATTTTTCAGATCGTATCCAGTTAAGAAACGGTTTAAAGGTGGGAACTTATCGTTAATTTGTTGACGCTTTTCACGACAGACGGATTCGGTGACGTTCAGTGCGGTTGCGGCAAACTCGCCTTCTTCTGGATAACCATGAGACAAGTCAGACTCTAAAATCGAACCATCGGCAAAAACGGCTTGGAGTGAGAGGACATGATCCGACGTTTTGCCGTATTTCAATGATCCCTGACCAGAGGCGTCAGTGTTGACCATACCGCCGATAGTGGCGCGATTACTGGTGGATAAGTCAGGTGAGAAAAAATAACCATAAGGGCGTACTGCATCATTTAACTGGTCTTTAATCACACCAGTCTGAACGCGTACCCAGCCTTCTTCCTCATTGATTTCAAGCACTTTGTTCATGTGGCGAGATAAGTCAACCACAATGCCTTTCGTTAGGGACTGCCCATTAGTACCAGTACCGCCACCGCGAGGTGAGAACGTGATTCGCTCGTATTTTTCTTTATTGCTCAGTTTACCAATAAGCGCAACATCTTGCGTTGTTCTTGGATGAACAACAGCCTGAGGTAACTGCTGGTACACACTGTTGTCAGTGGAAACCGCAAGTCGGCTTGAATATTGGCTTTCTATATCGCCGGTGAATCCAGCTTGTTCAAGCTCTTTTAAAAAAATCAGAACAAGAGGGTCGACGTCAGTTTGCGAGTGTAATCTTGGTAACATTTGCTTCCTGCCCCTACGACGCTGATCCTATCAGCTGCGGGTTATCTAATTATTTTACTCAATCCTCAAGCTGCTTTTCGAAAGAGTCTCGAGACAGGCAGTAGAGTTAGAGTGGAGTGATTTTCTTCGGGTTTGATCACTTTACAACATTTGAAAAAGCGATTAAATCAGAATCTCAATACAATATTGAAACTTATGCTTTATTTCTTGACTATTAATGCCTTACATTGAGAAAAAAATCGCCTTTCTCAATGAGCTTTCAGAATGAAAAAGAATAAAGTAGTAACCACAGAAGATATCCTTCTAAAACTTTGCCAGTCAGTTTCTGGCGTCCTTACCTCTGCCACCTCATCCCAAGTCAACTATTCCGCCATGGTGCAAAAGATCAACAAAACCAGCCTTAAGCCAGATTTTGGTTGTTTTGTCTTGTTTGATGGTGGATTCACCGGCTTAGTTGTCATTAACTTTACGGCCAAAGCCGCACTTGAGATCTACACCAATTACATGCGTAATATGGGCATGCCCGAAGAAGAACTGGCCATCTCTCATACATCCGATGAAGTGGCCGATGTGCTTGGTGAGCTGATGAATCAATTAGTGGGTGACTTCACGAATAAAATCCGTAAAGAGTTACAAACTATCATCACGCAAAATCAGCCTAAAATGCTGTCACTGAATAAACAGGTAATTTTGCAGGTAGACACCAACCTTGATCGCCCTCAGGCGCGCCGTGTGACGTTCTCTACCGCAAATAACAACATCTTTTACCTTGAACTGGCTATGGATAAAACCGAGTTTATTCAGCTGGAAGAATTTGAAATCGCTGAAGACGAAAACCCGGATGATATTCTGGAAGCCACTCGCAAAAAGATGGCAGAAAAGGAAACTCAGGAATCACTTGCAACAGATGAAGCTAATGACTTGTTAAACCAACTGGGCTTGTAACTGCGTACAACATCGTTGTCCCTCCATATCAGAGAAATCTGACCTTCTGAATAGAATGCAGAAATACCACGCTCCGGCTCGCAACGGGGCGTTTTCCTTCTTTAGCCGTCGCATTGTATTTCGTTTTTATGTCAAAAAAGGTAATATATCTGACTTCATAAATTTTCTGCTTTAGTAATTGGTTGTCGATGGATAAACAAAAAGCCCTGAAAAAAATCGCCAAGTGTTTAGAACTGGGTAACTCTGCCAACGTCAATGAGGCCGCAAATGCCATCAAGATGGCTCACCGCCTGATGATGAAGTATGGTCTGGACAAAGATGACATTGAGTTCATCAAAATGGGAAAAACACAGTCTTCCCATCTATTACCTGCGAACATAAGTTCTACCATTTTGCGCGTGATTCGTGGCATCAACACCAAATTTGGCGTTGAAGCGGTACTGCTGAATCACAAAGGGCTTAAACGCGTTGAGTTTATTGGTGAAGCGGACCGTGCGATTTTCGCCGCCTTTGCGTTCGATATTATCTATCGTGAAATGAACGAAAGTACTGGCCAATTCCGCAACAGTTTTGCTGGTAGTGGTACTTCTTCAATGGAAGTGACACGCCGCGTGAACTCGTTTGTCTCAGGTTGGGTTGAAGGTGCGATTGAAAAGCTCCCTGTTATCTCTCCAGACGAAGAGTCGGCCAACAAAATCAACGACTATATCGACAAAGAATTCAAAAACATCGATCGCGAAACGTTCAAGAAGCAACTTAAAGAAGCGATGAAAAACCTCACTGCAGACTATGAAGTTGGTCTGAAGAAGGGTCGAAAAGTTTCGGTGAACCGCGGGGTGGGTGGCGAGCAAGCACGTAAAATGCTCAACAATCACTCAGAATAACCTCCTCTATCAGGCCAAATATGTCAATGGCTTAGCAAACCCATTGATCTTATTTGGCCTAAGTAAGACAATTCTTACAATTTTCTGGTTCCATCTTACTTTCACCTAACAAAACTTAAGAACAGCTGATTAATAATTTATATCTCAATTTTATAAAGCAGCGTTTCGCCTCATTTTTATACGGAGATTTTCCCTTGAAAAAGCTGTCTATAGCACTTGCTCTAGTGCTTGCTCTTACAGGCTGTCAAGCCACTCAACGTCAAAATGCCACAACTGGTGAATACGAAACCAACTCCACGACCCTGGGAGCCTTAACCGGTGCCGTTGCTGGTGCAGCTATCGGGTTAGCAACAGGTGACAATGCTAAAGAGCGTCGTCAACGTGCTTTGATCGGCGCAGCTGCTGGTGGTGCAACAGGTGCTGGCGTGGGTTACTACTTTGACAAACAAGAAGCGGCACTACGTCAGGAATTGCTGAATTCTGGTGTACAAGTTCAACGTGTTGGTGAAAACCAGCTTCTGCTTCGTATGGAAAACGGTATTGGCTTCGCGTCAGATTCATACCAATTGGATTACGGCATCCACAACACGCTTCGTGGTGTTGCTCGTATCCTTGTTGAATACCCAGATACCAGCCTTGTGATTGACGGCTACACCGACAGCACAGGCAGTGAGTCACACAACCAGTCACTATCTGAAAACCGCGCAGAATCGGTACGTCAGTTCCTGATACAGCAAAATGTGGCAGCTGGACGTGCAATTGCACGCGGCTATGGTGAACGTAACCCACTGTGTTCAAATCAGACAACTGAAGGCCGCGCTTGTAACCGCCGCGTTGAAATCCAAATCTTGCCTCTGAAGTGATTTGATAGCACCATTAGGTAATTACGGATAATTACCGGAGCAGGCCTAGAAATTGTTTCTAGGCCTGACAAACTAATGGCTTTCAAAACCGTCTTTATATTTATCTTGAGCAGTTGCCTCTCAAGTCTCGTATTTGCCTCCCAGTACCCTTCTTCAGCGGAAGACCAATTTAAACTGGCCATGAAGTCAGACTCAACGTCTCCGGAAGAAACTCGTTACTGGTTAGAACAATCCGCAAGCCAAGGCTACCTGCCCGCGCAAAAACAGTTAGCGGAAGATTATACTTTGGGATTAACGGGCTCAGTATCCTACCCTCAAGCCGCCTACTGGCTAAGCTCCATCGCTCTGAGTGATCCAGCAGATAATGGCTACGCCCTTGCCAGTTTCTTGGAAAAGCACCAGCAAAACATCACCACCGATGATTTAATCGAAGCGTGGTATCAACTTTCTGCAAAGCAAAACAAAGATGCAGAAATCGCGTACAACCATTTCCTAGAGCAACGTTTTAATCAGTTAAGAGCCAAACAAGTATCGGCAATGACTGAGTTGGACCAAAGCTCCGCTGAAGCGCAACCAATGCAATCCGACGACATAAACCAAGCGAAAGGGTTTAGCGCCGAGCCGTTTCTTGCCATTGGTTTCTGTGGGTTAATGCTGAGTGCTGGTTGGTTTGGGTATAAAAAACAACAGCAAAAGCGCAAACTTCAATCGGTTGATGAAGAAAATCGAACCCGACAACTGGATGTGCAAGTGAAAGAGTTGGAATTCACCAATAAGCAATTAAAACGCCAGTTGGAGCAGGTATTTAGAGAGTTTAAGAAAGTCAAATCTGAATCCGCTCCCCATGATCTGACCATTGCCTGTGCTGTGTTTGGTTACACGCCAAATTCGATTCCACAAGCTCAAGCCGTAAAACTACGTTATCGTCAATTATCCAAGCTTTACCATCCCGATGCTCAAGGAAGTGAAGCAGAGATGAAACGTCTTAATCAAGCTTTTAGAACAATCACACAAAATGTTACAAAAGCGTGAATTTTCAATAATCATTAGAAACCACAACCTTTCATCCCCCACAAACAGGGAGCTGCAATCGATTTCCTTCTCAAAACAATTAACAGACATTTAACCTTCCCCACGTACTTGTGTCATAATGTGCTGCGAAAAATAACACCTAAAGACTCTAATTTTTCTAGGTGGGGAGAAAAATCAATGTTCACTGAAGAAGGCACCTGTGATTGGTGTAAGAAACCAGCTCTTATCACGCGACATGACTATGTAGATGGTAAACATCATAATTCATGTCAATCTTGTTACGATATGGCGAAAATCGATGTCCGCCTATTCAACCAAGGTGAATTGCAAATGCGTGAGCGTATGTCTCAACGTGCAAGCTGAAAACTCAAATCAATGGAACTGATTTCTAAAGGCGCCTCGTAGGCGCTTTTTTGTTATCTGCTCATCTCCACTGCCATGGAGAACCCGCCAAATACAGTAAAAAGTACTGTATAGACTGATCATAACCACTGTATATACAGTAGTTTTCTTTCCTTGATGCCCCACCAATATTGTTAGTTACTTCACATTTCGTAAGCCGTACCAAACATATCATCTAAAATTTAAATCTTTATGTTTCAATATTTTAAATAAAAACCCCAACAAAACGACGAAATTGCATTGCTTCAAAAAGCATAAAAACCAGTTGATCGATCCCTTAAAACAAACTACTGTATAGACATACAGCATGTATAAAGGAACAGTAAGATGCAGCTACACAGTCAAACTCAAACATACTCTCGTTACAATGTACTGGCACAAGCTACTCAACCCATGAATGTTTCTAACCAGCTTCTTTCTAAGCTGGCTGTACTGTCTCAGCAGAAACAATGGATTTTGTTTACGTCCGAGTGCCCTCGTCCCAACTTTGACCAGCTCACTGCTTCCAATATTTGTTGTAAAAACGTCATTCAGATGAAGCCATCCCAACAGCTTTCTGAAGTCGAAATTGTAGTTAAAGCGATACGCTCAGGTAACGCCAGTGCGGTTGTCGCATCAAATGACATAGCGCCGATGAATCAGTCTATGCTGCGTGATATTGGCCTACGTTATCAGTGTGAAGTCTTTTTCGTCGAAGGCAGAGTAAACCAGTATCACTAACAAGTTCGACGTTATCCATCCTGCATCTCGCCTCCATTCCATGGGGGCATTTTTTTACCTGTGACTTAGGGAATTAATAAATAAGGCAAACGTTTGCTTTTTCTCTGGCGAGTTAAAATAGTTCTGGTATGATGCCCACATTCGATTTATTCAGCTGCTTACTTTGGCTGAATATCTTCTCTTTATGACGTTTGATTAAGATGATAGGAATGTCGCAATGAGCCTTGCTAATCAAGTACTTGCCGTCAATGACGACCTGCCAATTCGCACTCACAAACCCGTTCACAGCGGTAAAGTTCGTTCAGTTTACTGGTTAACTGAAGAAGACAGCGCCCGCCTGATCAAAGAAAAAGGATACGATGTTGCCCCTGACGCGCCTCTGGCGATCATGGTGATCAGCGACCGTATTTCTGCTTTTGATTGCATTTGGCATGGAGAAGGCGGTCTGAAAGGTGTGCCTGGTAAAGGTGCCGCATTAAACGCGATCTCGAACCACTGGTTCAAACTATTTAAAGACAACGGCCTGGCTGACAGCCACATCTTAGATATTCCTCACCCGTTCGTTTGGATCGTACAGAAAGCAAAACCAGTTAAAATCGAAGCGATTTGCCGTAAGTACATCACAGGTTCTATGTGGCGCGCATACGCAAATGGTGAACGCGAGTTCTGTGGTATCCAGCTTCCTGAAGGTTTGGAAAAAGACAAAGCTCTACCAGAGTTATTGATGACACCTTCAACCAAAGGCATTTTAAAAGGTATCCCTGGTGTACCAGAAGCAGACGACGTAAACATCACTCGTCAGAACATCGTAGATAACTTCGAAGCATTTAACTTCTCTAGTGCAGACGATATTGCACTTTACGAAAAGCTATTGAAAGAAGGCTTTAATGTCATTAGCAATGCGCTAGAAGCGATTGATCAAATCTTTGTCGATACGAAGTTTGAGTTTGGTTACGTTCACGATGCAGCAGGCAACGAAAAACTGATTTACATGGATGAAGTTGGCACGCCAGATTCTTCACGTATTTGGGATGCAAAAGAGTACCAAGCAGGTAATATCGTTGAGAACTCAAAAGAAGGTTTCCGTCAGTTCCTGCTGAACCACTTCCCTGACCCAGATATCTTGCTGAACAAAGAGCGTATGCCTGAACGTGAGGCACTAGCTCGTGATAACGAACTGCCAGTTGATTCATTGATGGACATTTCCAAGACTTACATTGGTATTGCAGAAAAAATTACTGGTAAGCCAATTACGCTAAGCGAAAATCCAAAAGCCGAGATCATTGACGTTCTTAGCAAAGAATACGGGTTAATCGACTAAAACGTTCGATAGCCAACTGAAGTGTATTGATACAGAAAGTCCGCATTAATGCGGACTTTTTTCTTTGTGTGACTCAACCGGGTTAAACAATATTTAACGTAATACCGTCTGTCGTCGAAGCCGACTTTGTCGTGACCTGATAGTCTTTCGATTTAATGGTCGACACAAAATACCAAGTCGACTGCGCATTATCAGGCGTAAACGTCACTCGCATAAAGCCCCGTTGTTTAATATCCGTCCACTTTAGCTCTGAGACTAAATGCGGCAAAGTGAACTCCATTTGGGCAGTTACTGTTGAGTCCATGGCTAAATACGCTTCCAAACCCGGTGAACTGACTGAGCTGGTTGCAAATTCAACACCGACAGGAGTACCTGAAATGTCATGCAAAGCACTCGCCCATGCATTGTGCGTATCGCCCGCTAAACAGACAAAATTGCCAGCACTAGCGTTCGCTAATTGGTAAACTTTCTCTCGCTCTACGTAGTAACCATCCCAAGCATCCAGGTTATAAGGCAACGAGACGGGATCTGAACTTGGGTCAGACAGATAGTTAGTAATGGCTGTATTCACGGCCAATAAAGCCGCGGCTTGCTGATCTTCGGTCGCGGTAAACAATTGGAACATCGCAGTCATAACTGAGCTTGGTAACTCCATTTTAGACATCAGAACCTGTTGCCCCAATACATTCCATTTGGCATTACTCGTCGTAAATTCATTCATCAACCAAGCCAGTTGATCAGAGCCAAGTAGCTCTCTGTCGACACTTCGTGACTCAGCGACCAAGCCTGCAATGGCTTCTATGCTTGGTTCACTTAACGAAAAGTAATCCAATGGCTCATCACGACCAACTAATCGAGTATCGAGCATCATCAAGTTCACTAAGTTACCAAAGGAGAACTGGCGATAGATCAGCATACTTGAATAGCTATTCTCTCGTACGGGCAACCACTCAGTCCACGCCGCCGCTGCCGCTGCGCGTCTGTCATTAAAACTGCCTTCGTCATCTTGATGGTTTTCGGCGCCTTCTTTCCACGCATCATTCGCGAGTTCGTGGTCATCCCATACCGCGATCATCGGTAATTTCGCATGTAACGCCTGAAGATCAGCATCTTGGCGATATTGGGCGTATCGTTTTCGGTAGTCATCTAACGTCACACACTCCGTGCCTTTACTTGCCACTCGATCTAACGTCTCAGCGTCTTCACTGGCATACCCACCAGCACCATATTCATAGATGTAGTCCCCTAAATGAAGCACCACATCAAATGAAGCCTCTTCGTGCTGATTTAAAATCTCGCGATAGACATTGAAATACCCAGCCGGATAATTTGCGCAAGACACAACCGCCATTGATGCCTGTTCGACACTTTCATCCTGTAGAGTTTTGGTCTCTCCAACTCCGCTTACCACCTCACCAACCATAAAACGGTAGTAATAGTGAGTATTCGGATTGAGGTTGTTAACGTCGACTTTTACGGTAAAATCACGACTGGTATCCGTAGTGAACACTCCACTTTGTACTACATCTGAAAAGCCCTCATCTGAGGCAACTTGCCATGTCACATCAGCATAGTCAGCATCCGTGGTAACACGCGTCCAGATGATGACTTGAGTTTGAGTCGGATCGCCACTGGCGACGCCATAATCAAAGGAACCCACTACTAATTCAGAACTATCACTACCACAGCCAATGAGCCCGGCTGTAACTGCGGTCGAAGAAACTGCTTTCATGAAATCTCGACGAGAAATGGACATACTCACTTCCTTTCTTATTGTTTGTTTTGTTATTAGTTTTCACCTAACTGTCCATAGTCGATGAGCATGACTTATCTTATTGATTCACTGTAGATAAGTTACTAACCCATGCCGATGACAATCTGGTCTAATCAGTTAACCAAGAGCATTAAGTTAGAAGATAGTTGTGACAATTAGATTGCTGCACATAAAGAACATGCTAAATATAGTGCATATAAAGCCGCACCGTGATTTTTGAGGATTCGAGGTATCAGAGCAAAGGCTGACTGACGGTTGTAGGCAAACGCAAAAAAGTAGTCAGTATTGATGGGGGTCTAGAGCGATCCAGAGGGTGATCGCTCTAATCATGGCTGGAGAAAGACAGGCTCACAGTTTGATGTTTAGAATCTCTTGCTCTGTGGCATCAACTTTCAGATGGCTTCGCGACTCAATATACTCAATCTGCTTTAAGTCTAACGAATATGGCATGACAACACGCAGTTCTTCTATCCCTTCACCTTTTGCAAGTCGAGTTAACTCGACCAGATTCGACTCGTCACTATGACGTGAAGACATGGACTTTAATGCGGCGTCCCATAGACGGTCTTGTGGCTCACTGAGCTCTGCAAGGTTCTTTTTCCACATCAGACCAAAGATGGGGGCGATGGTGGCAAACGCGTCTAGGAAGGTCCACTTCTTACTTGCAGTAGCCCCTAGAAAACTGGTGTAGTCGAATTCAATGCATGTTTTATTTTGTTGATCCATTTTATGCTCCGACACTCAAATTGAGATATACCAACTATCGTTCAACTATTTTGATATAGCAATGGGATATAAGAGAATAGTCTTTTATGCCCTAATTTGCCGTCAAAAAGAAATATTAAAACCAGCCTTGTAACAAGTAATGTACAGCTTTTCTATATACGCAACCAATTGATTAATATTTCAATTTAAAAAAGAAACAATCCCATAAATATTCAATATATAAATACTTAACCAACAAACATTCACAAAGAAAATAAACTCGTATAACTAAGATATAAAATCGTTATTACTTCACATCAATGACGCGGCTGGCTTTCTTATATTGCACTTTCCAACCCGACCAACGTGGCAGTTCCCAGCGCTTTGGATCGCCCTTTCGACTCCCTTCACTATAAACAACTTGGACAAGTTTGCGGCTGGCAAAGTACTCCACATCAAGCTTAAGTTCGGCAAGCAATAATTTCAGAGGGAATTTCTGCGCGAAATCCTCGTATTCCCATTCAGGTACCCCTGAAAAAGGTAGATCATCGGCATCGAATAACGCCATATCTTCAACTGATTCGACCCCCAGTGTTTGCAGTTGCTCGGCTAACCAATCGGTAAAAGTCAGAGATTCCAATCCTTCGAGGCCGGTCGCTTGTTGATTTAACCCCAGTGCGTTGTATAACTGCCAATGCAGAATTTGCTGTTTTCTTAATGGCGCAAACCCCGGCATTAACGTTTCATCTTCGATCATCTCTACGATAGATTGAATGGCAACGTCCCCTTGCAACGCCTGATATTCAGTCACGACAGTCCGACCAGCGTACACCAGGCTCATGGTTGCCCGTGGTGATTCTTCTTCATAATTGGTTTCGCCTTGTTGCCACTCTCCCAAGTTGAGGTCTTTAATGAGCGATAATGGAATTGGCATCATCACCGAAGCAAGATTAAGCGTCTGCTTAACACCTCTGCCGGGTACACTATGGCTATCCAGTACTAACGCGGCTTGTTCTTTTTCGGGGAAACGGCTATTGCGCCCTACTACCATCTCCATAACGCCGTTCCCTAAGGCATCTCGACGGCGCTCTCTGCGAACAAACACCAGTTCAGAGTGAATTTCCGCTATCGCATAGCAAAGTGATTCGCGCCGATATCTTGATGCGACTTCCAGTTGCGGTAATTCGAATAGCTCCCGCATTTGCTTAGCAAGGCCCTGCGCTTCTTCCAGCACACTTGAATCGACTGTGATGCCTGGTAACTTGTCGCCGCGAACTAAACGAATCATCAGAGAAGCATCACACCCCGTAGGCTCCTCTAGTGCCAAAGCCTCCGCAGCGTCGCCACTTTGTAACTGATATAGCTGCGCAGGAACCGACAACGCAGCCGCTAAATCAACCATGGCTTCTTTTTCAGGTCTGGTCTGAATACGGGTCACTAAATCAGCAAATAAGGCATCAATCGGTAATGGATACACTTTTCTTCCGTGCTCGGTAATCTCACCTTGCTCATCAACCGCTTCCATGGCTTTCAGGTTCTCAAATGCCAGATGTAAGGATTTATCAGGGACACTATCGAGGAAAGACAATTCTGCCAGACGATATCCGCAGCAAGCGGCGGCTAACATCGGCTCGCCCAATTCTTCTCGTTGCAGCTCAGGTGGCGTAATGAGTTCTAAAGGTGCATGCTCTCCGTATAACCTTATGCAAGTGCCTTGTGCAACACGACCTGCTCGTCCCATTCGCTGTTCAGCACTGGCTTTTGAAATGTTGCTTAACGTTAATGCCGTGCGACCATTACGCTGCACAGTTCGTCTTTCGAGCCCGCTATCAATCACGACTCGAATATTTGGGATGGTTAGCGACGTTTCAGCCACATTAGTCGCAAGCACGACCTTTCGCTGACTTTGGATGGTTAATGCACGATTGCGCTCTTCGTCACTCACAGAAGCATGAAGCTTTACCACCAATACACTTTCCAGACTTTGCAGCATCTGGGCACACTGAGTGATCTCTTTACGGCCCGGAAGAAATACCAGAATGTCTCCCTCTTCATCGACCAATGCTTCTTTTACTGTTCGAACAACTTCATTCTCACAACCTTTTTTGTTCGGAAGATAACGGCTATCAGCGCTTCGGTATGTCACTGAAACTGGGAAGCAACGCCCTTCAGAGCGAAGACGTTTAGCCTGTAAATAATCAGCAAGCTTCTCTCCCTCTAAAGTGGCAGAAGTGACAATAAGACGGTGACGATTTTCCTGTTTCAAAATCGCGGTAAGGAGATCAATGTCCCAACGGCGTTCATGAAATTCATCGACCATTACGATATCGAAGCTTGCCAGCTTGTCTTCTGCAAACCAACGTAGCGCAACACCTGGCGTAACAAAAACCACTTGCGTTTTTTCATCAAAATAAGAATACAGCTTAATCGCATAGCCAATTTTCCCACCGACCGACTCACCTGATTGCTGCGCAAGAAACTCCGCCAATGACGTACAGGCTATTCGGCGCGGTTCAATCACTAAAACACGGCCATGGCCAGCAGCCCAAAGTGGTAAGCGAGTGGATTTACCCGAACCAGTTTCGGCTTCCACAACAAGGTGAGCGTGTTTCAGGTTTTGATCGAATTCATCTTTTAGGGTATCGATAGGTAATAGAGACATAGGATACAGGGGTTTTTCTGATAATGAGGGGCATTATACCCAAATAACGTCGAGATACTCGTTTCAGAGAGAATCACGCGACTTTGAAACCTTCTGGATGATTTCTTTTGAGTATAAATTTCCACCAGACGTGAATTTTATTGCAACATTGCCTTGATGTGCATCAACGAATGTTTACAACTAAAGTCGGAAACCGTTAAAATTTGGCGCGCATCCTTCAACCCTACATAAGGCACCCAATGAACAACGACAAACGCCCGCTATATATTCCGTATGCGGGACCCGCTCTTATGGCAACCCCTCTTTTGAACAAAGGCAGTGCTTTTTCTGCTGAAGAACGCAGTTCATTCAACTTAGAGGGCTTGCTACCTGAAGCCACTGAAACCATACAAGAACAAGTAGAACGTGCTTACCAACAGTACAAAGGTTTCGAAAGTGACATGGATAAACACATTTATCTACGTAACATTCAAGATACCAACGAAACGCTATTCTACCGCTTAGTACAAAACCACGTTTCTGAGATGATGCCAATCATCTACACGCCAACCGTTGGCGCAGCTTGTGAGAACTTCTCCAATATTTACCGTCGTGGCCGTGGCCTTTTCATTTCTTACCCTAATCGTGACCGTATTGATGACCTGCTGAATAACGCAGCAAACCATAACGTAAAAGTGATTGTTGTTACCGACGGTGAACGTATTCTAGGTTTGGGCGACCAAGGTATCGGTGGTATGGGCATTCCTATCGGTAAACTTGCTCTTTACACCGCTTGTGGTGGTATTAGTCCAGCTTACACACTACCTATCGTACTAGATGTCGGCACGAACAACCCTCAGCGTTTGGCTGATCCAATGTACATGGGTTGGCGCCACCCTCGTATCACAGGTGCAGAATACGACGCGTTTGTTGAAGAGTTCATGCAAGCGGTACAACGCCGCTGGCCTGATGCTTTAATCCAGTTCGAAGACTTTGCTCAAAAGAATGCAATGCCTCTACTTGAGCGTTACAAAAACCGTATTTGTTGCTTCAACGACGACATCCAAGGTACAGCCGCAGTTACTGTTGGCTCACTGCTTGCTGCGTGTAAGGCAGCTGGCACTAAGCTTTCTCAACAGCGTATTACCTTCTTGGGTGCAGGCTCTGCTGGCTGTGGTATCGCAGAAGCGATCATCGCTCAAATGGTTTCAGAAGGCATTTCTGACCAACAGGCTCGCTCTCAGGTTTACATGGTTGACCGTTGGGGCCTACTTCAGGAAGGCATGCCAAACCTTCTTGATTTCCAACAGCGATTGGTACAAAAACATGAAAATACCAAAGAGTGGGAAAATGAAGGCACTGGTTACTCACTACTAGACGTAATGCGTAACGCGAAGCCGACTGTGCTTGTTGGTGTATCTGGTGCACCTGGCCTATTTAGCCAAGAAGTCATCGAAGAGATGCACAAACACTGTAAGCGCCCTATCGTGTTCCCGCTATCAAACCCAACCAGTCGTGTAGAAGCAACACCAAACGACATCATTCGTTGGACCAATGGCGAAGCGTTGGTTGCAACTGGTAGCCCGTTCGCTCCAGTTGTACACGAAGGAAAAACCTACCCGATTGCTCAATGTAACAACAGTTACATCTTCCCTGGTATTGGCTTGGGTGTTCTTGCTGTGAACGCAAAACGTGTGACTGATGAAATGCTGATGGAATCTAGCCGCGCACTTGCAACGTGTTCGCCTTTAGCGATTAATGGTCACGGTGCACTTCTTCCACCACTGGAAGAGATTCACCTGGTATCGAAGAAAATCGCTTTTGCTGTCGCTAAAAAAGCCATTGAACAGGGTGTGGCATTAGAAATCACCGACGAAGCGCTTCACGTTGCGATTGAACAGTCGTTCTGGCAACCAGTTTACCGTCGTTACAAGCGAACTGCGTTCTAAATTTAACCGCAAAAGAAAAACTCGCCTAATAATTAGCCCCTAACACATAGGGGCTTTTGTTTTTTAAACGTTTTTTTATCATCCTAACCGTATTTTGGCACAAATGGACTTCTCTCTTTTTGTTTGTATCAGATATGATGAGACATACACTTTCATTTAAGGATAAAAAACGTTTTGTTGTTTTCTCGTATAAGGTCAAAGTGGATGCTTAAATTTACATGGAAGCGACTTGCTTTGATTTTGTCGATCGCTGTACTTGGCCTGCTGATCTCCGTTATAGCCATCGACAGATGGGTAGTATTGCAAGCCAAAGAGAACATTTTTACTGACTACGAACCAATACCTCAGCATGAGGTAGCCGTCGTACTCGGTACGAGCAAATACATCGGAAAGGTCCTCAACACTTACTACACCCATCGCATCAACGCTGCAATTGAGCTTTACGAGCAAGGTAAGGTGAAACAATTTTTGCTCAGTGGTGACAACGCTCACCGATCTTACAATGAGCCATGGACGATGAAACGCGATCTACTCAAGGCTGGCGTACCAGAAGAAGTCATTCATCTCGACTACGCAGGTTTCCGTACGCTCGATTCGATTGTCCGTGCGAAAAAGATATTTGCTTCCGAGCGCTTTCTGATTGTGACCCAGCGTTTCCACTGCGAACGAGCACTGTTCATTGCCAATGCGTACCACATAGACGCCCAGTGTCTTGCCGTCGCAGGCCCAGTCACAAACAAACAGAAAGCATCGATGCGTATGCGCGAACTGCTTGCCCGCGTGAAGGCGTTTCTTGATCTTTACGTGATTGATACACAACCGAGATTCCTTGGCCCTCAAGAACCGATTTTTGCTGTAAAAGAGCCCATCGAGCCAAGACAAGTCCCTGTGGAATAGCCACTAACGCTTTTAATAACACTTCTATAAAAAGAATGGGTAGCAATCTACCCATTTCTAATTCCCAACATCACATTTTCATATTTGCTCTACGATTCAAGCAAAACTCAATTGCTCATTCAAAGTAACATTTAATCAATAAATAAATACAAGTCAGTTACTTTGCCATAAAAAACCGACAAAAAGGCAATGAATAAGGAGCATACCCCATGACCGCACTCGCTGTGACATTGAAGAACTGGTTCTTCACTCGCAACAGCATGATATTGAACGCAAATATCCTGCTATTCATTATCTTGTTTAATACCCTACCCTTTGAACCGCAAGTCGTAACCGGCATTAGCATCTTAGTTTTTGTTGCAATTTTGTGGTTAACGGAAGCGATTCACGTAAGTATTACAGCATTGTTGATTCCGCTACTCGCCGTGTTCTTAGGTGTGTTTAATACACAAGTCGCGCTCAACAACTTTTCTAACTCAATCATCTTCTTGTTCTTAGGTGGTTTTGCCCTGGCGGCGGCGCTGCATAAGCAGAAGTTAGACCAAGCGATTGCCGATAAGGTGTTGATATTAGCCCAAGGAAAAATGTCGGTAGCCGTCTTCATGCTGTTTGGAGTGAGTGCGGGTTTGTCGATGTGGATCTCTAATACTGCGACCACAGCAATGATGCTTCCTCTGGTTCTCGGCGTGATGACCAAACTGGATGGTGATAAAAACCATCGCACATTCCTATTCGTTCTGCTTGGTATCGCATACAGCGCATCCATCGGTGGTATTGCCACTCTCGTTGGTAGCCCACCAAATGCAATTGCTGCAGCCGAAGTTGGTCTTAACTTTACCGAATGGATGAAGCTTGCTCTGCCAATCTCTCTATTGTTGATGCCAGTTGCGGTTTTGGTTCTGTACGTTATGACCAAACCTGATTTGAGCCACAAGTTTGAACTTGACCACAAACCTGTCGAGTGGACAAATGGCAAGAAGGTCACTCTGGCGATTTTCCTTCTGACAGTGACGCTTTGGATCTTTAGTAAACCAATCAATGCGATGCTAGGCGGCTTTGCTAAGTTCGACACGCTGGTGGCAATTGGCGCAATCCTTTTACTCGGCGCATCTCGCGCGGTTGAATGGAAAGACATCGAGAAAACAACCGACTGGGGCGTATTGATACTGTTCGGTGGTGGTATCTGTCTAAGTAACGTTCTTAAAGATACTGGCACCAGCGTTTTCTTAGCACACAGCTTGTCAGGCTTTCTGGAACAGGCAGGCGTTCTGCTGACGATTCTTGCCGTCGTTGCCTTCGTTGTATTCTTAACTGAATTTGCGAGTAACACCGCAAGTGCAGCGTTGCTGGTACCTGTTTTTGCCACCATCGCAGAAGCACTCGGTATGTCGCCTGTCATTCTTTCAGCATTGATTGCCGTCGCCGCTTCGTGTGCGTTTATGTTGCCAGTAGCGACTCCACCAAACGCGATTGTATTTGGTACCGGTCATATCAAGCAAAAAGAGATGATGCGCATCGGCCTTGTTCTGAACATTGCATGTATTGGCGTACTAACACTTTTCGCTTGGCTTTTCTGGTAAGCAAAGACTTTTTACTGCTGTACCACGTCGTTTCGTTCCCCCTGAATGATGTACAGCAGTTTCCCGACTGGTGGCCAATTGGCCACCTTTTTTTTATCTTAGTTCCCCAAATTTAAAGCTCCTATTTCCCGCCAACATTCTATTCCCCCCTGCCCCTGACTTTGCATTCAGTATATACTGTGCAAAAACACAATAATGAGTAATGTTATGTCCTTAATTGCAACTGGTACGCTTAACAAAATGCGAGCTTCTCTGGATGGCGCAGTAAGCTATCGTCTTCCCGTAGGTGATGAAGAGATTGACCTTTCTCCATTCCTCGGCCAAACGCTAACACTGACCCACACTGGTAATATTTTCTGCTGTTCTTGCGGCAAAAAAACCAAAAAGAGCTACTCGCAAGGTCACTGCTTTGTCTGCATGAAGAAGCTAGCAAGCTGCGATATGTGCATCATGAAGCCAGAGACATGTCACTACGACCAAGGGACTTGTCGAGAGCCACAATGGGGCGAAGAAAACTGTATGGTGGATCACTTCGTGTATCTGTCTAATACATCGAGCCTTAAAGTCGGTATCACTCGTCACACTCAAATCCCAACACGCTGGATTGATCAGGGCGCGACTCAGGGTTTGCCGATCTTTAAAGTAAAAACCCGCCACATTTCTGGCTTGATTGAAGTTGAGCTGGCAAAACATATTGCCGATAAAACCAACTGGCGCGCATTGCTTAAAGGTGATGGAGAACCGATTGAACTGCAGGATCGATTTGCAGAGCTTCTTCCTTTAGTGGAAGACAAAATCGCCGAGATCAAACAGCAATTCGGTGAGGATGCGATCGAAGTATTAAGTGAAAGCATCACGGATCTTAGCTACCCAGTGCAACAGCACCCAACTAAGATTACTTCACATAACTTTGATAAAAACCCGGTTGTGACGGGCATTCTGCAAGGTATTAAAGGCCAATACCTGATTTTCGATACTGGCGTCATCAACGTGCGTAAGTTCACGTCTTATGAAGTTGAAGTCAGCGCATAAAAACTGACGACTTTTATATACAAAAAAGCTCGAGCTAAATGCTCGAGCTTTTTGTTTTCTATTTGAATTCACTAAGCATCAAGAATGCTTTCAATCACATCAAACAACATATCCACTTCTTCAAGTGTGTTGTAATGCATGCAACCAATTCGCACAACACCACCGGTCTCTTCCAGCCCAAGCTGACGAACTAAGCCCAGTGCGTAAAAATGCCCGTTCCAGACACAAATATTGTGTTCGCCCAAGGTTTTCGCAATAAATTCTGGCGAATATTTATCGAAGGTCAACGCAAATGTTGGTGTACGAAGCTGCGTATATTCCTTATCGATGCCATACAGTTTGACGCCCTCTAGCGCATCTAATCGCTGTAAGAAACGCTCACTTAATCGTTGTTCATGCTGAGAATAAAGCGCAAAGCTTTGTTCAAGTCTTTGGCGAAGTGGTAACCCTTCTTCACCAAACTGCGCTAGGTATTCAACAGCTGCGCTTACGCCAGCCAAGCCTTCAAAACTTTGTGTCCCTGTTTCAAACCGACCCGGGCCGATATTCGTTGCTGGCTCAACTTTATATGGGCGGATGCTGTGTAACCATTGGTCAGCAACGTATGCTATTCCCACATGAGGTCCGAAGAATTTGTAGGCAGAACATGCAAGGAAATCACATCCTAACGCCTGTACATCTACAAGATGGTGCGGCGCATAGTGCACTGCGTCGACGTAAACTTGAGCGCCAACTTGATGCACCATTTCCACAACACTTTGAATATCGACAATTGACCCTGTGGTATTCGAAGCATAAGTGACTGCGACCAAACGCGTTTTGTCAGACAACAAGCTTTGTAGATGTTCAAGATCCAGCGTACAGTCATCCTCATTAATACGAACCTGATGAACGACTGCGCCTTTGTCTTCCGCGGCTTGCTGCCAGCTAGAAACGTTTGAATAGTGATCTAAGGCAGAAACGATAATCTCATCGCCCTCTTGCCACTCTCGGCTGATCGCACGACTTAGTTGGAAAGTCAGCGATGTCATGTTCGCACCAAATACAATGTTGCCAGAAGAAGGCGCATTCAATAGCGCCTGAGCCGATTCGCGCGCATTTTGCATCACATCAACGGTCGTTTGGCTCGAAAAGTAATGCCCACCCAAGTTCGAGTTGTAGTAACCAAGGTAAGCCACCATAGAATCAAGAACTGTCTGTGGTACTTGTGAACCGCCCGGACCGTCAAAGAAAGTAACTGGTCTGTCGTTATGGTACTGCGCTAACGCAGGAAACTGCTGTCTGATTTGATTAAGATTGAAGTTCATTACGCTTGTCCGTTGCCGTAAGTACAAATACATCCATATGGCCAGCTTTATCGTCAATCACAGAGCGGATTGGACAGGCGTTATGCCAAAGTTTACTGTCTGCCAACATTGCGACTTCACCATTCTCCAGAACTTTACGGAAAAATGGCGCTTGGTTGTGGCTGCTGTATAGCATGATATCGCCACCAATGATGTTGTGACGGCCAACCCCTACCATTGCGATGTGATCAAAGCCATCTTGGTGTACACCTTCTGGTGCTACTTGCGTCTCATCTTCAAATGCGGTGATGCGGATTTGGTGAATTTCAATTTCTTGTCCATTCACTAGGTGATTCGCATTAACAAACAGCTCGCACATTTCTCTAAAGCCTTCACTAAGCAGAATATTCTTCTCAATCGGCTCAAATTGGCGAACAACATCACCCTGGAATCGGTTGATATCTGAAGACTGAACAAAGCTGTTTTTGTTCAAATCGATGACTTTGCCATTTTCAAAACTGACAACAGAGTAACGTCTCAATCGGTATTGGCCATCGGCATGATCCGTATGAGGTAGCGTTTCAAAAGATGGTGAAAGTTGCTCAATTGCTGCCATGCTGAGCTGGGTTAAATGTAGAGTATTCTCGCGTGAATGTAACATCATTTGCTCCTTTAATGAGGCACATTTAATTAACATTTAATTTACACGATAGGTTACGCAAATATTCTGCAATTACCAGCTTTTGACGTTGATAACTTCAGCAAATATCAAAAAATACAATAAAAAACCACAAAATTAAGATTAGATAGTTCCATGTTTCAGATTTTAACTTTGGCAACATTTGAAACTAGATATCTCTACTGTCATTAGAATTTTATGCTAGAACAAAAAGTAACCTACTACTTCAGAGTAAGTTCTAACCTATAACCAATTATTAGATCTCTATCCTGCTTTATGCTTTTAAAGCTATAAGAATTTCCATACAATCGAAGGAAATGTTCAGCCCTTTTTGGAGCCATAATGAGCGACGTAAAACATTGTAAACTATTAATTCTCGGTTCTGGCCCTGCGGGTTACACGGCGGCAGTGTACGCTGCACGTGCAAATTTAAACCCAGTGCTGGTAACAGGAATGCAGCAAGGTGGTCAGTTGACCACAACAACAGAAGTTGAAAACTGGCCTGGCGATGCGGAAGGCTTAACTGGTCCCGCGCTAATGGAACGCATGAAAGAACATGCTGAGCGCTTTGAAACCGAAATCGTCTTTGACCACATCAATGAAGTTGAGTTAACTCAGCGTCCTTTCCGTCTGAAAGGTGATTCTGGTGAGTACACCTGTGATGCATTAATCATCTCAACAGGCGCGTCAGCAAAATACTTAGGTCTTGATTCTGAAGAAGCTTTCAAAGGCCGTGGTGTATCTGCTTGTGCTACTTGTGACGGTTTCTTCTACCGTAACCAGAAAGTGGCGGTTGTAGGTGGTGGAAATACAGCGGTTGAAGAAGCGCTTTACCTTTCAAACATCGCATCTGAAGTTCACCTGATTCACCGCCGTGACTCGTTCCGCGCGGAAAAAATCCTAGTGAACCGCCTGATGGATAAGGTGGAAAACGGTAACATCATTCTTCATACCGATCGTACCCTTGACGAAGTTCTTGGCGACGATATGGGTGTAACTGGTGTTCGCATTAAAGATGTAAACACAGGCGCTACTGAAGATGTCGATGTAATGGGTGCCTTTATTGCGATCGGCCACCAGCCAAATACGCAAATTTTTGAAAGCCAACTTGAAATGAAAGATGGCTACATCATCGTTAAATCTGGTTTAGAAGGTAACGCTACACAGACCAGTATCGAAGGTGTATTTGCGGCAGGCGACGTGATGGATCATAACTACCGTCAAGCAATCACTTCAGCGGGTACAGGCTGTATGGCAGCATTGGATGCAGAACGCTTCCTTGACGCACTGAATGACAAATAACTTTTCATATTTGTGCCATATCCTTAAAACCCAGCGGTATTCCCGCTGGGTTTTCTTTTGTATACTACCGCCTCATTAAAACAATTATTATTAAGCCTTTACAATGGATAAGAAAAAGCATAGCAGCTTGAACAAGTGGCTTAAGCAACAAAGTAAGTTAGCCAAGCGCTGGCTTATGATTGCGATCGGCCTAGGCGTACTTTCAAGCGTGTTTTTATTGGCTCAAGCAGCCCTGCTCGCCTCTATTCTTCATCAATTGATCATCGAACAAGTCGACAAAAGTGAACTCATTTGGCACTTTGTCGGACTGGGTGGAACCGTTATTGGTCGTGCAGCCTGTACTTGGGGTCGCGAAATCGCCGGTTATCGTTGCGGTGAACAGATCAGAGTTTATATTCGTCAACTTATTTTGGACAAGGTCCATAAGTTGGGGCCGGCTTACATCAAAGGTAAGCCAGCAGGGAGCTGGGCGACGTTGATCTTAGAGCAAGTGGAAGACATGCAAGATTTCTTTTCTCGCTACCTTCCTCAAATGTCGTTATCGGTTTTGATTCCTTTCATCATTCTGATCGTCGTGTTCCCAGTAAACTGGGCGGCTGGTTTGATTTTCCTGGTTACGGCTCCTCTGGTCCCTATCTTTATGGCATTGGTTGGTAAAAAAGCCGCAGAAGCTAATCGCAAAAACTTCAAAGCGATGCAACGTTTGTCCGGTCACTTCTATGACCGTCTACAAGCCATGACGACCATCCGTCTGTTTGATCGCACCAAGTCTGAAACAGAAACGCTCAAGGGAGCCTCTGAGGTATTCCGTACCCGAACAATGGATGTGTTAAAAATCGCATTCTTGTCTTCGGCAGTTTTAGAGTTCTTTACCTCGATTTCCATTGCGATTACCGCCGTTTACTTCGGTTTCAGCTACATCGGTGAGCTAAACTTTGGCTACTACGGCGCAGGAGTAACGCTGTTCGCAGGTCTGTTTATTCTGATCCTAGCCCCTGAGTTTTATCAGCCGCTGCGCGACTTAGGTACTTACTACCACGCGAAGCAACAAGCGGTTGGCGCGGCAGAAAGTATTGTCGAGTTTTTGGAACTAGAGGTCGACCACGTAAAAGATGGTAACCAGATTCTAGACCAAGACGCACCGATCCAGATTGAAGCCAATGATCTCGTCGTCCTTAGTCCGGAAGGTAAACAACTTGCAGGGCCTCTATCTTTCTCATTAGAAGCCAATCAAAGTACAGCACTTGTTGGCCCAAGTGGTGCAGGTAAAACCAGCCTTGTGAATACCATTCTTGGCTTTATGCCTTACCAAGGCAGTCTAAAAATCAATGGTTGTGAGTTATCACAACTCGATCTTGCCACATGGCGTAAAACTATTAGCTGGATTGGTCAAAACCCGATGTTGCTTCATGGCAGCATTCGTGACAACGTCACATTGGGTAAGCACAATGTCCAAGACGACGCAGTCAATGCCGTGCTGAAGGACTCACACGCTGCAGAATTTGTTGAAATGCACGGTCTGGATTACCCAATTTCTGATCGTTCTGGTGGTTTGTCCGTTGGTCAGGCACAACGCCTGGCTCTTTCTCGAGCTATGCTGCAAAACGGCCGTTTTTGGTTACTCGATGAGCCAACTGCGAGTTTAGATGCACGTAGCGAAAGACTGGTGATGGAAGGGATCAGTAAATATACCCAATCAACCACGAACCTGATTATCACTCACCAGCTTGCACCATTGAAAAACGTCTCACAGATCTTAGTGATGCAAAACGGTCAGATTATTCAGCGTGGCGACTACACAACTCTCTCGTCTGAGGACGGTTTATTCAAAGACATGCTAGAAGCTAATTTAGCCCAGCGTGAATCAGACAAGGGGAACTTAGATGCGTGATTTACTCCCTTACTTAAAACTGTATAAAAAGCACTGGTTTGGTTTGTCATTAGGGATGCTATTGGCATTCCTGACTCTTGCAGCTTCAATTGGACTGTTGACCCTTTCTGGCTGGTTTATTTCTGCCGCTTCAGTCGCAGGATTAACTATCGCAAGAGAAACCTTTAACTACATGCTTCCTGGCGCTGGTGTCCGTGGTGCTGCCATGGCACGTACCGCTGGCCGTTGGGGTGAGCGCGTGGTGAGCCACAATGCCACATTTAAGCTGCTTACCGATTTACGTATATTCTTCTTCGAGAAACTTTCTCCGCTTATTCCGGGTCGAGTTTCAACCATGCGTGATGCGGACGTACTTAACCGTCTGGTTGCTGATGTCGATGCTATGGATCACGTCTATTTGCGCCTTATCAGCCCAGTGATAATAGGTATATTCGGCATCCTGAGTTTAACCGCGGTGCTGGCATTCTTTGACTGGCACTTGGCAATGCTGTTGGGTTCCGTACTCACTGTTATGCTGTTGGTTTGGCCGGTGCTGTTCTACAAACTCGGCAAAAAGAATGGTGCACACCTGACACATCGCAAAGCTGAACTGCGCGTTGCGACTCTTGACTGGTTACAAGGCTATAGCGAGCTGAGTATTTTTGGTGCAGAAGAACGTTACCGCAACTTGATTCTAGACAAGCAAAAACAGCTGCTTTCCAATCAGTTTGTTAACGCGAATCTCACTGGCATGGCATCAGGTCTACTGATGTTGGCTAATGGTTTGACGCTGGTAATGATGTTATGGTTTGCTGCGGACGGCGTTGGTGGTCGAGCTCCGGATCCGTGGATTGCGCTTTTCGCCTTTGCAACCATGGCAAGTTTCGAAATCCTAATGCCTATTGCAGGTGCATTTCAGTATCTGGGTCAAACCTTGACGTCGGCACGCCGTCTGAACGAAGTTATTCTTGCTAAACCAGATGTTGTTTTTCCTCAGCAGTCGAGTCGTGAAGACAAACCGTTGGATATCGAGTTTAACAACATTAGCTTTGCCTATCCGGACGGCCAGCAAAAAGTGCTGAACGATTTATCGCTATCTCTGCCTCTGGGTTCAAAAACCGCAGTGGTTGGTCAAACTGGTTCGGGCAAGTCGACGCTTATTCAACTGCTGTGTCGCTACTGGGACGTGAACCAAGGTGAAGTACGTATTGGTGGCGCATCACTAAAATCTTGGGGCGAATCTGATTTGCGTTCAGCCATTACCGTCGTTAGCCAGCGTGTAGACGTACTAAATGGCACACTGCGTGACAACCTCCTGATGGCTGCGCCCGATGCAACTGATGAACAACTGGCTGATATTTTAACTCAGGTTGATCTTGGCGGCCTGCTTGAAGAACCAGGTTTAAGCGCGTGGTTAGGCGATGGCGGTCGTCAGCTCTCTGGTGGCGAAAAACGTCGTATTGGCATTGCTCGAGCGCTGTTACGTGATGCGCCAATTCTGCTGTTAGATGAGCCTACTGAGGGCCTTGATAAACGCACGGAGCAAAAAGTGATGGCGTTATTCAACCAGCACTTTGCTAATAAGACCGTCGTGTTCATTACGCACCGACTCATCGAGCTGGAGAACATGGATAACATCTGCTTGATGGAGCAAGGCGAAATCATTGAGCAAGGCAACCACAATGCGTTGATAGCGCAACAAGGTCGCTACTTCCAACTGTTGCAGTCTCTATAAAGATAAAAACGCAAAGGGCTCATCACAAGATGAGCCCTTTTTTATTGGCAAGCATCAATCACAACGTTCTGACTGAGCCAAATATGCCGCCATTTCTGCTTCAGGAACCATGCCGCCGCCCGTCGCCCAAACGAGATGCGTTGCTCCATTAAGCTTCTCGTTGCTAATGTTCATACGAGCCAGGTATTCTTTGTTATTCGACACATGAACCGCACCGACCATCCCAGCAAGCGCTGACGGCTCGAGACGAATATTTTCAAGATCACTCAACTCACCTAAATGATGGTACATGCGCTCATCGGAGATGGTGTAATACCCATCTAACAACCTTTCCATTGCCCGCCCGACAAAGCCAGAAGCCCGCCCCACTGCGAGACCATCAGCGGCGGTCACATTATCAATGCCTAAATCCTGAACTGAAATTTGGTCATGCAAACCGGTATGTACACCTAATAACATGCAGGGAGAGTGAGTTGGCTCAGCAAAGATACAATGGACGTGGTCACCAAAAGCCATTTTGAGACCAAATGCGACACCGCCCGGACCACCACCCACCCCACATGGCAGGTAGACAAACAGTGGATGGTGTTCATCGACAGCAATACCTAACTCTTCAAACTGTTGCTTTAGTCGCTCCCCCGCAACTGAGTACCCCAAGAATAGAGTTTGCGAGTTTTCGTCATCAATAAAGAAACAGTTAGGGTCTTGCTCCGCCTCTTTACGGCCCTGCTCCACCGCGACACCGTAATCTTGTTCGTATTCAACAACATTAACACCATGAGAACGGAGTTTGTCTTTTTTCCATTGGCGAGCATCGGCAGACATATGGACTGACACAGAAAAGCCAAGTTTTGCGCTCATTATGCCAATCGACATACCTAAGTTGCCTGTCGAACCTACTGCGATAGAGTATTGTTGGAAAAACTGGCGAAACTCCTCACTGAAAAGTTTGCTGTAATCATCCCCTTCAGTCAGCAACCCCGCTTCCATCGCGAGCTTTTCTGCATGCGTCAATACTTCGTAAATACCGCCACGAGCTTTTATTGAACCTGAGATGGGTAGATGACTGTCCTTCTTCAACATTAAGCGACCCGAAATCGGGGTTTTATACTGAGTTTCCAGACATGCTTTCATCTTGGGAATGTCAACAACAGGCGATTCAATAATGCCGTTATTGCCAGAGGTTTCAGGAAAGGATTGCATGATGTAAGGCGCAAATCGCTTCAAGCGTTGGCTCGCAGCATCAATATCTTTAGCGTCTAAACCAACGTAAGGTAATCCCTCTTCTAAAGAAGTCACATTTGGGTTAAACCAGCAGACTTCTTTCAAATCGATTAACTGCGTCAGGAGGGGAAATTGTTTTTGGAGTTCTTTGGTGTTGTGCAAAGCCATGTTAATCCCATCTTATTCAACCTTTGCAGAGGTAAAGTGCGCAACATGAAAAGTGGTGTGATGTTTGGCTCATCTACCCATGCGTTGGTTAGTTAAACAAAAGCGCCGCAAGTGCGACGCTTTGAGTAGTTCAGTGTTGGTTCAAACTACGCGTACTTTTCTTCGAACTCTTTCATAAAGTCTACAAGCGCCTGAACACCCTCAAGTGTCATTGCGTTGTAGATTGACGCACGCATACCACCTACGGCACGGTGACCTTTCAGAGATTTCAAGCCTTTCGCATCGGCTAGCTCTAAGAAAGTGCTATCAAGCTCTGGCTTCGCTAACTGGAACGGTACGTTCATCAGTGAGCGGTTAGCAGAATGAATGCCGTTACGGTAGAAATCTGACTGATCAATGAAATCGTAAAGCAATTTCGCTTTTGCACGATTCACTTTCTCAATACTCTTAACACCACCTTCCGCTTTTAGCCATTTGAATACAAGGCCAGATAGGTACCAAGCAAATGTTGGAGGCGTGTTGAACATAGACTCTTTTTCTGCAAGTACAGTGAAATCTAGAATGCTCGGCAGTTCTTGTTTTGCCATACCCAATAAATCATCACGTACGATAACGATAGAAATACCAGATGGGCCGATGTTTTTCTGAGCACCCGCATAGATAACGCCGTATTTAGAAACGTCGATCTCGCGCGAAAGAATCGTAGAAGACATGTCTGCAACAATTGGCTTGTCGGTAACAGGCAAATCGTTGATTTCAATACCGTCGATGGTTTCGTTAGGACAGAAATGAACGTAAGCCGCATCTGGTGCAATTTCCCACTCACTTGCAGGTTTTACTGCCAGTTTGCCGTCAATTTCTGTTTTTGCGTCAAAAACGTCTGGTTCACAGTATTTCTTCGCTTCTGCGACTGCGCTTTCTGCCCAGTAACCGCCATCAATGTAAGTAGCAGTTTTGGCTTCACCCAAAAGGTTTAGCGGAACAGCAGCAAACTGAGCGCGAGCGCCACCTTGGCAAAATAGGACTTTGTAGTTCTCTGGAATGTTTAAAAGGTCACGCAGGTCTTGTTCAGCTTCTTCAGCAACTTTAATGAACTCTTTGCTTCGGTGGCTAATTTCCATCACGGAAGTGCCCAGACCTTGCCAGTTTAATAGTTCATTTTGTGCTTGTTGCATAACTGCTTTTGGCAGACCTGCTGGTCCTGCGCTGAAGTTAAATACGATGTCCGTATTTTGTTCCATGATGCTCATTGCTCCTGCTCAATATATGTCGAAATTAATGTACTCAAATAATCTCGAGATGCGGGCCTGGGAAGGCTTTTAGGGTCATCAGCGCAGACACTGTTTATCGCGCGAAAACTCTCTAACAAAGTTCCGATGCCTTCATCTTGATATATGTTGGGTATATCACGTTTTTGCGGCGATAAAAACAAGAAAAGAGGTCCTACGACCTCTTTTTAAACTGAAAACGCCATATGAGCGTAATTAACTAACGATGGCTGTCTATTTTTGCATCAGCGCTGGCATCAATAGCGCGATCAATGGAAACTCGTGTCCGTTCTCGAATTTTAACTTCCCATCACCGATTTGAGCCTTAAGTTGGTAACCACCCTCAACTTTGTCTATTAACTCCATGATTAACAACTCATCTATTCCTTCTTGAATAAACGGATAATGATCAACTAACTCATCGGAGAAATACGTACTTAAAGCGCCGTTAGTTACATTGACTAACTTCATCGGATTCTGGGTGATTTGCTCGGTACCTTGCGGTATAGACAGTTCCCATTCGTTATGGAATTTACCTTCACCAAACGCGAGTGACAGTTCGTTCACTGAAAGATTAAAGCCTTTACTAAACAGCGTATCAATGTGAGGCAATAGGCTGGCCACTTCTTGCTCACTCAGCACTGCAGAGCTCTGATAGATAGACATAATCTCATCGAACGATTGGCTATCGACATCGGCGATGGAAAAGTCGAGCTTAAAGTCGTCAACATCGGTGCCATCCGTCAGCCGCAGGTTTTTCGCCGCCAGATTAAACTGACTGTTCAGCTTTTCGCCCGCCTCATCCGTCGCTGTGTTACCGCTGTAGTTCGCGTTTTCAATTAAGAACACCGGGGTCATAGTAGAATCCACCACATCCAGTTTCTCTAACGAAAATACCTGCTCACCCAACCAGTAACCTTTAACTTGTTTTCCTTTACCCTGCCCTGTCAAACCGTTCAAATGCAGTTCGTCACCGTTGACAAAATCAACCTGAACATAGGGAACCGAAACCTGGTAATTAAGATCGCCTAAAACTGTCACGTTACCCGATACTTTCGCAGGACTTGTCGACACTGAGATATCTTCAGCTTCATTGCGGTAATGCCAGCTGTCTAAGTCCAATGTAAATGCAGTATTACCATTGAGTTGAGTCTGACTTTGCAACGTAAGCGGCAAAAAGTCGTTTTCTACTAATTTTGAATCCGCTGTAAGGCTGGTTAGCCCATGGCTAACATCACTTGTGACATCAAAAGTTGTAGGTATGCTGTCACGCAACAATTGCGTCTTTAACTCCGGGTCAACTACCGTATATCGGGTTCGCACGACCGAAGACAGGTAACCACGCTGATACTCAATCACTTCTCCTTTGATCATTTCATCGTTCATATTCGCGATACCATCTTCAATGATGGACTGACCAATTTGACCAACGGCGAGTGGCCAACAGAGCGCGAGTGAAATTGCACCGCCAATGGCGCCAAGTTTTTTAAGATTTTGCATAACGTCACTTTTCAGGTATTTGTGTTCAGTCTAACCCAAACCCTCGGCGGATAAAACATTGAGATAAATCAGACTATTGTTGCTTATTCTAGACCATTAATCAGGAATCATACTTAGCTCGCACTCATTCCGTCGTTTTATTGATAGGGTTTGGCTGGAGAAGTTTTAACCGGAGCTCAACTACCTGTGAATCGCTACGCTGTATTGTGTCTCGACAACAATCCAATCAGTGCCGAACAGTTTCGATTGGAGCTGTCTGCTTTCTCTAGCAAATTTGATATTTTTTCTGTTGAATCCATTGAAGAAGCACAAAGTGCACTTGAGTATCTCGAACAACAGAAGCAGACTGTCGCACTCGTCATCGCCAGCCACCATGCTCATTTTAATGGCGTGGAATTTCTTATTGGTCTCGACCGGGCACCACATACAGAAAGCGCAAGAAAAATCCTCATTAGTTGCTCCTCGGATATCCAAGCGATACTCACTGCTGTTAACGAAGGTCGATTAGACCACTGCCTGACAAAGCCGCTCCCGGATAAGGTGCTGTTTAATACTGTTCAAAAAGAGTTAACGCAGTTTATTTTACGCAACTGTCATGAGGACTTGCTCGGCTACAGCCAAGTACTGGACCAACATAAATTGCTGCGAGCGCACATTGAGAATCAGATGCAGAAATACCAAGCGGGCTTTCTGCATGACTATCACTCAATGTCCGATGCAGAGCTCGCAGAGCAAGTAATTACCGCCCTGCAACTGTTTTTCAAAGACAGCGATGATACCCATGCCTGCCGTACCTACTCGCCTGAACATTTATTGACGGTTGAAGGTGAACCCAACAACTTTCTCTGGTTTATCACCAACGGAGACGTTGCTCTGTACAAAAGAGATGAGCAAGGCGTTCAAAGAGAAGTCGTTCGCTACACAAAAGGTAATATTGTCGGCAGCATGTCATTTGTGACGGGTGAAAACTCTTTCTCTACCGCACTGACATTATCGAAGACGGAAGTGATCAAACTCGATCGCCAAGTGTTCCACAACGTCATGCAGAGTGACTCTAATCTGCTGCCACTCTTCACCAACTTACTGCTTCGACACTTTAATCGACGTTTGCAACGCAGCATCAATACCAAGTTACAGCTGCAAAAAACACTTGAATCGTTAGAGTCGGCTCATCAGCAACTGATAGAGCGAGAAAAAATGGCCATGCTTGGTCAGCTCGTTGCCGGTGTCGCCCATGAACTCAACAATCCAATCGCAGCTATTTTGCGAGGGGTAGAAAATCTCACGCATACCCTTGAAAGCCTACTGACTGAGCTTCCTAGTTCGGATATCCAGAGCAAGGGCGTGCAACTACTGTCTCAAGCGCAAAATTCTAAACCAGCCTCAACCTCTGAGCTAAGAGCACGAGTAAAACGACTTAGTCCTATTCTGCCGGATCGCTCGTTAGCCAAAAAAATCGTCAATCTCGGCTTAGAGTCAGATGATGCGTTGTTGTCGCAGCTCGCGAAAAAACAGGATAGTGCAGCTCAGACACTTGGAACACTTGAGCAATATCATAAAGCGGGGGCTTCTCTGCGTTCAATTAACGTGTGTGCAGTCCGTATCGCTGACATGGTAAAGAGCTTGAAAGGCTATGCACGTGCCGATGATGAAAGCATGCATTACGCTGATATCCACGAAGGCATCGAAGACACCTTAGTTATCTTTGAAAACAAGTTGAAAATGCACCAGGTTTCAACAGACTACGATAACTTACCGCGAATTCTTTGCCAGCCTATCGCTTTACAGCAGGTTTGGACTAATCTAGTTTCAAACGCCATTGACGCTTTTCCGGATAAAGGTGTGTTAAAAATCCAGACCAGGCTGGTCGAAAAAGATCAAAAGCGATATGCCGTGATTTCATTCGAAGATAATGGTTGTGGTATTCCAGAATCACAGCAGACATCAATTTTCGAACTCAACTTTACGACCAAAAAAGTGGGCAACTTTGGCTTAGGAATCGGGCTTTCTATCTGCCAGCAAATCGTTTCTGCTCACCACGGATGGATTGAAGTGGAATCAGAACTCAACAAATACACTCGTATGACAGTCTGGTTACCGGTCATCGAAGAAGGAGATGAAATATGACAAAGTATCTGATTTTATGCGTCGATGACGAAAGAGAAGTCTTGGATAGCGTGTTGCAAGATTTAGCTCCCTTCGAAGAACATTTTATTTTAGAAGGCGCAGAGTCCGTGACAGAGGCAAGACAAGTAATCGAGGACATGGCGGACGAAGAAGTAAAACTTGCGCTCATTTTGTGTGATCACATTATGCCGGAGCAAACTGGAATTAGCTTCTTGATTGAACTAAGCCAAAGTGCTGACACAAGAAGTGCCCGCAAAGTGCTACTGACCGGTCAGGCAGGATTAGAAGACACCGTAGAGGCAATTAACCACGACAGTTTAGACTATTACATTGCCAAGCCATGGAGAGGAGATGAACTAAGACAGGCGATCCTCTCTCAGCTTACTTCGTTCGTTATCGAACAGGATGATGACTTGTTATCCTGGACAACCGTCCTTGACTCAGAAGCCATTTTAAACGCGATGGCAGAGCGTAGAGCAAGCTTCGGTGAATAAACCAAACCATACAAAGTGCGCCATCATACATGGCGCACTTTTTGCTTAAATTGGATAACAATTAAGTTAATTGACAAAACATCGACACATTTATGTTGGTCGAAGACCTCTCTTTTGATTATGATGTCGGACAAATCAGATTACAGTTCAAGTGCTTGCTTGGACTCATGGAAAAATAAACAAGGTTTATCGTTAGTTATGCGTAAGACACTATTAGCCACAGCCCTATTGTTAGCATCAAGCCACGCCCTAGCTGCAAATGGCAATACGCCTGCAACTATGAGCAACTTTAGCTACGACTACGTCGAAGCTCGCATTGGCGCAAGCCCGATGACATTTGGTGCTGGAGTCAGCAAATCAATCCACCCAAATGCACACGTCGTAGCTCGTATCGATTCTGAGTTTGAAAGCGACTTTGATTCAGCAGCTGGTTTTGGTTTTCACTCACCACTTAATAACTGGGCAGACCTGACAGGCGAAATGCTGATGCGCGTTGTTCAACCATCTCACTCAAGCAGCACTGATGTGGGTATGGAACTAAACCTGGGCGTTCGTCAGTGGTTAGGTCCTCAATTAGAAGTAGGTGGTAAAGTTGGCTATGTTTCTATTGATGACAACGACGACTGGATGGGCTCTGCCTATGCACGTTTCCACTCAACTGAGTTGTTCTCTCTAGGTGCAGAAGCTCGCATTAACGACTTTTACGGTGATCAAGTTATGTTCACTACGCGCTTCAAGTTCTAATAAGCACAAGCGAAAAACAAAAACCGAGGCATTAGCCTCGGTTTTTTATTTGGTAGAAATAACTCGCTCTAATAAAGTGCTCAAAAGTATCAACATCCCTTTTCTACTTTTGATGCTTACTTTTACGAATCGCTAACGCCAGAGTAAAGTCATTCATTAAATAAGCCCATTACGTTAGTTACACAGCTCTAAAAGCTGTTTTTTACGTGGCTCTTGAATGAGTTTCCAGTGCACTCCATCAATCGCACCAGCAAACTTCCAAAGCAGTTTGACATCTACATCGTTACCGTAAGCCTGTCTTACTTTATTGAAAACTTCCACAGGCCCAAGCTCCAAAAATGCTTCAACATCATCAACGCCGGCTTTTTTCACCATACGCTCAAGTGTAAGTTGCATGTTCGGCAAATCCCTTAGCCGTCTACTCGCAGATGATTTTTGGTATTTGCGTTCCTTTACTGAGTACTCTATTGATTTTTTTAACAGTTCATCTAAACCGGAAAAGCCGGATTCAAACAGCTCTGTCACATCATAATAATTAACGGTTGCCGTCGTTTGTCTCTTGACGTGCTTATATTTTTCACAATTTAGTTGCATCAGCTCTTCGTCTAGCTCATTACCGCCACGTAGGTAACAGCAGTCATTACTGACAAGAGCGAACATGGCATCATCGCAAAATAAGCCGATGCCGCCAAACATGGAACGTTTCTGATATTGACTAAAATTGCGTACGTATTTAAAAAAAGCTTGGTCTGTCATGTCCATTGACCTCTTTAATCTGAATAAATTACCCCGATTAGCGATGTCACCAGATAAACAGCAGCTTGTAGCGAATTATAAAATGTCGATTTGTTGGCGATATATTTGTAAATTGTGCTTACCAACTTGCTTAATCATACTTAACGACGAAAAATAAGTTAGGACATAAGTCACATATAAAAAAGTATAAATTCCCCATACGTGATTGATTTCACAGTTATCCTTCTTTGTAGCGGTATTTTTTTGACACCTTGTAGACTGAATCAACAATTCATCATGATATGTTAGGTAATTGAGTATACAGAGAACGCATTTCATTGATAATGCGCGTGTTGAAAGGGTACACTGTACCAAAGATTATAAGTACAACGTCATAATGGAACACCTATCATTTTTTTGGCTACCAAATAACAAAGATAAGCTTTTAAAAGCGCTAGAATCAGAATTCGCACAACTGGTAGAGCAATCTATTACTATCGGTAAGATTTCTTTACCTCCGATACCTGATGCCGTGCTTAAAATTCAGCAATTGTGTCAGGAAGAAAACACAACGATCGCCGATATTGCGAACTGTTTGTTAGAAGATCCTGGGTTAGCAGCCGTTGTGGTGCGGGTCGCGAACTCGGTCATTTTTAACCGTAGAAACATCACCTGCAATGATCTAATAACCGCTGTCTCACGTTTAGGCATTCTGCGCGTGCGTGACATTGTTACCGCTCAAGCAATTGAACAGTTGAAACACTCACTAAATCTAACCAGCGAATGTAACGCGATCATGGTGAAAAGTGCTGCGGTTTCCCGTGAGCTTGGTGCTGTGATGGTGTTAATTGTGCAAGAGTTCCGCAAGCACGATCCTGTGACATATGGACACCTTGAACAAGAAAAAGCATTGTTAGTCGGCTTGTTAGCAGATATAGGCCTATTTTGTCTTATTAATGAGTACAATATGTACCTCGAAAGAGGCAACTATCTGGATCAAGATATCGCGTTACAAATCTTCCAAACACGTTGCGCTACCACCAGTAATCTGGTGCTAGAACGCTGGGGATTTGATAACGATTACAGAGAAGTGTCATCGAACGAAAAGTACGTCACTTCTCGCCCAGATGTCAGTTACTTAGACATAGCCAGAATTGCACACCATCTGTTAATGTTCCGCAATCAAGATGAGCGCATTAACGAACACGAAGTGGAATTCAACCTAACGGGCGCTGAGATACTTTATGAACTCAGCAATATGAGTGATCAGGACTTCCGTCAGGAAATGAACACGGTTTTAACCACCAGTGGCTTGTAGACCTTATTTTTAATCAAAACGTCATCCACAGTAATGGCTCCACTCAAGGTTGAGTGAATGTTGATCTGTGACCAATTTAGGCTTATCTCACAAAGGAATAATTGAGTTTTATGTTCTCAGGGATGCTCTTCATTTTTGCCCCACTCGTTGTCGGGTATTTAATTCCTATTTCTCGCGCCGCTTTACTCGAGAAAATTAATCAATCCACCTCTTACCTTATCTACGTTATTCTGTCGTTGATGGGGCTGAGCCTTGCTGCACTTGATAATCTGGGTAGCAATTTACAAAGCATTCTGCTTTATGCGAGTACTTTCTTTATTTGCTTAAGTGCCTGTAACCTTCTTGCACTGCCTCTTGTCGACAAGATAATTCCTCTAAAGACCGATCAAAGCCACAGCAAGTTACCTCTTTCTTCAATGGCTCTGGAGTCTGCCAAACTGATCCTCGTCGTTGGTGGTGGTTTAGTGGCAGGTTTGATCCTTCCCATTGACTTATCTTGGGTAGACACCGCAAGCGAGTGGATACTGTTCCTCTTGCTGTTCTTTATTGGTATTCAACTGCGCAATAGCGGCCTTACCCTCAGACAGATTTTGTTAAACAAGCAAGGCATGGCCATTGCAGCCGTTATCATCGTTACTTGTATGCTTGGTGGCGTAATCGCTTCATTGGTCTTGGATCTTCCCTTATATAAAGCATTGGCAATGGCGTCTGGATTTGGCTGGTACTCATTGGCAGGTATTTTGATGGGCGATGCGTTTGGTCCGGTATTTGGCGGCGCCTCTTTCCTAATTGAGCTGATGCGTGAATTAGTGGCATTAGTTGCCATTCCACTATTTATCCGCCGTTACCCATGTACCGCGATTGGTTATGCTGGCGCAACAGCAATGGACTTTACTTTGCCAGTCATCCAAACAACGGGAGGCGTGCGTTGCGTACCTGTTGCCATTGTTAGTGGCTTTATTTTGAGCTTGCTCGTGCCTGTGATGATGCTTTTCTTTGTATCACTTGCTAGCTAGATCTCAGGTTTTGCCTTTAACATCCATTACAATACGGCAAAAATTTAAAAACCTAATTAACGTTGAAGTCGTCAATTAAGTAACGACACCTTACTTCGCTATTTGAATCAACAGCCCAAGACTCTCTTAGCTCCAACATGAATTAAGGGTCATTCGTCATAGAATGAGATTTAACGTTAATTAAGGAATAACTATTAGAATAGAAGGAAGAAGAATGAAACGCTTTGTCGTTGCAGCGCTCCTCGCTACAAGCTCAACTTTTACATTTGCCGCAGATCAACAATGTCTGTCTAATAAATACGATGGCTATGTCGATGCTTCACTGCAATGGTATCAAGACCTTGTTGACTTGACCGTCGCTCAATACCCTGATCTCGATGAAGTAAGCCAATGGTTCTTAGATGGCCGTAAGCATCACTTCGAACTCAACCGAGAAGCTGTCCATTATTTTCTTAAAAATGATCCTAGCCGTGTAGCAACTGAGCAGCCAATCGAGGCATGGCTCAAGCTTGAGCAACACGATGTCAAACAGCTGGCAAGTCGCAGTGACAAACTGGGTGAGGCTGCACAAAAAACATTTAGTGATCGCCAATCTACCAATCACGAGAAAAACTACGATCTTCGCTCTGCTTTTGCGGATCTACTAAGCCACCCTCAGAAAATTGACTCGGCTCTTAATAGATATAATCAGTCAATTGAGAAGCTAGAAAAACAACAATGTGAATAGCGCCGATAACCAAATAACCTGAGGTTTCGGTTTGCATGCATTGAGATAGCCTTCGTGACTCGTTTCTATATTGCTTACGAAGGCTCTCTTCTCGCATACAAGCGCGCAGAAACCGCCTACTCGACGTTGTTGGCCTATGACTTGGTTTTCATTCCGTCAACATGGCCTCACAGAATTAAAACGGGACTTTGAACCCGTTTTGGTTTAGATTGTGCCGCTCGCATCACCCAAATTACTACAAATGATTCTTTGCTATGGTTAAGGAACAAAAAACCGCTGACGTTAGTTTTGAGAGCTTATTAAAGATCTTCACTGTCCCTGAAGGTCCGGACTCGACGCTAACAAAAATTGAAGAAGGTCTCTCACGAAACTTGAATCAATTTCTTCGTGAACACATCGTGGCAGAAGAAAAGCCTTTACGTGAAATAGAGAAAGACTTTTCTTCTGCTCAGATTCCTGAGCAACCTGAGTTTGTGTCAGACCATACCGAGCACTTGTTAGACACGTTAGTGTCGCACTCGGTTCATACGTCAGCTCCAAGCTTTATCGGCCATATGACATCGGCATTGCCTTACTTTTTAATGCCGCTGTCTAAAATTATGATTGCCTTAAACCAAAACTTGGTGAAGATCGAAACGTCGAAAGCGTTTACGCCATTAGAGCGCCAAGTATTGGGCATGCTGCACCGATTAATCTACGCTCAGCCGAATACCTTTTACGACCAATGGATGCATAGCGCCAACCATTCTCTCGGTGCGTTCTGCTCTGGCGGCACGATTGCGAATATTACTGCCCTTTGGGTTGCCCGCAATAAAGCATTGAAAGCAGACGGCGAATTTAAAGGTGTAGAGAAAGAAGGCCTATTCAAAGCCATGAAACATTACGGCTATGAAGGCTTAGCTATTATGGTTTCTGAGCGTGGTCACTACTCACTTAAAAAAGCAGCCGATGTACTGGGTTTGGGTCAGGAAGGCCTAGTCGCAGTAAAGACGGATGCAAATAACCGCATTATTGTCGATGACCTTAAAGCGAAAATCAGCGATCTCAAGAAGCAAAATATCAAGCCGATTGCGGTGATTGGTGTGGCGGGTACGACTGAAACTGGTAATGTTGATCCACTCGCTTCGATTGCTGAAGTTTGTCAGGAACACGATTGTCATTTTCATGTGGATGCCGCATGGGGTGGCGCGACATTAATGTCTAATCATCACCGACACCTGCTAAATGGTGTTGAGCTTGCAGACTCAGTGACGATTGACGCGCATAAGCAGCTTTATATCCCTATGGGTGCGGGCATGGTTCTGTTTAAAGACCCAGATGCGATGAAATCTATCGAGCACCACGCTCAGTACATCTTGCGTAAAGGTTCTAAAGATTTAGGCAGTCATACCCTGGAAGGCTCTCGTTCTGGTATGGCCATGTTGGTGTATGCAGCAATGCATATTATTAGCCGACCTGGCTATGAACTGTTGATCGATCAAAGTATCGAGAAAGCACGCTACTTCGCGGATTTGATTAAGAAACAGGACGATTTTGAACTGGTTTCTGAGCCAGAGCTATGTTTGCTCACCTACCGTTATCTACCGCCTAACATCCGTGAAGCCCTAGAAAAAGCAGACGGTACACAGAAAGAAGAATTAAATGAGTTAATCAACGAGTTAACTCAGTTTATTCAAAAGCGTCAACGTGAAACTGGTAAGTCATTTGTTTCTCGTACCACGCTTAATCCTGAGCATTGGGAGCGCATGAGCACTATCGTCTTCCGGGTAGTCTTAGCAAACCCTCTTACCTCTACAGACATCTTTGATGCTGTTTTGGACGAGCAAAGGCTTATTGCTCAACAAGCACCAAACTTAAACGCCAAAATCCAAGAACTGGCTTCTAAGATTTTGGCATCTTGACGATAAGAACGGGTTACATCAGCTTGAAAATTTCTTTCTTTTTGATGTAACTCACTAATCATTATTGGCTAACCTGAGTAACAAACCTGCATTTTCACATTCATTTCTGTAGTTTTCAGAAAATTTTGTTTGAGGTTTGTCAAATTCTCACTAAATAGTAACCGTATTTGGTTTAGCCGAATTAAAGATCAGGTTTATACTGAATCTATGGCGCTGGTAGCTTTCGTTAACGCTCTTCACTGCCGGGAAACTTTTGGGTTTCTATTCGTTAACAGAGCCAGCGAGTTGTTCTCTATACCCTCGTGAACACTATGAATACATTAGAAAAAATTCAAAAAAATCTGGAGAATTTCAGTAAATCTGAGCGCAAAGTTGCAGAAGTAATTATGGCGTCTCCACAAACTGCTATTCACTCGAGCATTGCCACGTTAGCTAAAATGGCCGACGTAAGTGAACCCACTGTAAACCGCTTCTGTCGTCGCCTGGATACAAAAGGCTTTCCAGATTTTAAACTTCACCTGGCACAGAGCTTGGCTAACGGTACTCCTTACGTAAACCGAAACGTAGAAGAAGATGATGGTCCTGATGCGTATACGCACAAGATCTTCGAATCTACGATGGCTTGCTTAGACGTAGCGAAAAACAGCCTAGACGCAATGCAAATTAATCGTGCTGTCGATTTGCTGACTCAGGCGAAGCGTATTTCTTTCTTTGGCTTAGGCGCATCATCTGCCGTTGCCCGAGACGCGCAAAACAAGTTTATTCGCTTCAATATTCCTATCACTTGCTTTGAAGACATCGTCATGCAGCGCATGAGCTGTATCAATTGCAGTGATAACGACGTGATCGTACTGATTTCTCATACTGGTCGTACGAAAAGCCAGGTAGAAATTGCCAACCTTGCTCGTGAAAATGGCGCGACAGTTATTGCGATTACAGCAAAAGACTCTCCGTTAGAAAAAGCAAGCTCTTTGGCGATCACACTCGATATCCCTGAAGACACAGACGTATACATGCCAATGGCAAGCCGCGTTGTACAGATGACCGTGATCGATGTGTTGGCAACTGGCTTTACTCTTCGCCGAGGTACGGGTTTCCGTGAAAACCTCAAACGAGTGAAAGACGCACTGAAAGACAGTCGCTACGATAAATTAACCCAATACTAATTGTCGTGATAAAGGGAGCTAGTGAGCTCCCTTTTTTATTTCATACATCCAGATAAGCGCTCTACTCGTCCACGCTTGTGAGATCTGTTCTCGATGTTTCCAATACTTCGACTGAGCCAACTCTTGGCACGCTTTCAACGTCGATATTACCCCGACAATCACAGACTTGTTTAAGAATGTAGGTAAGACGTTCGTGATTCAACGGTAACGGGTTACCCTTTATCGCCACAGACTTAAGCGCATCACTCGCGACCTGCTCAAATGAAGTCTGACACACACCAAACTGTCCAAGAGAAGGTAACTCTAACTTATCCAGCACCATTTTCACCCAAAGCACGCCATCATGTTCATTCGCATTAGTACGACCTGTAACAAGCTGAGCCAGCTTTCTATAGCGATTAATCACATCTGTCCTACCCGCTTTTTTCGCAGCGTCGATGTTCTCCTGCATAACATGAGGCGCTAAACGCGCGGTTATCACACTATGAGGAGCATCAAGCTTGCCCCCCAGAGCGGCAGCCAGACCATGTGCCGCACCAAGTTTTGCATTCGTGATAGCCATTCCGCCTAGCAGAGCTGCAAATGATAAATCTGATCGCGCTTTATGGTCGTTGTGCTTGCACCCAGCAATGACTGAGCGACTTAACCGACGTAAGCCTTCTTCGCATACCATATCTGTTAAAGGATTGGGTTCTCCACACACATAGGCTTCCATCAAATGGGTAAACGCATCCATTGCACCACGCCCTGATGTATAGGGATCGGTATCGTAAGTTAAGGTTGGATCGACAATCGCAACGTCTGCGAGCATATCCGGACTTCTCAGGCTGACTTTGACTTTATCCTGTCCAGATTTTAATACCGCATTTCGGGTCACTTCAGACCCCGTACTTGCGGTAGTTGGAATGGCGATAAAATGGAGAGGTTTTGCTTTTAACGGTACATTTCTTCCCACAACTTCAACATAGTCATAAACATCACCATGATTTGGAATAATAGCGGCTAACGCCTTCCCCATATCTAGGACGCTGCCACCGCCAATCGCGATAACCATATCCGGCTTAAATTTACGGCCCAGAATCGCGGTCTCTTCCACCATGGTGATATTTGGCTCACCAGTAATCGCAACGTGCTGATAACGCATACCCTGCGCTTTAAGATAATTGAGAATTGGTATTGCTCTTTGCGTGTCCCGACCTGTGACTAACAATACGCTGTAGCCGAATTGGTTGATGATGGATAACGAAGACTGCAGTGCGCCTTCACCAAAAATAATCCTTGTTGCAGTCATGAACTGAAACATACATTTCCTCCCACAAACAATCACTCCCAATAGATTGCTACGATTTGCAGTAAAAAAAGTTGACCAATTCCACCTTGCCATCAATAACCTTATAAAACATATGCTTTTATGCGTTGGTTCACATAGTCATTATGAGAGGATTTTTTGTTCGATAGGTTTCACCTATAAAACCAACAGGCAATTGCTACTTTATTTCCGTAATTGGATCGGGCATAGTTAGCCAAGTGAAAGAGAGCCACTTAACCAACGCGTTTTTGTCTGCTTTCAAAAAAGAATAGATTTAGGAGAAATTAAAATTATGTTCGTTGTTATCTTCGGTCGCCCAGCATGTCCTTACTGTGTTCGTGCAAAAGAGCATGCAGAAACGCTAAAAGCAAAACGTGATGACTTTAACTACCGTTACGTTGACATTCATGCTGAAGGCATCTCTAAAGCAGACCTTGAGAAAACAGTAGGCAAACCAGTTGCAACTGTTCCTCAAATTTTCATCGACCAAGAGCACATTGGTGGTTGTGATGAGTTTGAAGCTTACGCGAAAGAGCACCTAGGTTTATTCGACGTAGCGTAATAAAAAAGTACAGTTTTTTAAAAGCCGCATCTCAGTGCGGCTTTTTTATTATTTTTCATATAGTTATTCCCCTAAGTCAACTAATGGAAAAACATAAAAAAATTCACTTATCTTTTTGCTATATTTAGTTACAATTCGCCACTCTAATCTTTCTTGGCACACACTTTACCGAGCCACACAGTGAACATAGACGTCGTATATCTTCTCGAACAAAACCCAATCCTCCTAATCTTCGTCGTATTAGCCATCGGCCTTGCCTTCGGAAAAATCCGATTTGGTAACTTACAACTAGGTAACTCCATCGGGGTTCTCATCACTTCGCTTATCATGGGCCATTTAGGCTTCTCTTTTAATGCAGAAGCGTTAACTATTGGCTTTATGCTGTTTATCTACTGCGTAGGTATTGAAGCAGGCCCTAACTTCTTTGGTATCTTTTTTAGAGACGGGAAGCACTACTTCATTCTGAGTATGACCGTACTGGTTTCAGCGGTATGTTTAACTTATGGATTAAGCCATTATTTTGGACTCGATTTTGGCCTTTCAGCAGGTATGATGGCGGGCGCATTAACGGCAACCCCTGTACTTGTAGGTGCACAAGACGCGCTTAACTCAGGGTTGGCGACGATACCACGCAATATGGACTTTGCTCTGGTATTAGAAAACTTATCTGTCGGCTACGCAATGGCTTATCTGATCGGCTTAATAAGCATGATCATGTTCGCCAAATTGCTACCAAGACTTCAGAAACAAAACCTGTCTGATTCAGCGCAACAAATTGCTCAAGAGCGTGGGCTTGGTAACTCAGGGCAGAGAAAAGTCTATCTTCCGATCATTCGAGCGTATCGAGTTGGACCTGAATTGATCGACTGGACAGATGGTAAAAACCTGCGTGAACTGGGTATTTACCGACAAACAGGTTGTTACATTGAGCGAATTCGCCGCAATGGCATTCTCGCCCACCCTGATGGTGACGCTATCCTCCAAGAAGGCGATGAGATTGCACTTGTTGGCTTCCCGGATAGCCACGCTAGATTGGATTCAAGTTTCCGTAACGGCAAAGAGGTTTTTGACCGTAACTTGCTCGATTTGCGCATTGTGGAAGAAGAAATCGTCGTAAAAAGTGACGCGATTGCCGGTAAACGCTTGTCTGATCTTAACTTGTCAGAGTTTGGTTGTTTCTTAAACCGAGTAGTACGCGCACAGATTGAAATGCCAATGGATTTGGACATAGTGCTCGCCAAAGGTGACGTGCTTCAGGTCAGTGGCGAAAAAAGCCGAGTACACGGCCTTGCAGAAAAAATTGGTTTCATCTCGATCCACAGCCAAATGGCAGACTTATTGGCATTTTGCAGCTTCTTCATCCTAGGCATTATGTTTGGTCTGATCACGATGACATTTGGCCAGGTGTCGTTCAGTTTAGGTAACGCAGTAGGCTTGTTACTTTCGGGGATTACCTTGGGCTTCTTACGTGCCAACCACCCTACTTTTGGCTACGTCCCACAAGGGGCACTGAACATGGTTAAGGACCTTGGTTTGATGTTCTTTATGGTCGGCATCGGACTCAGCGCTGGTGGGAAAATGTTTGAGCACCTGACACAAGTCGGCCCGAAAGTCATTGGCATCGCCTTTATTGTCAGCGTGGTTCCTGTGGCACTCGCTTATCTTGTCGGGGCCTATGTGCTTAAAATGAACCGAGCATTACTTTTTGGTGCCATTATTGGTGCCCGTACGTGTGCGCCAGCCATGGACGTGGTAAATGACTACGCGAAGTCGACTATTCCTGCATTGGGCTACGCTGGTACTTACGCAATAGCGAATATTTTAATGACGCTCGCGGGTACAATTCTCATCATATTGAGTTGATTTATCAACGTTCAAACATAAAAAAGGCGCTCAATGAGCGCCTTTTTACTATATCAAAACCATTTGCTATATCAGGAATAGGTTCGACCTAAACAATAGCCTTTAGATTTGAATGAAATCTGCTTCTACTGCTGGGTTCACGTCTGCTTCGTAATCCACACCGTCAACACCAAAACCGAATAGCTTCAAGAACTCTTCTTTGTACTCAACGTAGTCAGTCAGCTCTTTTAGGTTTTCAGTCGTAATTTGTGGCCATAGATCACGACAGTGTTGCTGGATGTCTTCACGAAGTTCCCAGTCGTCCAGACGAAGACGGTTCATGTCGTCCACTTCTGCCGCAGAGCCATCTTCTTTGTATAGACGCTGGCTGAACATACGGTAGATTTGTTCCATACAGCCTTCGTGTACGCCTTCTTCACGCATCTTCTTGAACACCATTGCAATGTACAACGGCATCACAGGAATTGCAGAACTTGCCTGAGTTACAACAGATTTAAGAACCGCAACGTTCGCGCTGCCACCAGTTTGTGCTAGCTTCTCGTTAAGTGCTGTTGCTGCGCGATCCAGGTCCATTTTCGCTTTACCTAGTGCGCCATCCCAGTAGATTGGCCAAGTTAGCTCAGTACCGATGTAGCTGTATGCTACTGTCTTACAACCTTCTGCAAGTACACCAGCTTCAGAAAGTGCGTTGATCCAAAGTTCCCAGTCTTCACCGCCCATTACGGTTACTGTGTCTTTGATCTCTTCTTCTGTTGCAGGCTCAACGCTCGCTTCGATGATAACGTCTTTGTTGGTATCAACCGCTGTCGAAGTGTAAGTTTCACCGATAGGCTTTAGAGATGAACGAATCAGTTCACCTGTTTCTGGCAATTTACGTACTGGAGACGCCAGTGAGTAAACCACCATATCAATCTGACCAAGGTCTTGCTTGATCAGCTCGATTGTTTTCTCTTTTGCTTCGTTTGAGAAAGCATCGCCGTTCAGGCTTTTCGCGTATAGGCCTTCTTCACGCGCCAATTTTTCGAAAGCGGCAGCGTTGTAGAAACCTGCAGTGCCTGGCTTCTTCTCTGTGCCTTCTTTTTCAAAGAACACACCGATAGTTGATGCACCGCCACCAAATGCCGCAGCGATACGAGAAGATAGACCGTAGCCACTTGATGCACCCACAACAAGAACGCGTTTTGGAGCGTTTTTAATTGGGCTTTGCGCTTTAGTGTAAGCAATTTGTTCTTTTACATTAGCTTCACAACCAACAGGGTGCGTAGTAGTACAGATAAATCCACGAATTCTAGGTTTGATGATCATATTCAACTTCCTTTAAAAAACCTTGTAAGGATAAAAGTTTCGCTTCGAGTTCGCATCTAATTTCTGTAAAAATGCTTCGAAAATGCAAGTGGTTGGAGCACTAGACTGCTAATTTTTAAACGAGCGAAACAAAAAAGCACCTCCGAGAGGTGCTTTTATCGATATCTTTATTCGCTTGTTAAGCGGCTGAGTTCAGATGTGACTTTTTTGGCGCATCGGTACGAAGTTCCGAAAAGTCATGGCTGAAATGGTCTACTTGAATCGCCTTGTAGCGTAATTTGTCTGCCGCTTTAATCTTATCAACTTCTTCCTGAGTTAAAACGTCAGCGTCGAGAGCTTGCTGTAAACGATCATTCAGCAGACCTTTACGAGCAACCTTACCATCTTTAACGCCCTTGATAAGCTTACGCTCTAAAGGTTTGATATCGTACATCGCAAGGAAAGCTTTCTCCATCAAACCAATATTGTCATCTTTTGCTTTACCTACGTAGCATAGATGCGTCAAGCGATCACGCTGTGCACCAGGTGTCATCATTGCCTCTGCAATACGCATGCTCAGCTCATCGCTAGGCTTGTTGAAGTGGTTGCCCAGTGGGAATAGCAGCCCCTTAAGTACACCACCAACATATTTCACTGGGAAGTTAGTATAAGCTTCGTTTAGTGACTTAGCCGCATTGTACAAACAGTGCTGAACTGCGTAGTGAACGAAGTCTAGATCGCCTTGCTGACGGCCTTCATCTTCGTATTTCTTAAGTGCTGCTGATGCCATGTACAAGAAGCTTAAGCCATCACCTAAACGTGCAGAGATCATCTCTTTACGCTTCAGATCGCCACCTAGTGTCAACATAGCGAAGTCTGCACTTACAGCAAGATCTCGGCTTAGACGCGTGATGTCTTTGTAGTACTTCTTAGTTGGACCGCTCATTTCCGCTTTGATAAAGCGAGAACCTGTTAGTGCGGCACCCAATGCGCCAAATGTGTTGCCTGTCGCATGCTTAATGTGTTTGAACAGCAGATCATCAAACTCTTTCGCACCTTGCTCTGCATCTGGGTTTGCTGCTGCTTCCATCTCTTTTAGTACGTATGGATGACAACGAGTCGCACCTTGGCCAAAGATCATCAGGTTACGTGTCAGAATGTTTGCACCTTCTACGGTAATCGCAACTGGAATACCCACGTAATGCTTCGCCAGGTAGTTCATCGGGCCATCTTGGATTGCGCGACCAGCGTGAATATCGAACGAGTCATTAAGAAGCGTACGTGCTATCTCGGTCATATGATATTTAGCAATAGCAGTGACGATACCCGGCTTTTCTTTCATGTCTAGCGAAGTAGTTGTCAGTGTGCGTGTCGCTTCAAGAAGGTAAGTTAGACCGCCGATGCGACCCATTGCTTCTGCCACACCCTCAAATTTACCGATAGACATACCAAACTGTTTACGAACGTATGCATAAGCACCCGTTGTTCTGGTTGTTAGGTGTCCGATAGCGGCACCAAGCGCTGGCAGTGAAATACCGCGACCAGCCGACAAACATTCAACCAGCATACGCCAGCCTTTACCTGCGTAATCCGCGCCACCAATTAACCAATCCATTGGAATAAAGACATCTTCACCACGGGTTGGACCATTCATGAATGCAGAACCAAGTGGATCGTGACGCTCACCGATCTCAACACCTTCGTGATCGGCAGGAATCAGAGCACATGTGATACCCACATCTTTCTTGTCACCAAGCAGGCCGTCAGGATCCTGAAGTTTAAATGCGAGACCTAAAACCGTCGCTACTGGCGCTAGTGTAATGTAGCGCTTGTTCCAGCTCAGGCGAATACCCAGCACTTCTTCACCGTTATGCTTACCGTAACAAACAACGCCTTGATCTGGGATACCGCCCGCATCAGAACCTGCTTCTGGGCCTGTTAGCGCGAAACATGGAATATCAGTACCGTCAGCAAGACGAGGCAACCAGTAATCTTTTTGCTCTTGTGTACCATAGTGAGAAAGAAGCTCACCTGGACCCAATGAGTTTGGAACCATTACCGATACAGCCGCACTGATGCTTCGAGTCGCAATGCTCGAAACAATCGTAGAGTTAGCATGTGAAGAAAACTCGCGACCGCCATATTCTTTAGAGATAATCAGAGAGAAGAAACGCTCTTTACGTAAGAATTCCCACACTTCTGGAGATAAGTCTCGGTCTTCTTTTACGATCTTTTGATCGTCAAGCATGTCGAGTAGGGTTACGAGCTCATTGTCCATAAAGGACTGCTCTTCTGCTGTTAACTTCGGAGTTGGGTATTGGTGCAGCGTTTTAAAGTTTGGTTTGCCGGAAAATAGCTCTGCATCCCACCAAACACTACCTGCTTCCATTGCTTCTTTTTCAGTGCTGGACAACGGAGGTAGTACTTTTTTAAACATTTTAAATGCTGGGTCACTAATCCATTTTCTTCGTAGAGAGCTCATTGTTCAGATCCTTTTGTTCACGTCACCTTACGGCATAATTTATTATTGGTTTAACTAACAGCTTACTTGTTCGAGTCATTTACTTCGCTGACATTCCTGCTGACAAGTAAGGAATTAACAAATCGACTACAGACTTAATATCGACTTCTTGATCGAATTTACTTTCTGAAAGCTCTAGTAGCGCTTGACTAGATGCCATCGTGAAAACGCACGTTCCGAGCGTGAAATGTAATCGCCAGAACAGTAGCTCTTCCGTTAGCTCTGGGTTCGCTTTCATGATAGAGGTAGTAAATAACTTCAATACTTCGTCGTAACGAGTGGTGATGAACCAACGTAAATGTCCCTGCACATCCGTATAACCGCGGCCCAGCAATAGCATAAACAACGCTGTACCATTTGGTCTTACTTCATTAAGTGTAGCTAGAGGCAATCTCAGCGATTCAAACACTTCTTCCATCGTGTAATTATCGCGCGTGTTCAGTTCGACTAGAGAGGTCTTGATACTCGGCATCAGTGCTTCTAGGTATCGGTCTAAAACCGCCCTAACCAGCGTCTTTTTATCACCAAAATGGTAATTGACTGATGCAAGGTTTACATTCGCTCTGCCAGTAATGGTTCTCAGTGATGTATCATTGAACCCATACTCTGCAAACAACCCTTCTGCGACATTGAGTATTTTTTCTTTTGTTGAAGTTCTTGGGGCCATTTTAATCACTCGTATTAAACAACTGTTTAAAATATACCGCGAACAGCGAGATTAACAAACGATTAACATCACATTTTCAAAACTTATTCTTTCAATAAAAATGTTCAACGTTTAACCAAGATAAATTTTAAACAGAGTAATTTTAGTGCGGTTAAAATCCGCATGGATGAACTCAAGCAGCTCCTTGGATTACTGGCGATAAACTTATGGTGATATTACCCGCAGATACAATGACTTAAATTGACACATCAAAAAACGACATGTTTTAGGAAAATATTTTCCAAAAAAATGGAACTGTTTGGGGAAAGCTCGGTCTGAATATATGTAACAACTAGGGCATTTTAAGTTTCACTGGCCGTCAAACTTTTCCATCTGATTGTTACGTTGCTGCTTTTTTCTTATTAACTCCTATGTTTGTATCCGCCCAGTCAAATTTTCGACTGGGCTTTTTTTCGTCTGGAACATTTCTCTTAGCTCTACCTACAAGATGACAGGCATAAAAAAGCCTCCCTTTTGGGAGGCTTTTCATTGGATTAAGTTTTTACGCTTGTGCCTTTTTTGGTAAAGACAGGTGAAGTAACACGTAACCGATTATCGCTGCAGTTGTTGACCCCATCAAAATACCTAGTCGTGCGTAAGTATCGAACTCCGGACTCACATTGCCGAATGCAAGTGACGAGATAAAGATAGACATCGTAAAACCAATACCACAAAGCACAGACACCGCGAAAATATGTTTGAAGCCGATACCTTCTGGCAGCTTCGCCACACCTAGCTTCACTGCCGCCCAGCTGAAGGTGAAAATACCCAGAGGCTTACCAACCAACAAACCAAGCGCGATACCTAATGGCAACATTGAAGTTAAGCCAGATAAAGATACGCCTTCTAACGAAATACCAGCGTTTGCAAACGCAAACAGCGGAAGAATACCAAACGCCACGTATGGGTGAAGAGCATGCTCCATGTGTTTCAGCGGTGAATGCTCGCCCGGCTTACCTTGAAGTGGGATAGCAAAACCGATCACCACACCAGCAAGCGTCGCGTGAACACCCGATTTAAGAACGGCAAACCAAAGGATGGCACCCACAATCATATATGGTGTTAGTTTGGTCACCTTCTTAGCGTTCAACACGAACAGTAAACCAGTCATGGCAAAACCAACTAGCAAAGCCATTGTCGATAGATCGCCCGTATAGAACAGCGCGATGATAACCACAACACCTAAGTCATCAATGATAGCCAGAGCCAGCAGGAATACTTTCAGGCTTACCGGGACACGTTTACCCAGAAGCGCCATAATACCCAATGCAAATGCGATATCTGTTGCCGCTGGGATTGCCCAGCCAGAAACCGCTTCAGCGTCACTCGCATTAAATGCGACATAAATAAGAGCGGGTGCCAACATACCACCTACCGCTGCAATCGCAGGGAAGATCGCTGTTTCTTTTGATTTCAGTGCACCTTCAAGTAACTCTCGTTTAACCTCAAGACCAATTAATAGGAAAAACACCGCCATTAGGCCGTCATTGATCCAGTGAGATACGGACATACCTAAAACATAAGTATGCAGAAAAGATTGATAAGTTTCGCCCAGAGGTGTGTTTGCAATGGTCATCGCGATCGCCGCTGCAATCACGAGAAGAATGCCTCCTGCGGATTCCATTTTGAAAAAGTCACGAATAGCATCGTTCATACATTAACCCTTATATTTATTATCTTCATAAACGATCGACAAAGAATGATCTGAGTTTATAGCTGTAAGAAACTTTAGAATAATCGCTTGTTCAGAGTATAAACTTCGTTATTTCCGATGTTTGATTTGCAACATATCGTATTTTCCAACAATAACTTTGTAGACGTTACGACCAATTGCATATCGCTTCTTTGCTATTTATTAATCAGTATTACTCATAATTCAGCATAACATGATTAAAATACTTATGATAAACACTGAGAATAATCCTATCTCTATCAAGCTACAGGAACAAAAAAGCCACCTCAAGGGTGGCTATTTAAATAAAAACCGAAGGGTAGTTAGCAAACAACTAGTAGCCAGTTAATTGCATAAATCCCCAAGCCTCGTTAGAGCCCGATGCTAACGTAGGACCTTCCCAATATGGGATAACAAAAGGGAGCCACATATTGGTGTTAACGACACGTGTCGTCAAGTCAATATCGTATTCTGGCACATTGATAACCCATTGTAATGGCAGCCGTTTTCCGTTAGACAAGCTGGTCACTTTTATCGGTTGAAGCGTGATATCTTTCTCTGACAGATTGATCACTTTACCTGAACGTGTTGATAAGGTGCCGAATATATGAGGCATTTGACCGTGATGACGATACCTGCTGACCGTCAGCGCTCTGCCATCATCTAAGTTGAATGTGAACCAGTCCCAACCTTGTTGCCCTTCTCCTATCAGACCACTGCCCCACTCTTTTTGAGTCCAGGCCGTGCCTGATACCGGGATCCGTTGACCATCAATATTCAAACTGCCTTTCACATTAAGAAAAGGAGCACTAAAGCTAAACGAGGCAACCGACTGCAAAGCATGCTTGACCTGAAAGCCTCTGTCGCCATTGACGACAAATGGGCCGTTCGTCTGTGTGTTAAGGTCAACGCTGAATTCATCCGTCGCAACAATAAGTTTGCCAGGGAAAGGCGTTGTGCCAAGAGAGCGCCAGTTCCAATTGTCAATCCATAGACTAAAGGGATGATTCTGCATCCCAGCCTGACCTATGCCACCTCGCGCAACACGTTGCTCTTTCCACACCTGAGAACCATGGCTAATGACGATGTGTGAGATATATAGCTGAGGATTTTGCCAGCCTCTGGTTTCACGTTCATCTGTCGCTACTCTAAAGTAACTCCACTGAACGTTATAAACCCCGCCGTTCTTATCTTGCAGCTTAGCGAAGTAATTCCACCATTCGTGCTTGTATTTGGGATGAAACTTAAAATCGGCTGGCAGTGAAACATGTTCATCAGGCAAAACTGGCTCAAAGATAGTGTTATTCTCTCTGGTCAGTATCGAGTTAATATCACTCTCTTGAGTAACCGTGTCTTCCGACCAAAACGGCAAGTATAGAGAGCCTAGCAGTACAACCACTGCCGCAATAGACAATACTGCTGCTAAGAAGCGCTTTTTGGAGTTCTTTTTTACCACTACAACGCATCCCTCAATGACTTCATTGGTGTACTTTTGATCATTCTAATAACAGGCAAGGCACCTGCCGCCATGATAGCCAGCATTGCCCAAGCGATCGTCTTGGCGTATTCCCATGGGATCGTCTGTAACTCCAGTGACCAGCCAAAAGATTGTCTGATAATAATGTCCACAATCACATGAGCCAGCGCTAAGCCCAGAGGCACGGCGATCAGCGCCGATATCGCCCCAAACGCGAACAGCTGTAAGCCACCGAGTAAAACAAGCTCTTTACCGGACACACCCATGCACCTGAGGAGTGAGAAGTGACGCTGCCGAGAGAGTTCACCTGCCAGGGTCGCAAAGAACAAGCCGAAAACAGCGATGATAAGCGTGATGTTGCCCAGCGTACCCGCGATAGCAAACGTATGATCAAAAACACGCATTGCTTGGTTATAAATATTACTATCATCAAAAATGCGGTCCTGAGATAAGCGGAACACATTTTCTAATCGGTTTTTCAGTCCTTCACCATTGACGTTATCTTCAAGAACGACGCCAAGTCCCACGTTCCCCGTACCTGCAAAAGCATACAGCCAACTTCGGTGAGACATCATTACTTGGTTATAGGGGTTACCATAGTCATAATAAACACCCGCAACTTGCCACCCGTCACCAAGCGGAGCATGTAGATCAATCACATCACCAGGTCGAATGTCGAGCTTTAACGCCATCGACTCACTAACCATGATACTTTTGCCATGGTGTAACTGATACCAGTAACTAGGCACACCCAGCTTAACCGTTAGAGAATCGAGTTCCCCTTCAGAAGCACCAGTGCTCACAACCTGCAGAACGCCTTTATCCGTTGGTAAATCTTTTTCCCAACGCCACCACACAGACTTCACTTCAGGCTGCTGCTGTAACCAACCACTCATGCGAGCCGCATTATTGTTATTTGGGTAAATATAAATGTCCGCTGCCAAGCGTTGGTTAAGCCATTTGTCGGTGGTGTCTCTAAAACTACCGACCATGGTTTCAACGCCAATGTTTGCAGCAAGTGCAAGCATGAATGCCATGCTCGCGACTCCGCGGTAACTCATGCTAGCCGCAGCATCTGCGAAGAACCACCGGACGCGCACCCAGCGCAGTGAGTACGAAAAACTCTGAAATAGATGCCACATGATAAATGGCATTACGAGGGCAACACTTAACATCATCAGCGCGACAATAGTGAAGCCAATCTCCTGTGTTTTTGGTGCTTGATACACGGCGACCGCAGCAACACAAAAAGCACATGCAGCCAACGCTTGCCAAGAGAACTCTCGACCAGCAAAACGCATCAAAGAAAGACGAGACGATAAGCGAATAGGTTGTGATTTAAGTAGACGTATTAACGGCCATAAACACGAAATTAGCGCACCCATCGCTGACATGATTAAGCTGTATATGCTTGACTTCCATGACCAACCGATAGACAAACCGACGTTAGCGTCATACAAATCACTTAAACTTGTCGACACCGTTGGGATAAGCTCATTTGCGAGTATTACCCCCAAAAAGTTGCCACATGCCCAAGCGACCGTCACAAGAATAGACAGTTCAAGTAATAAAGCTTGCGCAAGTTGAGTTCCGCTTACACCCGCTTGGCGTAATATCCCTACTAAGCGTTGTCGCTGAATCAGAGACAGAGACATGGCTTGATAAAAGATAAACAGTCCGACTAAAAACGACAGCATTCCCATTGCCGTTAAGTTCATATGAAACGCTTTAGTCAAAGACTCTAATTCGTTGCGCGTGTTATGAGTCAGCGTCATGCCATTGGGTAGCATTTTTTTCAGTGCCGACAGCTTTTCTTCTGACATTTCACCACACAAAATCGAAGACAAGCCCGAGCTGCGTTTCAACATGCGTAGTAAAGAAATATCAGTAATCAGCCTAGTACCGGAAAGCAAACTATTCTGGTCGACTTGAAGCGGGCCCAGACGGCTGCCATCGTTCATCTCAATAAAGTCACCATCTTGCCATTCCATGTAAGAAGCCAAGTCTTGACTGATCAGAATTGGATAAGGAGGCTTCATTATGGACAGAATCGGCATTTCCCCTAATGATTTTCCTTGCTGAAGAGGAATCATCGCGACAGGATCAATACCGACCAACATCAGATTCATGTCTGACTTAGCGTCTAAATGGATCACATCAAACGGGGCACATTGATTGAAGCCAGCGCGGCGCAGCTGGATATAAAAACCCTGAGGAACTTTATTAGCGGAGTGCTTGGTACTAATTCGGTAAGGCAACGGATTAGAGAAAAGTCTCTCTCCCGTTGTATAGCTCTGTTTTGCATGCTGGTTAATCGAGGTAACGCCAACCAGAAGAGATACGCCTAAAGTTAAACCTAACCAGACGAGAATAATTTGCAGTGGGTAACGACGGTAATGACCGAGTAGTGCCTTAACTACGGGCCATAACATGCAGTTGTCCCCCTTGCAGTCGGATTTTACCTTCCATATGGTCAGCGACCTTCTCACTGTGAGTCACCAACAACAATGTACAATTCAGTTGGCGCGCAAGCGTGGTTAATAAACGCATCACCGCTTCGGCATTTCGTTCATCCAAACTTCCGGTTGGCTCATCGGCCAAGAGAATTTGCGGTTCCATGTAAAGAGCTCGTGCAATCGCAGCGCGTTGTTGCTGGCCACCAGAGACTTCTTCAGGATAACGGCCAAGAAGCGGCATCAAGTCGAGTGCGGAGAGAATCTGACGCCACAAACCTTGATCTTCCGGCAAGCCTTTTAGTTGGCGGCAAAAACGAATGTTATCCGCAATGTTTAGCGTAGGAAGGAGGTTAAATTGCTGGAAAATATTGCCGATGTTATTTCTGCGATAGAGTGTTCTCAAATGCTCCGGAGCATCATGCATCGAAAAACCGACAAACTGAATTTCTCCGGAATCCACCGTGTCCAGACCAGCAATCAAATTAAGTAAGGTACTTTTGCCTGAACCACTCTCACCCATAAGAGCGACTTGCTCACCGCGTTGTAATGTTAATTCTGCCCCTTGTAAAACTGGGTGAAACTCTCCCCCATCTACATAGCCTTTACATAGGTCTGACAGTCTTAACATTAATATAGCCGCTCAACAGGTATTTAAAATTGGGATAAGAATCTACACTAAAATCGGACCAGTAGGAAGTATTTTGAATACTAGATCACATTATCAAACCGCAAATGCAACTCGATTCACTTTCTCAAACTATTTTTGTTGAAATTAAAAGCAAATTCCTACCAGTAATAATCGATTTTCTCCATTTGTATGATTAGCTACCGATTAGGTTTTTCATCCACTTTTTACTTCTCACACGAGGTAAGGAAATCGCCCACTTAACCACTTCCTCGGTCAAAAAGAGTAGGTACACCCATTGCGGTTCCCAACCAAGGTAAATAGCAGCGAAGGCAGCAAGAGGGATACCAATAACCCACTGTGCTATTAAGTCCTGATAGAGGCAGAATTTAACATCGCCGCCCGCCCGAAGAACACCGACAATGACCATCATTGGAATGGAACGTAGTATCACACCAATCGCCAGAATCAGCATAAATTGCTCTGATAACTGACGCGTTTCTGGCGTCAAAGCGCTGAACGCATTCAGTATCCACTGGTTTGAAACCAACAGTAATAAGGCAACCACCACGGCAATAATCAGATTCAAAATCAGTGTTGCCCAAGCTTGGTAGTAAACAGGTTCAAAATTCTTTGCGCCTAACTGATTGCCCACCAAAACGGCAGCTGCGTTCGACAAACCGATCATCATTGCCAACGCTATGGATTCAACGGGGGTCATGACTGAGAGAGCCGCCAAGCCCTGGACGCCCGCTTGTCCCATAATCGCATGATAAACAAATAGTCCACCAGCCCATGCCAGAAAGTTAAATGTCGTTGGTAATGACAAACTAAGAAAGCGCGTAATTTTTTCAAATACTAATCCCGCTCGGATGTCATTCCATCCAAACGCAAGAATATGTTTCTTAGCCCATAAATACCCGAATAGACAGCCCACTTCGATGGCACCGCTGATAACAGTCGCGATTGCAGCCCCGGTAATACCAAGTGCAGGAAAACCCAAGTGACCGAAAATCAACACCCAGTTCAGGAACACGTTCGAGACGATACCAATACCACTAAAGAATGTGCTTAAGCCCGGTTGATGCATCGCTCGCAAACCAACGGCCATACTGGCAACACAGGCAACAGCAAACATACTGGCTGAAGACGCCACCAAATAGTTTGCCCCCAGATCAATAACCTGCTGTGAGTCAGTGGTTAAGCTCATGATTGGATCAGGAAAGACCACAAACAGGAAAACGGCCATTGCAGCAAACACCATTGATATCACCCAGGTAAGAGATGTACTCTCCCTTACGCCCGCTTTGTCCCCAGCCCCCCAATATTGAGCGGTTAACAAAGCTCCACCAGTCGTGACACCCACCAACATAATTGTCGTGACAAACGTAGCTCGGGCGGCCACCCCAACGGCGGCAATTTCAGCCTCACCAAGCTGGCCGAGCATTAATACATCGACCAGGCTGCGGCTGGAAAACATAATGCTTTGAAGAGTGATTGGAAGCGCTATCGCGAACAAACGACGTAAAAATGCCTTATCGGCGTGAATTAAAAGCTGAGAAAAAAAAGACACGAGCACTCCAACGACAACTTATTGAAAGAAATGGAAAAGTGTCTCATGATTATACCTAGTGGTGATAATTCCACCAACAAAAAAAGGACAAAGAATGAAAAAGGTGTTGGTACTTGGCGCGTCTGGATACATAGGCTCTCAACTTCTCCCTCTTTTACTAGATAAAGGTTACAGCGTCACAGCAGCGGCGCGACATATCGATTATTTAGAATCAAGATCGCGCCCTCATCCAAACCTGACGCTGAAATACCTGGATTTAGCCGACGCTGAGGCAACATTATCTATTGTGAATGACTTTGATTTGGTCTTTTTTTTGGTGCACGGAATGGCTCAGGGAGATGACTTTGTCGAATACGAGCTCAACCTTGCACTGAATTTTAAGTTCGCCTTAGAAAAAAGTCGCGTTAAACACGTTATTTATCTCAGTGCAATTCAGCCCCAAACGGGAAATTCGCGCCATTTAGCCGCGCGAAAAGCAACCGGAAAAATCATTCGCCAGTCCGGAGTTCCGGTCACAGAATTGCGCGCTGGTGTGATTATCGGCCCGGGTTCTGCGGCTTTTGAAATAATGCGTGACTTCGTTTACAACCTGCCTGTTTTAGTCACACCAAAATGGGTGGACTCTAAAGCCAACCCGATAGCTCTGCCTAATCTGAATCATTACTTACTCTCCCTTGCGGCAGAACCACCACCGGAGGAAAGTAAGATCTACGAAGTGGGAGGGCCAGATACATTAAGTTACAGAGAACAATTTCGCGTTATATGCCAAGCGACGAATAAGCCATACCGGTTGTGGTCTACCCCACTGCTTACCCCTAAAATGGCGTCGCACTGGCTCGGGCTCATCACTTCCGTTCCATCAAGTATTGGCAAGGCACTACTCGCCGGATTAGAACACGATTACATCGCTGATTCGGTCGCGATTGAGACTCGGTTTCCACAAGAAATGATCAGTTATGAACAATCGGTAACAGAGGCAATTGCACACGAGGGAACGTTTGTACGTAGCAATGTTTGGGGATTTGAGCCAGCGGCACTAAAACGCTGGCAACCAGGATATGGCTACTTTCCTAAGCAAGCAGGAGCCAGCATAAAAACCAAAGCATCTGCTGAGGCGTTGTGGAAAGTTGCTCAGAAAATTGGTAGCCGAGAGAAAGGATACTACTTTGCAAATATTCTTTGGCGAACCCGTGAATGGCTGGATATCTTTTTTGGTGGCGGGAAACCCGTTCGAGTCTCCCCTCTCGGCCCCGAACTCAAAGTGGGCGACTTCATTGACTCTTGGAAAGTCATCCGGTGTGAAGAAAACCAATTCTTATCTCTGTTTTTCGGCATGAAAGGACCCGGGCTTGGGCGCTTGGAAATCAGTATAAAAGATGAAGGAGATGTGCGAGAGCTGGACATAACGGCATGGTGGCATCCGCAAGGTTTTCTGGGGCTGCTTTACTGGTTTGCCATGATGCCGGCCCACTTGTTCATATTTAATGGCATGGTGAAAGCGATGGCTAACCAAGCGGAAGAAAACTCAGACCACTAGGCAGCCATACTTTATACTTATCAGAGCTTTAAGAAGAATCAATTAACCATAGCGGTGGTTTCAACCATTTCTTCTTCGACTTCTTCTGGCTCATCCTCTGGTAACTTGTGCGCTATACCAGCATGACAATCGATACACGATTGATCTCGTGATTCCATCATTTGGTGTCGACGAGCCGTCGTACGACCTTGCGCTTCGAAGTCCATGCGATCAACCTGGTGACAGTATTTACATTGCTTGGACTTATTGGCGACAAACTCCTCCGTTACGATTGCCGCAAGCCTTGGCCGGTGTTCTGACTCAAAGTTTTCCAGCGTAATATCGCCTTTCAATTTATGGAAGATATCCGCTGTCGCGGTGATTTTAACGATCATTTTGGGAATAAACTCTCTCGGAACATGACAGTCACTGCATGTCGCGGCAATCACACCTTTTGAGTTGTTGTAATGTATTGACGCTTGATATTCCTCCACGATCGTATCCATCCCAATGTGGCATCCGAAACAGAAGTCGTTGGTGTTGGAATAATTCATAACGCCATGGTAAGCGCCTAGTGCGCCCACGCCTAAGATAAAGGCGACTACACCACCAAGCGGGATGCCGAGCATCCATTTTTTATTAGGTCGACTCCACCATCCCATATAGTTTGCTCCACCTTGCCAGTGATTGATTTATTGGAAACTTGCGTAATATTCAGACAGTGCAACCAAATCGTCTTCACTTAACCCTTTAACAGCGCTATCCATTTTCTTATCTACAGAACGAGCACCGCTATGGAACTGCTTGAGCGTGGTTAGCAAGTAGCCTTTTTGCTGGCCGGCTAGAATCGAGGTTTCATCCATCGGATCGCTGCCTCCATCCACATGACAGCTGTCGCAATTTTTCTCGTGAATCATTTTCCCTTTATCAGCCAGTGACTGATCGAAGTCTTGTTTCGCACGAACAAATGCAAGCTGTGAATAGTGTGCAGCTAACTCTTCCACTTCTTCTTCGGAAAGCGATTTCACAATAGTCGCCATGTCACCACTTTTGCTCGTATCACCATAAACATGCTTAACGGTATCAGCAGGTCTACCTTCTGCGTACTGCAACATTTGGTCAGTGAAATTAAATTCAGGTAAGCCCGCAATAGAAGGAATATTGGTATTTGTCGATACCCCACCCGGTCCATGGCATGCCTCACATTCCAAACGCTCGATTAATTCTGGAGCGGATGCTTGCACTGACGAAACCAGAAGAAAGTTTGCTGTAATCAACGTCAACGCTTGAGTTATTTTTGTCAAAGAAGAACACATAGGCTGCGATTCCTAAACTTAAATATTATTGAAAGACAGTGAGAACTAGGCGGCTGTATCTAAAATCTACTAGAAAGAAAATGGAATAAACATGACGATTCTCAAGTCAAATCACTGCTAAACCAACGCTTTCTTATAAGCAATTCCAATATCAACCTGTCCAAAACAACATCTCATTTACATACACAATACATATTAGACCACGCTCTTATAATTTGCTGACATTAGAAAGGCAAATTATAACCTTATTTTTTATAAGTCATTGTTATGCATAATAAAACAACAAAATCCATAACATTCAACACTTTGAGCAACATCACAACACTCAAAAAATCTCTTTAGCGAGCTGTGAAGCACGGTTTTATGTCTTTACTCAAAACAGTCGGTGGTAGAGTGGAATGTAAATTTTGACCCGTCGTTGTTCACTCTCTCCAAAAGATAACTAACAAGAATAAAGCAAACTACTTTATATGGGCTCTTTATACTCAGAGCCGAAAATTCAATAAGTTGTATCTAAATTAGTCCCACTTTTATTTAAATCTATTAGGTGAAAGCGAGAGGGAAAATGAACAATATAAAACTACTTTTCATCACAACCCTTGCCATGTTGATGGCCGCATGTGGTCCAGGCGGTAAAAATGATCAAAATACCCCTCCGCCAGATGTCAGTTCATTCAGCGTCGAAATCGAAACTCCGATGCTTATGCCCTCCGACAGTGGTACTGAAACAAAGTTGGTGGTTGACTTTAACGTTCTGGACGGCGCTGGACGTGACTACACGTTCGACACCGATAAAGACTTTAGAATCGCGGTGTTGAAAGCAATGCCGGCACGCAGTGACGTTGAAGATACCAGTGACCCCGCTTACGACTATAACGGGCGTAACGGCAATACCTTCTGGAAAAGTTTCCATCACTCCAGTGATGCTTCAAATAACAGAGCATCAATGGAGAGTGTTTGGGATGGCGATTTAGAGAAAACAGACGACGGCTATCGTTACACCTTTGCAATTACAGACATTTTGAAAGTCGCCGATCCGTATCCTGCCGATTCCGCTGATAATGACGGGTACATTAGCTGGGATGAAGATAAATTGCACCGAATCGTGTTCGCTTATGGCGACCAAGAAGTCGGTTTTACCCATGTTTATGAGTGGGTACCAGGTACCAGTTCAGACAGCACTGTAACGAGGAATGTCATTGAAGACGGAACCTGTGCGAATTGTCATATGAACGAACCGCTTCATCATGGCCCGGGTTATCGTTCAATCGACAACAACATCGCCGTTTGTACGTCTTGTCACAACGATAGTAACCCAGGTGCAGCACCCGCTCGTAGACCTCTTGCGGCCGTTGTACACCAATATCACGGCAATGTATTTAAACTTGGCAGTGACAGAAATGACCTGACTACGTACAAGCAGCCTGTTGATGACAGTGAACAGTTAGTCACTGACATAGACGGTCTTGTCGTTGAGGGCAGCCCATTCCCACAAGATGCGCGCAACTGTACGACTTGTCACTCGAGTGACACAGCAAAAGCCTCGGATGCAAACAACTGGTTTGAACACCCAACCCAAGTTGCCTGTGAAACCTGTCACTTGTTCCGTGATCGCGGAGCTCATGCAAATCAAGTTGGTACTGCATGGATTCGAGACGGTTCCCCTCAAAATACTTGTACCGGATGTCATCGCCCTTATGAGCGTGACGAAAATGGCGACCCAATCATTGGCGAAGACGCAAGCAGAAGCGCTAAAACGGTTCACATGATGCGTTTAGCTAACCTATCAACCGCCAGAGATACGTTAGACGTCTCGATTGAACAAGCGCGTTTCATTGATGATAGCTTCGAAGTTCAAGTACGCATCATGAAAGACGGTGTGGGTATAAGCTCGATGGCTGACATTAGGCCTTATATCAATAATGACGATCACTTCTATCTTCTTCTTAACTGGGATAACGGTGAAGGACCTCTATTGTCATATTTAAGTCCGTTAACTTTCTCGTCACCATCGCCGCTCCCAACCGTTGATCTGAACATGTATGGAGACGGTGCGGTTGGCAATGGCTGTGTTGCAGAAGGCGATGGTATGTTCACCTGTCACAAAGACCTCAGTGCTTCTGATGTCAAACCAACCAGCACTTCGAAACTGACTGTCAACATTGCAGATGTACCTCTATGTGCTGACAGAAGAGAAGGCGTGCTAAGTGAGTGTGTCAACTTTACCGGTATTGATCTAATCAAGAGTCCGTTCATGATTGCAGCAAATAACTCCTCATCAGCCTTCGGCATTGGTGGTGTGGAAATTCCTCATAGTCTTCCAATGGGCGCGGATATTGAGAGCTGTAACGGTTGTCATAAAGAGCTGACAATCCACGCAGACTCTCACGCGGCGACTGATTTCCAGCAATGTAAAAATTGCCATAACTCAGAACGTCCATCTTTTTACACAGGCATACCGGCAGATCTGAAATACCACGTGCACTCGTATCATGCGTTTGGGTCTCATCGTAATGGTGAGGCGGTATTCCCAGGAGCAATTAACAATTGTGAATCTTGCCATACATCGTCTCAATTTAACCTGCCAAGTCAGGAAAATACACGCCCATCATTGGCGATGAATACAGCAGGAGAAACAAAATACTTCAGCCCGGCTCTAGTCGCCTGTGGTGCATGTCACCTTGAATCAGCGCTCGCGGACGCAGATCCAGAAACTGTAGCTGGTGATGCAATACTGAGCCATATGATAAATAACGGCGCAGTCTTTGGTGCTGACACAGCAGCAGAAGCGATGGGCTCTGAGCAATGTTCGACATGTCACGCTATCGGGCAGTCTCAGGGCGTAGATAAGGTTCACAAGGTATATGACTACCGTTGAAAACGTCATTGATCATAAGTAATTAACGATTAAGGATGAAAAAGGAATTGTTATGAGAGCAATCATTCAGCGGTGGTTAGTGGTGTTAATACTCGGGTTTGGGGTAATTTCTTCAGTAAACTCTGAAGACGTTACCGAGCCCGAGGCAGAACCTGAAGCAGCGACCTTATCGAGAGAAGAGATACAGGCCATACTGGATACGAAGTTTTCAGAAGGGAAATACTCTCGTCGTGGTCCTGATGGCTGTCTACGATGCCATGATGACACGTCTGATAAGCCTGCTACGGGTATTTTCGATAATGTACATGGTAAAGCTGCCAATATTCACGGGCCAATGAACGATAAGCAGTGTGAGGCGTGCCATGGCCCGGCAAATAACCATGAACGTAATCCTCGTAAAGGCCAAGTAAGGGAGCCAATGATCACCTTTGGTCCTAACTCCCCTGTTCCTGTAGAGAAACAAAATAGCGTGTGTTTGTCGTGCCACCAAGATGCTAAGCGTTCTACTTGGCACAGCAGTGAGCACGCTTTTGAAGGCCTATCGTGCTCGAGCTGTCACCAGTTGCATCAAAAGGACGATCCTATGATGGTCGCTGAGTTGCAAGCGGATAAATGTACAGATTGCCATATTAAGGCCAAATCTGACATTCATAAGCGCAGCAGTCACCCGGTACTGGATGGTGTGATGACCTGTTCGAATTGTCACAACCCACACCAGACAATCAACGAAGCGAGCCTCAATTGGTCATCAATTAATGACACCTGCTATGAGTGTCACGCGGAAAAACGCGGTCCAAACTTATGGGAACATGAACCCGTTACGGAAGATTGTACAACCTGTCACTCTCCTCACGGTTCAGTTAATAAAGCCATGTTAAACAAACGTCTACCAATGCTATGTCAGGAGTGTCACCGCGTTCCTCATGCTAACGTTGCGATGCCTGAAAACGACTTGAAGGTTCGTGGTGGTAGCTGTATGAACTGCCATACTCAAGTGCATGGCTCTAATCACCCACGCGGTCAGACGCTAAGATATTAAGGAGGGTGGCATGAAACTATCAAAAATCTGTATTGCTATTTCCCTTGCTTTATCTCTACAAGTACACGCAGAGGATTATTCGCTGCAGAATAGCCAAGAGGCTGATACCAGCCGCTGGAATTGTACTGACTGTAGTAGCGATGGTTTGTGGAGTGGTGATGTCAGTGTGGGCGTCGGTTATCTCGATAACGACGGTTCAACACGATTCTATAACTGGAATCCACCTCTTCATGGCACTAGTTCAGACAACAAGCACCTAAATGCAAGCCTGAATGCGGATATTGAACGCTATGAAGATGATGGCTTCTACAATCGCTTACTTGTTGACGACTTAGGGCTACAACGCTTCTTGATTCAATGGGAAATTGGAGAGTATGACGGTTTTCGTTTGGTAACAAGTTACAGCGAAACGCCCTACTACTGGAATCGCTCATCATTAAGTGCCTACCAAGGGAGTGACAACGTACTCACGAGTGGAGCTTTGAGCAAATATGATCACGAAGTTACCCGTGATACCTTCAAGTTTGAGCTCAAGTACACGCCTAAATCACCTTGGCAACCCTATGCATCGATGAAACATGAGCGTAAAGAAGGCACAACGTCCCTCTATTCATCAACCATACCGGGTTATGGCAGTGGCCCCGGATTCATTCCTAAGGCCGTCGACCATGAGACACTCAATACCCAAGTCGGTATGAGCTACGTAGAAGATCTCTGGTTGGTTGATGTTGCCTATCGCGGTTCCTTCTTCCGCAATGACATGTCAGCGCTCTACTATGGCGATACTTCAGACCCGTATGCGAACCAACTTTCTAACGAACCTGACAACGATTTTCATCAGCTGGCTGTGTCCGGTAATTATCGCGTGAACCAACAAACCTTCAATGGCCGGATTTTATGGTCACAAGCTACATCTGAAGGAGGTTTACTACCATTTGCGTTGTCCCCTTCTAACTCAAATACATTTCACGGTGAAACCAGTACTTGGCAAGTCAGTGGGGATTATCACAACAAACTATCACGTGATACCGCTCTGAAAGTGTCTGCTGATTACTCCGACAAAGACGACAAGTCTGATAGAAACGATGTGGTTGGCGCAACGCGCGAAAGCTATGACCGCACCAAAACAAAACTGGAAGCCTCGGTCACTCATCGCCTCAACAGCGATATCAGATTGAACGCGGGCTATGACTACACGCACGACAAACGAGAGTACGCTGATCGTAAAAGTATTGATGAGCAAAGTTTGTATTTCGGAGCTCGTTATCGTCCAGAAGCGCCATGGCAATTAGGCGGTAAATTATCCTACTCATTCCGAGATGGATCTTCTTGGCGAAATTCAAGTAGCGACTCGCCTAATTTACGACAATACTACTTAGCCGATAAAAACCGCATAGAATTACGCGGAGACGGTAGTTACGACATCTCTGAAAACGTACAACTCCTCGCAGAAGTCTGGTACGGCAATGATGATTATGACAAACCGGATATTGGCCTGAGTGAGGGTGAAGACTACGGTTATGATTTAAGCGTCAATTTCAACCTCGCTGAGGGCTTGAATGGACATGTGTTCTATAACCAACAAATCATTCGCTCAGAACAGCAACAAGCAAATTCGGATGTCGTTGGATGGGATAGATACAAAACAAAACTGAAAGACGATGTAACCACCGTTGGCTTTGGGGTCAGTAAAGACGGGCTTCTTGAAGACAAGTTAACCCTCTCTCTGGACTACAGCTATAGTCAGGCAGACAGTAAATCGTCAACAACGGCCAGCGGGTATCAGTATCCGGACAATGAATACAAATCATCGCGTCTTGAAGGTGTTGCAGATTATGAAATCTCAGACAATCAAAGCGTTCAATTCAATGTTCGTTACGAAGATTACTCTGAAGATGATTATCTCTTCAATAATGAAGTAAGTAACATGGGTGACGTTCTGCAAGACTACAACGGCATTTATGGCGGCGTTTATTGGAAGTATCGCTTCTAGCCAATGTGAGTTGTTAAAACTAAAAAAGCATCAGAGACACTACGAATCTGATGCTTTTTTGTTTACGGGGGCAAATTATGCCTGAAAGCTGAGGGGAATCTCTGCTAATTGATTGCCTTCATTCGCAGGAAATATTAGGTACTCGCCGTGGTATTTCACCATCGATTTATAATCTGTTACCTTGTGGACCATAAAGCCCGCCTGCGATGCTTTTTCGACAAACTCAGCATGATTACCGCGCACAAACCAACTCATCGGTTTAACCAGTAACTCACCATCAAAACAGCTTTCACATTGGTCTGCACAGAGTGTTAATGAGTTTTGACCTTCGGTAAATATCTGAACCTTACCGCATCCTACTAACTGTTCTGAAGTAGACACTTCCCAGCCCGCTTGCTCCATGACATCCAAAAAGGCTTCAATATCAGAGTCTTTAATCACTTTGGCTTCTTCGCCTTCAGGGAAGAACTGGGCGTAATAGGCTGAGATACGTTTAAAGATAAACAACAAGCCTGAATCGTTACCCTTTGAACGCCCCGCTTTTTGCCAACGGGTCAAATCATCACCCACTACTCGGCCAAAATTTTGCGATTTCAGTGCTTTTGTTACCCAACGCACCAAGTAATGGTTGTTAGCCACAGGCGCATTCGCCAGCTTACCTGAGCGATGTTCCGCGTCCAAATCTGCCAACGCAGAGTTAACTAGATTCTGAATTTCTTTGGTGTAATCCGACATTACGCCTTTCTTCCTAAAGTCCAATAAAACAGTGCAGACAGCACTGCACAAGCAAACATAACAATGAGCATTGGCCATGCAACGTCACCCGGAAGTGCCGCCACAAACGCACCAATCAACGACCCCATGCCGAACCTTAATGTGCCCGCCAGTGACGATGCGGTACCAGCCATTGATGGGTAACCACTTAAAAGTAGTGCCATAGCGTTACTGCCAATCGTCGATAACGTACCAATAAAGAGCACAACAAAAGGTACCGTGCCCCATAAGCCTAAATCCAACAACCAGGCCACTAACAAACCAATACCGGCCAAAAGCTGAACCGACAGGCCAAAACGAAGCATGGCATGCGACCCCACTTTTTTCACCAAGCGGCCGTTAATGCTGGTCATGATGATCATCGCCACAATATTCAGACCAAACAAGTAACCAAAGTAGTCAGGTCGAACACCGTATATATCAATATAGACAAATGAGCCCGCGGTAAGGAAAGCAAACATTCCAGAGAATGAAAATGCGCCAGCTAACATCAGGCCCAACGCTTCGGAGCTAGAACACAAACGAGCGTAGTTTCTTAGTGTCGTACGAAAGCGTAAAGGTTGACGATTTTCTGGTTTCAATGTTTCCGGAATCTTCCAAAATACGAGTGAAATAACCACAACGGCAAATATCGCCAGTACCCAAAAGATTGATCGCCATCCAAACCAGATCGCAAAGTGTCCGCCAATCATCGGCGCAACTAACGGCGCGATTGTGATGACCAGAGTAACAAATGACATAGTACGGGCGAAGTCTTCACGTTCAAACATGTCGCGAACGACCGCCTGGATAATGACCGCCGCTGCCGCACCCGCAAAGCCTTGCGCGGTACGAACATAAGTAAGAGCGTCAATGCCATTTGTAGTCGCACTCACAACTGCCGCTAATCCAAAGAAAAACACACCTAAAATCAGAACAGGTCTGCGTCCAAAACTATCTGAAAGCGGGCCGTGGATTAACTGTCCGATCGCAAAGCCTGCGGTATATGCCGTTAATGTAATTTGTACCGCGCCAGGAGCGACACCGAGATCTTTCGCGATCGCAGGCATCGCAGGCAAATACATATCAATGGCGAGCGGAGTAAGTGCACCAATCGCCCCAAGAACGATGAATAGTAAAAAGGAGAGTTGGGATTGCGGAGCACTTTGAACTTTTTCTGTCATTCTTTTACCTCTAGTTGTGTCCCAACCACTCGCACCCTGGCTTGGATACAGTGATCAATGAAGCTTCTCGTCACGTTGATTATAGGAATAACAGCGAATCCAAAATCTCGTTTTACAAGGTTCAAAAGGACGAATGGATACCAAGGTGCTGCAAACGACTCAAACAATAAAGCGCATGATAACGATTCAAATTCATACGCTGACGATGAGAGTAAAGAAGATGGGCAATGAAGCTCACTCCACCATTTTTCACCACATCGGATGTTTTACGAGAAAAGTAAGTGTCTTAGATAAACGAGCCTCAGTTAATAACTTGAGGTTTGACACTGACTAAAACTGTCTGGCACTAAATCTATTTGGTAGGAGCCGCCATTTTGAGCGATTTCCTACCAAAAAACCAGTTCCCATTAGGAACTAAATAATTTCCTAGAGCTATGATTAATTCCAGATCGAATCAATTTCTTCTTGAGTCAAATAACGGTAATCACCCGGTTCGAGTGCTTCGTCAAGCTCGATAGAACCAATGCGTTCACGATGTAGATATTCAACTTTGTTACCGAGCGCAGCAAACATGCGTTTCACTTGGTGATATTTGCCCTCAACGATGGTTAGCAACAACTCATTTTCAGCTTCATTCACGATCTCTAAACGCGCTGGTAACGTCGCTTCCTGCTCATTGCGCAGCATGATGCCTTCAGCAAGTTTCTCAGCATAATCAGGCTGAATAGCATCAACTAGCCAAACACGGTAGGTTTTTTCACACTTGTGTTTTGGCGAAGTAATGCGGTGCGACCACTTACCGTCGTCGGTAATGAGCACCAGACCGGTAGTGTCAACGTCCAGACGACCAGCAAAATGTAGATTTTCGATTTTTGGCTCATCTAACAACATGAATGCGGTTTGATTAAAGCCATCTTCATGTGAACAAACGAAATCAGCAGGTTTGTACAACATAATGTAACGTGGCCCCGGCGCAGCAACTACGCGCTCTTCCCACATGACTTCCGCACCTTCCGGCACCTTGAATGATCCACTTTTTTGAATGTCACCATCAACGGTCACTTCGCCACTTTTGATGATCTTTGTCGCCTGCTTGCGCGTCGCACCCAGAGCGTCACACAAATATTTATCTAAACGCATGAATACCTCATTGAATTATACCCAAATGCTCTCCGAATCGTGGTTCTAAGATCACTTGGGTATAAAAGTCAGGTATTATAACGTCCCTGGTTGGAATAGTTGAGCAATTTCACATTTTTTCATGTATACACTTCGTCCCTATCAAGCTGACTCTGTAAAAGCGGTCATTCATTACTTTCGTAAACACTCGACACCTGCCGTGATTGTGTTGCCAACTGGTGCGGGCAAAAGCCTGGTGATTGCCGAATTGGCTCGTCTGGCTAAAGGGCGAGTGTTAGTTATGGCGCATGTTAAAGAGCTGGTTGAGCAAAACCATGCCAAATACGAAGGGTACGATCTCAAAGGCTCGGTTTTTTCTGCTGGCCTTGGACGCAAAGAAACCGATCAGCAAGTTGTGTTCGCTTCTGTTCAGTCGGTGGTAAGAAACTTAGATGCCTTCAAAAACCAATTCTCGCTACTGGTTATCGACGAATGTCATCGCGTGCCAGACGATAAAAACAGCAGCTATCAGAAAGTGATTACTCATTTGCGTGAGTTGAACCCAGGGATTAAAGTTCTTGGTCTTACCGCCACCCCATATCGATTGGGCATGGGTTGGATTTACCAGTACCATACTCGCGGACAGGTTCGAACTGAAGAACCGCGCTTCTTCCGCGACTGCATCTTTGAATTACCAATTCGCTACTTGCTCGATGAAAACTTCCTGACGCCAGCGCGAATGATGGACGCGCCCGTTTTGTCTTATGACTTTTCGCAGTTAAAACCCGCCAATACCGGGCGCTACAAAGAAGCGGAAATGGACATGGTGATCGACAAAGCCAAACGTGCAACGCCGCAAATCGTCGAACAAATTATTCAATACGCAAAAGACCGACATGGTGTGATGATTTTTGCAGCCACGGTTCGTCACGCGCAGGAAATTCATGGTTTATTACCTGAAGGCCAAACCGCAATTGTCATCGGAGATACGCCAACACCGGAGCGTGACGCCATCATCCAAGCGTTTAAAAACCGCGAAATCAAGTATCTGGTTAACGTGTCGGTATTAACCACTGGATTTGATGCACCGCACGTTGATCTGATTGCCATTTTGCGTCCGACAGAATCAGTCAGTTTGTATCAGCAAATCGTCGGCCGCGGGCTACGTCTATCCGAAGGTAAGTCAGAATGTTTGGTGCTTGATTACGCAGGCAACAGTTACGATTTGTATCAGCCAGAAGTTGGCGATCCCAAACCCGATTCCACCAGCGAAATCATTACCATTCCCTGCCCTGCTTGTGGTTTTAATAACAACTTCTGGGGCAAATTGGATAGCAATGGCTTTTTGCTCGAACACTTCGGCCGCCGTTGCCAGGGTTACTTCGAAGATGAAGACACGGGTGAACGCGAGCATTGCGGTTACCGATTCAGAGCGAAATATTGTGGGGAATGTGGTGCTGACAACGACATTGCTGCGCGCATCTGCCACGAATGTGACGCCACATTAGTCGATCCGGACAAAAAGTTGAAAGAAGCGCTTAACCTGAAAGACGCGTTGATATTCGAGTGCACTGAGATGGACTTGTCTGTCTTCAAATCTAATGACGGTAAGTCTCAGTTAAAAGTTACCTACTCGGGAGAACCATACCAAGGTGAAGGGAACGCGTTAGTTCATGAGTTTTGGTCTCTCACTACCAAAAAGCAAAAACAGAACTTCAAAGATCAATTTGTTCGTCCTCATCTCGCGGACAAGCATCGCCCGTTTGAAGAAGCGTCCCCGACTCGAGTCGTGGCAAATCAGCACCAATTTCGCTTACCGCAGTTTGTGATTGCCAGAAAGTCAGGGCGTTTTTGGAAACTGCGTGACAAAATTTTTGATGATGAACTGAAGTAGCTTCTACCAATTCAGACGATTCATTTCAATGCAGGTAACCAGTGAACCTCTCAACTTTCTTGCTGACAGGTTCACCTTCTATTCATATACCGCTGCCTATAATCCTGCCAATTCTTATGAAAAGGTTTTATTATGAACAAATCAACGAATTCTCAGCGTGTTGCGTTGTTTTTAAGTTTGCTACCGATGGTAATTTCGGCACCTACGTTCGCACAACAAAAGGATCTGTTGGCATCACAAGACGGCCATGCGATTGTGCAGGATGTCATAAAACCTGGCACCGAGATTGAATTTGATGAAGACCAGGATGAGGTCTATCGCGCGGTGCAAAATGGTGATATTCGACCATTCTCCGAACTCTACGCAACGGTCGAAAAAGACTTGTTTGGTCGTATTATTAAAGTCGAACTCGAAGAAGACAATCATGCGTGGGTTTACGAATTAAAAATTCTCTTTGACAGCAACGTCCTAAAAGTTGAGTACGATGCAGCAACATTAGAAATGCTCGAAGTGAAAGGTCGTAACTTCAATAAAGCGCTGAAACCACAGCAACAAATAAATGAATAAAAGAAGCCACTATGAAAATACTTGTTGTCGAGGATGATCCTCGCATTGGTGAGCAAATCATCGAGACGTTGGAAAACACTGGCTGGGTACCTGAACTCTCTCAAGATGGGATTGACGCGCTATATCGTGCGACAACAGAAGAGTGGGATGCGATTGTTTTAGATCTCGGCTTGCCTAAGCTGGATGGCTTATCAGTATTGAAAGGCATCCGAGATGAAAACATTAACACGCCTGTCGTTATTCTTAGTGCCCGCGACGCGTTAACAGAGCGTGTTGAAGGACTGAATGCCGGTGCTGATGATTACCTCACCAAGCCTTTTGAGATGGTGGAATTGATCGCCCGTATCCGTGCCCAGCTTCGCAGAGCCTCTGGCAATGCTTCTCCTGTCATGCAAATTGGCGATCTGAGTTTGGATACCCGCACCTCTAAAGTGATGTGGAAAGGTGAGCCGGTTAGCTTAACTGCGCTCGAGTACAAAGTTGTTGCGTACTTTGTACATAATCCCGAGAAAGTGATTTCACGAACAGAACTCGTCGAGCATATTTACAAACAAGATTTTGACCGAGACTCAAATACCATTGAAGTCTTTATAGGTCGTATCCGTAAAAAAATTGCACCGAAAATCATCAAAACTGTCCGTGGCTTAGGGTACCAACTCAATGCCAAATAAATACAGATTGCCACTGTATCCATTAAAGCGTCTGAGTATCAAAAGCCGGCTGGTATTGGCTGCTGTCGTTTGGTTAACCGCGATGATCCTGGCTGCTGGCGTCACCATTCCGACTCAAGTGTACAACTACATGGTGGATGATACCCGATCACAATTGAGCGTCTTCATGGACGAGATCGCCGCGCAGTTAGAAATCGACAAAACCGGCCACTTATCTCTCGCGGCACAACTTTCTGATCCGCGCTTTAACAGACCTTATAGCGGGTTGTATTGGAGTGCTTCGACCAAAACTCACCTCGAACGTTCTCGCTCTTTATGGGACAAAAGAATCGAATATAAAGAGCTCGACAAAGACGCTTATGGCGCTCGCGATGAGAAGCTAATTACCTTGGAAAAGGTACTGTATTTACCCGATTACAATGGCCCGATTCATGTTGTTGTCGGCATCGATGAAGCCCCAATCAAAAATACACTTCAGACGTTAATTGGCCAATTATGGTTAATTTTAGGCTTGCTGTTTGCTGGCGTACTTACTGTTATTCTGGTGCAGATAGCATGGTCTTTAAGCCCTCTGACTAAATTACAGAAAGAACTCGCCGAGCTTAAATCAGGAAATAAAACCAGCCTGGAAGAGACCTACCCTAAAGAGATCTCACCCTTAATCTCTGACCTTAACGCGCTACTCTTTCACTATCAGGAGCTTTTAGAGCGGGCACGAAATCATGCCGGGAATTTATCCCATGCGTTAAAGACACCATTATCTGTCCTGAAAAACGAAGTTCGCACCTTGGATACAACCGTCCAGTCCCGATTGGATGAACCTCTGAATCAAATCCAATCGCACATTGATTACCACTTAGGTCGAGCGAGAATGGCGGGTTCAATGAATATCCTCTCCGTAAAAGCCAATCCAGCGCAGCGAGTCGATGCCATTTCTATGGCCTTTGATAAAGTTTACGCCCAACGTGACATCACTTTGGTCAATGAACTCGACTCTGAATTAAACGTGGCAGTAGAGAAAAGTGATCTTGACGAGATGTTAGGTAACCTACTTGAGAACAGTTACAAGTGGGCAAACCAAATGATCCGTGTCCATTCCACTCAAGATAAGGAAAATATCCGCCTTATCATAGAAGACGACGGCCCGGGAATTCCTCAAGAACAGTTAGAGCGTGTGACTCAACGAGGGTTTAGACTGGATGAAGAAACGCCGGGCTCTGGGTTGGGGTTAAATATTGTCAGTGAAATGGCGCATAGTTACCGCGGACAGTTAGATCTAGAAGCAAGCAAAATGGGTGGGTTGAAAGCCACACTTATATTGCAGAGAAGCCGAGCATGAGCGCTTTATTAACACTCTACTCTCGCGTTAAGTAAACTGGGCAATTTGGTGAAAATAAACGCAAGTGGCACGATTTTTGTCCTACCGAATTAAAATGCCTCTATCAGACACACTTTATTAGCTTGTTTTTGTTGATTTAGATGCAATTTGGGTTGCTGAAGTTCGAGTGGAATGATAGTATCCGCGCTCGCTTGAACAGTTCCTGTTTCAAGCCTTACCACAAACAACAAGGTCGCATTGTTGATTGTGAAAACTTTATTTTTACTAATTTGAGAGTAAATACTATGAAATTCGAAGCAGTAGTACGTACTGAACTAGGTAAAGGTGCGAGCCGCCGCCTACGTCACGCTGGCAAATTCCCTGCAGTTGTATACGGCGGTGAAGAAGCAGCAGTAGCTATCGTTCTTAACCACGATGACATCGTAAACCAAATGGACAAGCCTGAATTCTACGAAGGCATCGTTCTAGTTATCGATGGCAAAGAAGTTAGCGTTAAGCCACAAGACGTTCAACGTCACGCGTTCAAGCCAAAAGTTGAACACATGGACTTCATCCGTATCTAATTCCCTACCAAGGAATTACTCGGATTAAATCCAAACCTTTTGCATAAAAGATAACCGGACTTACCAACCGAACTATCTTAAAAAATTTCAAAGCCCCGGAGACTTACCACCTCCGGGGTTTTACTATTTTGGGCCCTTACTCAGCCTCTGAATAATCAACCGCTACCTTGCCCCACATAAATCGCACTAACTGTCTGTTTCTTGATTGAGAAAGTTACAGAGAAATACAAAATTTCACTCTTACCTGTTTAACATCTCAAAATATGCACCTAATCCCACACAAATAAAGTGCACTTCTATTAACTACCTCACAAAAACTGCCTAAAGAAAATACAAATTTAGCGCTAAAAACCGTTTCTGTTTATTTGTAGACAATGCTTGCAGGCTGACTAACTCACTGATTTGATACAAGTATAAATAAGAGCTTGATCACTAAACTTTCATATTATTTCCGTATATTGCACGCCGTAACAATAACAAAATCACAAACAAAGGTTCTACTTATGCAATTTTCCAAATCTCTATTGGTACTTTCAGTAGGCGCGGTTTTAGCAGGATGTGGTTCAGACAGTGACAGCATCTCTATTACTTGTGAAACGGCTGATTCATGTACGAAATTCACTGTTCTTCATACTAACGATAACCATGGTCGCTTTTGGCACAATAATGACGGCGAATACGGCATGGCTGCACGTCACACTTTAATCCAATCTATTCGTGCAGAAGTGGAAGCGAACGGCGGTGAATCCATTCTTCTCTCTGGTGGTGACATCAACACTGGCGTACCAGAGTCAGACATGCAAAATGCAAAACCAGACTTTATCGGCATGAACCTAATCGGCTACGATGCAATGGCGGTCGGCAACCACGAATTTGATAACTCACTAGACATCTTAGATATGCAAGCTGAGCTGGCAGACTTCCCTATGCTAGCAGCGAATATCTACAAGAAAGATACTGACGGTAATGTCACCGATGAACGTTACTTTGCACCGTACAAAGTGTTCACGATTAACGGCCTAAACGTTGCGGTTGTTGGTCTTACGACAAAAGATACGGCAAAGCTGGTTAACCCGGACAACGTAGCGGACATCTACTTCGCAGATCCTCAAGACGAAATTAAGAAAGTTCTTCAAGAAATAAAAGACAACGAAAATGTCGACCTTGTATTCGCAACGACTCACATGGGTCACTATCACGATGGTAACCATGGCAGTGAAGCACCGGGTGATGTACTGCTAGCCCGCTCTCTTGAAGAGGGTCAATTGGATGCCATCATCGGTGGCCACTCGCAAAATCCTGTTTGTATGGAGCCAGGCACCAACGAGTATGCGGATTTCAATCCGGGCGATGAGTGTACACCAGACCAGCAGAATGGTACTTACATCATGCAAGCGCATGAGTGGGGTAAATATGTGGGTCGCGCGGATTTTGAATACTTTGACGGCAAACTGCATCTGGCCAACTATGAATTAATTCCAGTTAACCTACGCGATGACAACGACGAAGTGATTGGTGAATATTTCGAACCAGACGCAACGGTCCAAGATACGCTTCGTACCTATCAGGAGCAAGGACAAGAGCTGCTTGATGTCGTTGTTTCTAACACCGATGGAAAACTGGAAGGTGATCGCAGCGTTGTGCGTTCGCAGCAAACGAACCTGGGGCATCTTCTGGGCAAAGCATACCGAACATACAACCTAGTTAATGCTGACTTTGGCGTGATGAACTCTGGTGGCGTGCGCGACTCAATTCAGGCGGGCGATATCACCTACCGTGACGTCCTTACTGTGCAGCCATTTGGAAACTTCGTAACGAAAGCGACCATGACAGGTCAGGAAGTAAAAGATTACCTGGACGTTGTGGCAACGAAATCTGCAGGCTCTGGTGCTTATGCTCAACTGGACAACATCACTCTGGATGTCGATTGTGATGCTGGCTCTGTATCAATCACGGATATTAATGGCAAAGGTTTCGACTTATCCGCAACTTACACCTTCTCAGTCATTAGCTTCAGTGCCGCTGGCGGTGATGACTACCCTGTTATTGATGTTGAATCGACTCAAATGACAGATGCTTCTGTGCTAAGAGAGTTCTTCGTAAATAACCCTCAAATATCAGCAGCAGACTACGAGAAGAACCTAGGTAATATTCAGTACTTCAGCAACAGTCAGGCTGTGACAGGTTGTCCAGCAACCAGTAGCTAATTACTGAATTTCATAATTTTTTGTACAGAAGCTAAACGCTCTTACAAGCCGAAGTTTATTTTAAAAAAGCCGGGACGTTTGGGTTCCGGTTTTTTTTATTTCCATAAATTGCTGAAAATTATCCACCTTCACAAACTGTTCAAAAAATGTTCATTTGAGTTGTTGACGCCCCTGTGCTGGGCTTCTATGTTTGATAAGGTCTTTCGAAAATATAGGCTCGTTAATTAGCTTTTCCGAACATTTTAAACGGAAGTGAGAGCGAGTGTTAGAAAGATGGAAATGGCGTTGCAAACACTGCTCTCAAACAATTTGTCTTTGGACTCCAAACTACGGTGACTCGCCTCAACGCGGGCGCCAATGAGCAGCGATTCTAGACGTCAATATGTGTCAAATGCTGCCATCGAGTTCTGGAGGTCAAAAATGAAACGAGCCAGCAATAGCTACCGACTTCAAATGATAAAGGAAGTGGTTACCCGTAGAGAACGAGAAGCCTGTACGGATCCTATGGCGAAATACATCCATAGATTGATGGATGAAAATCCAACGAGCAAATTAGATGTTGAACTTAACCATCGATTTGCTGGAAATCACTTCGACGAACAAGCAGGAGGTTGGGTTAGCGATACTTGGTCCATGAAAATGAAGTAACGCCAGATGCCTGTTTTACAGAGCATAATGTGGATAGGAGCTTCCCGGCTCACAAGACGTTAATGCGGGCCGGGAATAAACACATTAAAGCCCATCTTTTTAAAATAAATCTTGTTGCGGTGAAACATCTTCTTTTGGCTGGTCAGCCTTCCCCTTCCCTGCTAACAGTTTTCTTCTGTACCGCTGACGGCATAACTTGATCACATGAAGCTGCTGAGCAGGTGTGTACTTCTGCCAGTTAAATCGTTCTTCTCGCTTACGCATACACCCTTTGCAGTAGCCTTTTTCATCAGCGCTACAAATGCCAACACAAGGGCTCGAGACGCTAAAAAACTCCAATTGCTCCATGCTAAAACCGTTCTTTAATTGTGAATGTCAAAAACGACTCAAATACAACAATACATTGCTGTTATCTGGCGGTAAACTGCGTTATGTCACGCTTATACGAAACTATTACCGTATGCTGACAAAAAACAGTGTTTTATTAATTACACTTCTTTTCGTTTTTTATAACGGAGTCTATTAAATGAAGCTTAGTCTAAAAACGTTAGTTGCTGCAATCTCCCTTCCTGTTCTGATGACAGCATGTGCAAGCAACGGTGATAATGTGAAAAAAATAACGGCTCAAGACTTACAGCACCACAATTGGGAGCTGGTTCAAATCGATGGTAAGAACATCGAACTTAACGAACGTCAAAAAGCACCTCGCCTGGAAATTGGTGAAAACCTCACAGCTAACGGTAATGCTGGCTGTAATAATTTCTTTGGTCAGGCTGAACTAAAAGATAATCAACTACGCATTGAAAAGATGGGCATGACCATGAAAATGTGTATTGGTGACATCATGAACGTAGAACAAGCGATGTCATCGACACTGTCTGACTGGAGTGACATCACGCTAACTAAAGATGGCTTAGTTCTTAAAAACTCTGAGCATGAATTGACATTTACACTTCGTGACTGGATGAACTAATCCAATACAACGCGTAAGTTAGAAAGCAGCCTATCACGGCTGCTTTTTTGCTTTCGCCACTCAACGTCCTATTGTCCCCTACATGAAGACCAATCGATGTTCGACATTAATACATTCATCTGAAAGAATTTATTACACCGCACGGTCTCTCTTTTCTTGAAATAGCATTCACGTACTCACGCTATATTTTCTCTAATTGACCTCACATTGATCGTAATTCTATTAGTCAATGCGTTAACCCTACGGGCATTCACGTTGATAATAATAATAGATAGCTTACTATCCATGTAAGGGATTGAATTTTATAAGCCTTATTGCACTCATCGAAGTAAAACAAATTGACATAAATCGGATAATGTATGAATAAGCTACTAAGCACCATCGGGATTTTAGCTACGGCTTTTGCTACCAACACGTTTGCCGAAGACTGGCAGTCCATAGAAAAACAAGCTGACGGTCAAACCGTTTACTTTCACGCTTGGGGAGGCTCGCAAGAGATCAACCGCTATATCCAGTGGGCGGGTAAGGAGCTCAAGTCTCGCTACAATGTGACGCTCAACCATGTCAAAGTCACCGATATTTCTGAAACTACCACTCGATTGATCGCAGAAAAAGCCGCAGGTAAAAATACTGGAGGCAGTGTCGATATGGTTTGGATCAACGGAGAAAACTTCAAGTCGATGAAGGACAACCAACTGCTATATGGTCCGTTTGTTGATGCTTTGCCAAACTGGCAATACGTAGACAAAACGCTCCCTGTTAATGTGGATTTTTCTGAGCCGACCGATGGACTTGAAGCGCCGTGGGGCGTGGGTCAATTAGTCTTCATTCATGATACGGAGAATTTGAATAACCCTCCTCACTCTTTTGCAGAAATGCTCAGTTATGCCAATGCGTTTCCCAACCGTCTGACGTACCCTCGCCCACCCGAATTCCACGGTACCAGTTACATCAAAGCGTTATTGATCGAGCTGACCAACAACGATCCCGCATTACAGAAACCAGTCAACGCGGAGACATTTGAGCAAGTTACGCAGCCGCTATGGCAATACTTAGATAAGTTCCACAAAGTAGCCTGGCGTGGTGGTAAACAATTCCCAGCAGGCACGGCAGAAACGTTGCAGTTACTCGACGATGGTCAGATTGATTTAGCCATTACATTCAACCCAAATGCCGTTTTTTCTGCCCAGTCGAGCGGTACCCTTTCTGAAACGACTAAAGCTTATGCGATGGATGCTGGCGCGCTTTCCAATATTCACTTTCTGGCCATTCCGTGGAATGCAAACGCCAATGCCGGTGCGCAAGTTGCGATAAACTTCTTACTAAGCCCTGAGGCGCAGTCTCGTAAAGGCGATATTAATATTTGGGGTGATCCTTCCGTACTGAGCAGTAAGTATTTGACGGGTACGGCAAAGAATACGCAGCAATTTAAATCGCTTAATGAACCACACCCAAGCTGGCAAAACGCGCTAGAGCAAGCGTGGTTAAAACGTTACGGGAATTAGTACGAACAAATGTTAAGAGCGCTGTATCTCGTTATTATCGCAGTTTGTATTTTGCCCACCATCCCCGGCCTGCTAGGGGTGGTGGTTTCTGCGCTCGGCTATGTCCCACCTATCGGTCTGACCCAGTTCTCATTAAATGGCTTTACTGCTGTATTTGATTGGCAAGGGGTCTGGACCTCTATCGGACTCACGCTCTACTCTGCTATTTTCAGCAGTTATTTAGCGTGCGTACTCACTTTCGCTATTTTGCAATCAGCTTGGAACAGCAGATTCTGGCAAAAAATAGAGGTTTTCCTCTCGCCACTACTTGCGATGCCGCATGTCGCTTTTGCGATCGGATTTGCCTTTTTGTTTGCTCCGACAGGCTTGGGCGTTCGTGTGGCGACTCAGTTCTTTGGTTTCGACCCAAACGCACAAACCGTTAATGACTTAGCGTTGCTGATTAAAGATCCTCATGCGCTTGGTTTAATCATCATGCTGGCAATCAAAGAGACGCCTTTTCTACTGCTGATGAGCATTCCAATTTTGCAGCAACTCAATGTTGATAAAATTGAAAAAGTCAGCCATTCAATGGGCTACAGTACAGTCCAGACTTGGTGGAAGTGCATTTTCCCGCAGTGGTTAGCAAAACTCAGGTTCCCAATGCTGGCAGTGATTGCTTATAGTTTATCGGTTGTCGATATCGCACTCATCATTGGCCCAACCAATCCACCAACTTTCGCTGTGTTGGTTTGGCAGTGGTTTAATGATCCCGATCTGGCACTTTGGCCAAGAGCGGCCTCAGGCGCAGTGATTTTATTTGTTATTACCACAGGGTTGATTGGCTTAACTCGTTTTGTCGAATGGTTAGTCACAAAGGGCTTTAAACGTTGGCAATACTCTGGACGATCTGGGCTCAAACTGCCCGGAAAAGTGCTGTTTTCTCTTATCACATTACTGACTTTTGTCATCGTACCTTTGATGGTGCTGTGGAGTTTTGCTCAACGTTGGCGATTTCCGGATCTCTTACCCAGTCGTTACACCCTACGCTTTTGGCAATATGAGTGGGAGAGTATTTTAGGCACGATAGAGCAAAGTATCACAATCGCGGTGATCAGCGCGTCCATTGCTCTAATCCTGGCGTTAATTGCTCACGAATATAAGCTTCGCTATCGCTGGCAGGTTCCGGATTACGTCATTGCCGTCCCTATGCTTATCCCGCAATTGTCGGTACTTTTTGGCATCCAGGTCGCGACTTTGTATTTCAACAGCAATGCCTACTTTTTCTGGGTTTGCTGGGCACATGTTTTCTTCGCCTTTCCGTTTGTCTACTTATCGCTGGACGGCCCTTGGCGCAGCTTCAACAACGGCTTAACTCGTGTCGCCCTTAGCTTAGGCAAAACACCGCTACAAACCTGGCTTAAAATAAAACTTCCAATCCTGCTGCCTGCCATTGTTTTTGCCTGGGCTGTAGGTATCAGCGTCAGCTTAGCGCAATACCTGCCAACGCTGGTGCTTGGTGCGGGTCGAATAAGCACAATCACAACCGAAGCGGTAGCGCTTTCCAGCGGTTTCGACCGGCGCGTTACGGCAATCTACGCGATTTGTCAGGCTCTTTTGCCATTAATGTTCTTCTCTTTTGCAATTTTGCTAAGCCGTTTAAACGGCAAATACCGCCGACTTTCAATGAAAGGTTTACTTAACCATGAGTCTTTGTCTCAAAAACCTCGCCATCCATAAAAACAATGGCTATACACTTTTCTCTGGATTTAACATCACTGTAGAGAAAGGCGAAATTGTTACCCTAATGGGGCCAAGCGGCTGTGGTAAATCTACTCTGTTAGATGCCATTGCCGGACATCTATCGAGCGAGTTCCATTATTCGGGTTCCGTGACACTCAACGATGAAACGCTTGATCGACTTCCTGCGCACAAGCGCAAAGTCGGCATCCTGTTTCAGGATGATATGCTGTTCCCTCACCTGACGATATGGGAGAACCTAGCCTTCGCACTACCAAATGCCATCAAAGGAAACACAAGAAAAGAAAGCGCGATGCAAGCCTTGAAGAATATTTCCTTAATCAAAATTGCAAACTCCTTCCCCGACCAAGTTTCAGGTGGTCAACGAGCACGTATTGCCCTGACACGCATGTTGCTCGCACAACCTAAAGCAGCACTTTTGGATGAGCCTTTTAGTAAGCTCGATAAAGACCTGAGAGTGCAATTTCGCAACTGGGTGGTTGAGCAACTTCAACAAGCCAATATCCCGACGATAATGGTCACCCACGATGAAGATGACATTCCCGAAGGTAGTCGCTGTATAACTTGGCCATGGGAGACAGAGAATGCTTGATCGTTTCAGTATCAAAGTCATCAGATGGCCATTGACTCAAAGTGCGCAATTCGTCGACAAGTTTGGCATCACGGCTAATCAAACCACCCTATTTGGTTTTGCTATTGGTTGTTTAGCCGTACCTGCCCTGATCACAGAACATTATTTAACAGCACTGCTGTTTATCCTGCTTAATCGATTTTGTGATGGACTGGATGGTGCCTTAGCTAGAGTTCAGGGGATTACCGACGCTGGCGGCTTTCTCGATATCAGCTTAGACTTTCTGTTTTATTCACTGATCCCTTTCGGGTTTGTGCTTGCGAATCCGGAACAAAATGCCATTGCAGGTGCTTTCTTAATTTTCTCGTTTGTCGGAACGGGTAGTAGCTTCTTGGCATTTGCGATAATGGCCAGTAAACAGGGTATCGATAATCCGGTTTATAAACACAAATCACTCTACTATATGAGTGGCTTGACTGAAGGCACTGAAACCATAGGCGCTTTCATTGCATTTTGTATCTTCCCGCAACATTTCGCACTGATTGCCTATCTATTTGGTGCTGCCTGCTGGTTCACTACCTTCACACGTATCTATTCCGGCTTTCATACGCTCAAAGACAATTAACACCGTTTGAGAATGCAAATTCCCTCGGGCTCAATTATGGTTAAGTCGCTGTTTTATAGAAACTCTCAGCACATACTAAAATAGGGTATATACTCTTTGAGTATCAAAGCCATTTGGAGGTTATATGAAAAAATACGTCAAGCTAGGCATGTTGCTTACATTTTCCGTAATCGCATTAGGAGGCTGTACCTCTCCTAACCCTTACGGTGATGCATATGGCTCGGCAGACACTCGAAAAGTTCAGCAGGTTTACTACGGAACGGTGGAAAAAGTTGAACCAGTGACCATTGATGCCTCCACGCAATCCAATGCCATCGGGACAATCGCCGGTGCAGCAATTGGTGGTATATTAGGCTCTAAAGTTGGTGGCGGCTCAGGCTCTGATATCGCAGCCATTGGTGGTGGCTTATTAGGTGGCTATGCAGGTAGTAAAACCGCCGAAGCGACCGCAAAACGAAACGGCGTCAACCTAACCATTCGCATGGAAGATGGAAAAATCATCTCTATCGTTCAAGAAGCGAACCCAAACATGATATTCCAGCCGGGTCAGGCGGTACAAATCAACATGTATGGTAGCGAAGCAAGGGTCGTACCTCGCTAATCTGGACTTATGGAATAGGAGTCATTCCTCCGAACTCTCGACTCGAATTCAGAATCCGCGCAAGCATACTTAATAACGTTATGCTTGCGCGTTTCTTTTGAGATCAAACTTGATCGTCGTCAATGGAACATCAAACTTCTGGCGTTTTCGATGTGAAAATGACATCAACTTGCTAGCATGGCCGCATTCACCTGTTTCCGAGCTTGTTATGACACCGACTATCGATCACGTTTTACTCAATATCGCATTAAACCTCAGCTCTAATCGCTCCCATGAGCAACAGTACCAAAGTCTTATTGATGGTGTGGCACAAGTATTTCCATGCGATGCTACCTGCCTGTTTATTTTTGATGAAGATGGCTTCCTCACACCTGTTGCAGCGAAAGGGCTATCAAGCTCAGTATTAGGTCGTCGTTACTTTCCCAAAGCTCACCCACGACTCGAAGCCATCATTCAGAGCAGAGATCCTGTTCGGTTCGATGCCCGTTGTCCACTACCCGATCCATTTGACGGTACACTGTTAACCGAAGACCAATGTATTGATGTTCACGATTGCATGGGATTTAGCTTGTATGTAGAAGGTCAACTCGTTGGCGCCCTGACGATGGATGCTTTGGCAGTAGGTGCGTTTGATGATATCGACCCTGTAGCAATCGAAACCTTTGCGGCTTTAACCGCAGCAACGCTACGTAATATCGCTCAATTAAAAGCACTCAAAACTCAAAACCAAAAGCAGAAAAATGTTACTCAAACGCTTATCCAACAAGCTCGTTCACAAAAAGGAGAGATGATTGGATTGAGTCCGCAAATCACTCAACTACGTAACAACATCGCCACGGTAGCTCAATCTGATTATGCAGTTCTGATTACAGGTGAAACGGGTACGGGTAAAGAGCTGGTCGCGCATTCGGTGCATGCACAATCTCACCGCAGCGATAAGCCAATGATCTACGTGAACTGTGCTGCCCTGCCTGAAGGTCTGGCTGAAAGCGAACTGTTTGGTCATGTCAAAGGCGCATTTACTGGTGCCAATAGCCACCGCGCCGGTAAATTTGAACTGGCCGATGGCGGAACGATTTTCCTTGATGAAGTGGGCGAACTGCCTTTGATTTTGCAGGCAAAACTGCTGCGCGTTATTCAGCAAGGCGAACTTCAGCGTGTAGGTAGCGACCAGCATTTGATGGTTAACGTTCGCATTATCGCTGCAACCAATCGACAACTGGAAAAAGAGGTCGAAGCTGGTACATTTCGCGCAGACCTTTTCCACCGTTTAAATGTATTCCCAATTCTAGTGCCGCCACTGCGCGCTCGTGACGGTGACATTCCTGTTTTAGCGGGATATCTTCTTGAAAAAGTACGCCAGCAGTTCAACGCGCCTAATTTACACGTTCACCCTAAGGTATTGACTCAACTAGAATCTTTACCTTGGTACGGGAACGTCCGCGAGCTCGAACACACGTTAACTCGAGCGGCTTTGCACGCAATTCAACAAACTGCTAGCACAATCATGCTGAGCCATTTTGACACCTCGCTTGCACTTGACGATGTAAAAAACACATCACACTACCTGCCGAAAGAAAGTCAGCCCATGCGAGAGTTAGTCGAAGGCTATCAGCGTGATTTGATTGAACATGCTTTAAACCAAACCGGTGGAGTTTGGGCAAAAGCAGCGGAGTTTTTACAAATGGATCGCGGTAACTTATATCGAATGGGTAAAAAATTTGGGATCAATAAATAGGCACACATAACAATGCGATGTAATTAAGACATCAAACACGTTGTCTTAATTACATCACCCCGCTCCTCAATAACACAAAAAATCTTTAGTAATCAATAAGATATTAATTGGCACGCATTCTGCTCTCTAGTGGTCATCATCACGACTATTAAAACAAACACTGGAGAACCCAATATGTTCTGTATTCAATGTGAACAGACAATTCAAACCCCTGCTGTTAAAGGTTGTTCTTTTGCACAAGGTATGTGCGGTAAAACATCTGACGTATCTGACCTGCAAGACGTGTTGGTTTACACACTACAAGGGGTTTCTTTTTGGGCATCAAAAGCACTTGAATTCAACATCATTAACGATGAAATCAATCAATGGGCACCAAGAGCATTCTTCTCTACACTCACTAACGTAAACTTCGACCCTGAACGTATCCTTGAGCTAACATCTCAAGCCGCCGCTTACAAAGCACTACTCAAAGAACAAGTACTGTCTGCTGCGACTTTGTCAGACACCGACCTTACTGACATTCCTGCCGTTGCCAACTTCGAGCTACCAAACAGCGCTGAAGCTATCCTGGAATTTGCGCCTCAAGTCGCGGTTAACCGTGGTAAAGACCAAGTGCATGAAGACGTGATTGGTTTGCGTCTACTTTGCCTGTACGGTCTTAAAGGTGCGGCTGCGTATATGGAACACGCACGCGTACTTGAACAAACCAACAACGACATCTACGCCGAATATCATGAAATCATGGCGTGGTTAGGTACCGACCCGAAAGATCTTGGTGCACTGCTCGATTGCTCAATGCGCATTGGTTTGATGAACTACAAGGTAATGGAAATGCTAGACCAAGGTGAAACGACGACCTTTGGTCATCCAGAGCCAACAACGGTTAACGTCAAGCCGGTAAAAGGCAAATGTATTCTGGTATCTGGTCACGATTTGCATGACCTGGAAAAGATTCTGCAACAAACAGAAGGCAAAGGCATTAACGTTTACACCAACGGTGAAATGCTACCTGCACACGGCTACCCTGAGCTTAAGAAATACCCTCACCTGGTGGGTAACTACGGTAGCGCCTGGCAAAACCAACAGAAAGAATTTGCGAACTTCCCTGGCGCAATCGTGATGACATCAAACTGCCTGTTGAACCCAAATGTGGGTCAATACGCAGACCGCTTATTCACACGTAGTATTGTTGGCTGGCCTGGTGTGGCTCACATCGAAGGCGATGACTTCAGCCAAGTGATTGAATGTGCACTCGCGCAAGACGGTTTCCAACATGATGAAATCGAACACCACATCACGGTTGGTTTCGGTCGCAATGCACTGATGAACGCCGCGCCTGCGGTTATCGACCAAGTGAAACAAGGCAACATCAAGCACTTCTTCCTGGTAGGCGGTTGTGACGGCGATAAAGCCGAGCGCAGCTACTACACCGACTTCACGGCAGAAGCGCCTGAAGATACGCTAATCCTGACATTGGCGTGTGGTAAGTTCCGCTTTAACAAAAATACGTTCGGCGATATCAACGGCATCCCTCGACTGTTAGATGTAGGCCAATGCAACGATGCGTACTCAGCAATCCAGCTTGCTCTGGCACTGGCGAAAGAGTTTGACTGTGACATTAATGAACTGCCACTCACTCTTGTGCTTTCCTGGTTTGAGCAAAAAGCGATCGTTATCTTGCTAACGTTGTTCGCTCTGGGTGTGAAAGGCATTTACACCGGCCCTACTGCACCGGCTTTCCTAACACCAAACCTAATCGCAATCATCCAAGAGAAGTTCGATATGCGCAGCATTGGCAATGTTCAGGATGATCTAAAAGCTATTCTGGCAGCCTAAGAGACCGCTCGCTATGCGCCTCCTAATCTGGGGGCGCTTTTATAATCTAAGATTTTGAACTCGCTCCAACCAAAGAGATTGTTATGTTTTTTGAATGGCAAGGCAACCAACCCGTCACGCTCCGTTGTATCGACAAATATTTCGAAACACACGATACCGTCAGCATCAAGTTGGCCGAATTAACCGAATCACTTCTGTTTCAATTTAAACCCGGTCAGTTTATTAATCTGGGTGTCGAAATTGATGGAAAATTGGAATTTCGTGCCTATTCAATCAGCTCCGTTAATGAAGACGATCACCTTCAACTTACCATCAAGCGTGTAGCTGGCGGTAAAGTATCTAACTACATCGTCGACTCATTACTACTTGGCGATACCGTTCAGGCTTTGCCACCAGCAGGCGAATTTAACTGCATTGACCACCCGCCCGTTCTACACGACGGAAAAACAAAAGCGCTGCTGATCAGTGCTGGTTGCGGCGTCACACCAGTATTTTCGATGGCAAAACACTGGCTGAATAATCAGGATGAAAGCAACGTGGATATTGAATTTCTCCATATCGCGCGTAGCCCAGAAGAGACGATTTACTACGATCGGTTAGAAACGTTCGGTGCCGTGTATCCCAATTTCCATTTGAAGCTGTTGCTGAAGAACAACGAAGGAACGTTGCATCCGCAAGGTCGCTTGGACGCAGACTGGCTGCAAACGCTAGTCCCTGATTTTAAGCAACGCACGGTTTACCTCTGTGGCCCAAGCCAGTTCATGCAAGATGTTCACGGATACTTGAGCGAACTCGGTTTTGACATGGCAAACTTCTATCAAGAGAGCTTTACGCCAGCAGCTACGGAACCTTCAGCGGTATCAGATGAAACCGCCAGTGTCTCCGTGCCTGACTTTGCTCAAACCATTGATGCGCAAAAAGGTCAGGTATTGGCAGATGTGCTTGAAGGCGCGGGCTTACCCCTCATCGTCGCATGTCGAAGTGGCATATGTGGGTCTTGCAAGTGCAAAGTTCGTAAAGGCAGCGTCTCTTCCACCAGCCTAGAAACATTGACGCAAGAAGAAATTGAACAAGGCTATGTGCTCGCCTGCTCATCAACCATTGAAGCAGATCTTGAAGTGCAGATTGGTTAATTCTCCAAATACAAAAAAGCGCCGCGATGCGTCTGATTAGATGTTTCGCGGCGCTTTTTGTTTAATTTTTCTTCTATTGCGACAGAGAGTTTTTTAGCTAAATAGCAACACTTTCAATGCCGCTTCACTGTCCACGTCCGTAAACTCTGGCGGGTTATCCAGACGCTCGCGGAACGTCAGTTGTGGCGCTTCTTCTTGCATACTTTCAATCAAGAAATCACTGGTCACAGATGGTGAGTTCACACACGCCATTACTTGCCCGCCCTCTGCCAACAAATCAGGCAGTCGGCGCAGAATCTTTTTGTAGTCTTTGGTCAGTGCAAAGCTGCCTTTCTGGAATGAAGGTGGGTCAATGATGATCATATCGTACAGGCCAGATTTTTTAATTTTGCCCCACGACTTAAAGATATCATGCCCCATAAAGCTGACTTGGTTTGTGTTGTGACCATTTAGCTTATGGTTCTCGCGCCCTTTAGACAGCGACGCTTTCGCCATATCTACGTTTACGACTTTGTCTGCACCACCCGCTATGGCAGCGACAGAAAAGCCACAGGTATAAGCAAACAAGTTAAGCACATTTTTATGCTTGGCATTTTCGCGTACCCAATCGCGACCGTAACGCATGTCCAAAAACAGACCAAAGTTTTGGTTGCGGCCAATATCCAACTGGTATTTCAAACCGCTTTCTTCAACTACGGGGCGAGCATCTAACTCACCAACAAGCACTTCTGAAGGTGCGCCATCGGCATAACGGTGCTGAAGTACCATTGTACGGCCTTGTTTGCTTGCCCACAGTTCTGATTCAGCTAACGCATTGAGGCCACTTTTCAATTCAGCGAGAAACGCGTCGTCGACTTCTTTGAATAAGTTAATGATCAACTGACCTTGTAACCAGTCGCAAGTGATTTGCTCTAGACCTTCAAAACGACGGCCACGGCCGTGAAACAGTCGACGAATTTCACTCGGAGCTTGCGCGAGCTCGGTTTCCAGATGCTGAAAAAACAGCGAAAGTTGTGATGCTTGCATCGAATTCTCTTATTAATTTCTTTGTGACGGTTATTTGATCGTAGGCCAGTTCAGTTCCCATGGGGAAAGCCAGCTATCCAAGCCTTGAGAGACAATTTCACTGTGCCATTTATTGCCAAGGGCTTCATAATCTCTCGGATCGCAGACAAAGCGATATTGCTCATCATGATATTGGAAGCAAAGTGAGAAGGCATGCAGATAACCGCGATCAGCTTCGTTACCCGCATTGTAAATTGGATCGCCAACAATACCTGAGCCAACCGATTTTAATGCCACGCGGATTTGATGCGTTTTGCCAGTGTGAGGCTTACACAAAAATAGGCGCTCACCGGGTTCTGCAGCAAGGGAGAAAAACTGTGTTATCGCAGGATTATGTTTGCTGTTTACCAGTTTCCATGATGAACGGCGTGAACGTTCCATATCGCCAATCACCAAACCTTGTTTCTTTTTCGGCTTTTTCGAGCCAATCGCCAGATAGAATTTTTCCACTTGTCGATCAGCAAAGGCTTGAGACAAGACGCTGGCCGCTTTGGCGTTGCGTCCGAGGAGCAGAATACCCGACGTCATTTTATCCAACCGATGGATGAGATATAGCTGCTCATCCCCACTCTGCTTCGCCACTTCTTGCAGCAGCATAGTGTCACCATCGTCTTTATGAACAGAGACGTTGGGATGCTTGTTGATGATCAGAAAATCTGGATGGGTATGTAGAATATCGAACATAAAAACCTAGCTCCACGTTTGGAGCCAGAAGTATACCGATTCTGATTGATTAGGCGAGCTTAAACTGCCTATTCCGCTTTCCCTACCCCTAGCTTACGCTCTAAAAGTTAACGTGTGTAAGCTGCCTACAAATTATCAAGTAAGCAAGAATCAGTAACTGGAATAAAAAAGGGAGCCGACCTGGCTCCCTTTTTAAAGATGTGACGGTTTACAGCTTCTTCGAGAAGATAGCTGCCAGGCCGATAGTCACGATACCGAGTACCATGATTTCACCTTTACCACTGTCAAATCCTGATTTGATGCCCATGAAAGCAACAATTGCAATCGCGACTGGAATAACGTACTTCACTAGGTTGTACCATAGCCCAAATAGTGGGAAAGATACTTCACCATCATTCGTGATTTCTTTCTCAAGTTCATCACGCTTGAGTCTCCAGCCAGCAAAGATACACAGCAACATACCACCAACAGCCATAAAGATTTTGTCAGTCAGTAGGTCGAAGATGTCGAATGCACCTGTACCAAACAGTGTTGGACCCATTCCGCCCAGTGACAAAGAAGCGAATACACACAATATTGCCATTACCGAGCTTGCTGAAAGCACCGCTTTTGAACGCTTCATACCTTTTTCATCGATTAGGTAAGAAACCACAACTTCAAGCAGTGAAACCGAAGACGTTAATGCAGCCGCCGTCAGACCAACAAAGAACATAATCGCAAACAGGAAGCCGATTAGACCGCCCATTTCAGCAAACAGTTGTGGAACAACAACAAACACCAGACCTGGGCCTGCTGCTGGCTCAATACCGAAAGCAAACATCGCAGGGAACATTGCAATACCCGCAAGAATTGCGACGCCTGTATCCATTGCTGTAATCATGCCTGTGGTTTGAACCACGTTTTCTTTCTTCTTCAGGTAAGAGCCGTAAGTAATCATACAACCCATACCCAAACTTAGTGAGAAGAACGCCTGCCCGAGCGCAGCAAGTACCACACTGCTGTTGACTTCAGAGAAGTCTGGCATGAACAAGAACTCAACACCTGCCATTGCACCTGGTAGCATCAGACCTTTTATTGATACGACGATCAAAATAAGGAATAGCAGTGGCATCAGAACTTTACCTGCTTTCTCGATACCGCCAGAAATACCTTTCATAACAATGAAGATATTCATGAACAGGTAAAGCGCCATCCAAATCAGAGGCTGGATAGGGTCAGAGATAAAAGCTCCAAAGCTATCGCCGATAGCGTCAGGAGTACTCAGCAAGCCCGAGCCCACCTTAAAGATGTAAGCCAGAGCCCAGCCGCCAACAACAGGGTAGAAACCCATGATTAGCAGGCCACTCAGTACGCCCATTACGCCTGTAAACGTCCAGCGGCGATCGGTTGATTTAAATGCACCAACAGCAGCTCGACCTGTTTTTCGACCAACGGCAAATTCGGTCAGCATTACACTAAAGCCAATAAAGATGACGAAGATTAGATAAATGGCAACAAATGCGCCACCGCCACCCTCTCCCGCCGTGTAAGGAAATTTCCATATATTACCTAAGCCGACAGCGGAACCCGCTGCGGCCATAACGAAGCCTAATTTAGACCCCCACGTATCACGTGGTGCTGTATTAGTTGTAGCCACGCTTTTTCTCCAAAATTAAATGTGTTGTGTTTGCATTGAGATAGGCGTCAAAAATGTGTGTTTATATTAAGTTATACACTTATGAAAATAATGTTAGACGCTCTATGCGGTCAGTAAACCAGTTCCCCATTAAAATTAAAAGCCTCAACAAGTATATTTATCGCACAATTGCTGCATCACGCATGTTATATGCTGCTTTTTTATTCACTGATTAAAGATTAACCTTGGTTTTCAAACATGAATAACAGATTCCCCTGTTATGAACTTAATCCCTCATATAAAATCACTCTAACTCTTAATAAGAAAGCAGTTTCCCCAACACACTTTTATGCCTAATATCCTAGATGGGCGTATAAATTTGAGCGTATATGGATAAGTTTTATCATTTTCTTACTCTTGCTGGCATTGGACTGTATTGGTTATTGGTCGCTGGTGTCACCATTCGGGTAGTTTTAAAACGCCGTGCCGTAAGTGTTTCGTTAGCGTGGCTGATGATCATTTATATTCTTCCGGTTCTTGGTGTCGCGTGTTATTTCCTGTTTGGTGAACTTAATTTGGGCAGAAAGCGAGCTGAGCGCGCGAAAGAGATGTTCGCCCCCTTTGCAGAATGGTTCAGCCAACTTAATGATTGCCACGCGCACATGCCTGAAACGATGGGGCGTCATATCTATCGCATTGATGAACTGTGTAATAACCGTCTCGGGCTACCCGCTCTCAGTGGTAACACGCTCTCATTGCAACAGAAGCCAGACGAAATTTTGCACTCGATTATCGAAGATATCGAAAATGCGCAAACCAGTATTCGGATGGTGTTCTACATTTGGCACCCCGGAGGTCTAGCCGATTCCGTCGCCTCAGCGCTTATCCGAGCATCCAAACGTGGTGTCAATGTAAAACTGTTACTGGATTCTGCTGGCAGCCCACGCTTTTTCAGAAGCCCGTGGTACCGCATGATGAAAGATGCGGGCATTGAAGTTATACAAGCCTTGGAAGTGAAAATGTGGCGTATTTTCTTGCGCCGTTTAGATCTTCGCCAACACAGAAAGATCATTGTTATTGATGACGAGATCGCTTACACCGGCTCAATGAACCTCGTCGATCCGGCTTACTTTAAGCAAAGCAGTGGTGTCGGTCATTGGATTGACATTATGGTGCGGATTACTGGCCCAACGGTTAATGTGCTAAGCGCCATTCACTGCTGGGACTGGGAGGTCGAAACCGGCGAGCGTCAACTTCCTAAGCGACCGGAATGCAAAATCGATAGTTATCAGTACCAACATCCGATACAAGTGGTACCGTCAGGTCCAGGCATGCCGGAGTATCTTATTTATCAGGTGTTAACGTTAGCGATCAATCAGGCCAATCGTTCGGTGAGAATCACCACTCCGTATTTCGTGCCGAACACCGATTTGCTTGAGACACTGAAGATGACCGCGCAAAGAGGCATTGAAGTAGAACTTATCATCCCTCATAAAAATGACTCGGTAATGGTTCAGTGGGCTTCTCGCGCCTTCTATAGTGAGCTTCTTGCCGCGGGTGTAAAAATTTATGAGTTTTATGGCGGGTTGCTGCATACAAAATCTGTCGTTATTGACGACCAATTTTGTTTAGTCGGCACCGTAAACATGGACATGCGTAGCTTGTGGCTGAACTTTGAGGTAACGCTTGCAGTCGATGATGAAGACTTCACCAAAGAGATGTCATCTCTGCAAGACAGTTACATCAAACAGTCCTATCCGGTGGAAAAAAAGGTGTGGGATAAACGGAGCTTGTTCTCTCGCTTCTTAGAGCGTGTTTTCTATCTGTTTAATCCTCTGCTTTAAAGAATTTTGCTGGTAAGAGCGACTTCAATCCCGCACCAAACTGTTTGGCGCGGGATTGTTTTATCTGACTCCTATAAACCCCAAATAAGTGAGATAACCCTCATCACACTCACTGGGTATTCCCTTAGGCTATTAGGTGTTCCAAGTGGTTATGGCTCGATAATAGAGTTTTCCCTTGCAAACAACCCGTAGTCCATGTTTTAAATAATCAAAATCGTTTTATTTAAACAGGGAATTTATATGTCAGAGGGCAAAAAGACCAAGCTGATTACCGCAGGCCGCGATAAAAAGTGGACAAACGGTGTTGTTAACCCACCAGTTCAGCGTGCTTCAACCATCGTATTTGATAGTGTTGCAGAAAAAAACCAAGCAGCAATTAACCGCGCAAACAAAACGCTGTTTTACGGACGTCGTGGTACTAACACACATTTCGCGTTTCAGGACGCGATGGTTGAAATTGAAGGCGGTGCGGGGTGTGCTCTCTACCCTTGTGGAACTGCAGCTATTTCGAACACAATCCTGTCTTTAGTTGAGACTGGTGACCACATTCTTATGGTTGACACGTGTTACGAACCGACTCGTGATTTCTGTAACGTCATCATGAAAAAAATGGGCGTAGAGACAACCTACTACGACCCAATGATCGGCGAGAACATTCGTGATTTAATTCAACCAAATACCAAAGTACTTTTCCTGGAATCTCCGGGTTCAATTACCATGGAAGTACAAGATGTTCCGACCCTTGCTCGTATCGCCCATGAGCACGACATCGTTGTGGTACTCGATAACACTTGGGGCGCTGGTGTTAACTTCTCTCCGTTTGACCATGGGGTTGATATTTCAGTGCAGGCTGCGACGAAATACATCGTCGGTCACTCAGACGTTATGCTGGGCACGGCAGTCGCTTCAGAGAAATACTGGCCACAATTGAGAGAACAAAGCTACTTGATGGGACAGTGTGTTTCTCCTGACGATGTGTATCTGGGCCTCCGCGGTCTGCGCACTCTAGATGTTCGTCTTCGCCAACATGCAGAGAGCAGCTTAAAAGTGGCTAAATGGTTAGAAACTCGCCCTGAAGTGGAGCGTGTACTGCATCCTGCACTGGAAACCTCGCCAGGCCATGAATTTTTCAAACGCGATTTTACCGGCGGTAATGGTCTGTTCTCATTCGTACTCAAAACATCATGCCCTAAAGCAACAACAGCCTTGCTTGACGGTATGAAACACTTCAGCATGGGCTACTCCTGGGGTGGTTACGAGAGCTTGATACTTGCCAATGAACCAAAGAGCTTTAATAGCTTACGCACAGTCTCGCACCCACATTTTGAAGGGACGTTAATCCGTCTTCACATTGGTTTGGAAGACGTCGAGGACTTGATCGCCGATCTGGAAGCAGGTTTGGCAAGATACAATGCCCTGATTCTAGAGGAAGAAGTTTCACTTTAGGAATCGATATCCACAAAAATGCCCTCAACTCGAGGGCATTTTCTTATAGTTTGGTTTAGTCAGTCCGGCACCGTTTTACACGGACATCCGACGATATGGTCATCTACCATTCCGACCGCTTGCATAAACGCATAACAGATGGTTTCTCCGACAAATTTAAAACCTTTTTTCTTAAGGAATTTACTCATCGCTTTTGATTGCTCGGTAGACGCGGGCACTTCGCTCATATCCTGCCATTGATTGATCACTGGATTATGGTCGACAAACTGCCACAAAGCCTCTGACAAACTTCCATACTCATCAATCAACGCCTTAGCGGCTTTTGCGTTACTGAACACTGAATTGATCTTGCCGCGATGTTTGACGACATCATAATTGTCTACGATATATTCAGCTCGCTCTTCACCATGCTGCTCCAAAGCATCTAAATCGTAGTGTTCAAATGCTTCTCTGTAGCCTTCTCTTTTCTTTAGTATGGTTATCCAGCTTAGCCCCGCTTGTGCACCTTCAAGCGTAATAAATTCAAACAGTACTTTATCGTCATAAACGGGTATTCCCCACTCAGCATCATGATACTCACGTTCCAGCGGGTGGTTCATCGCCCAGGCGCAACTGTTATTTTCTGTCATTATACGTCCTTATAAAAACGCCCCTGACTCGCTAGCCAGAGGCGTTATCGATTTATACTCATTCTATTTCGGTACGGCTACTCTGTGGAATAGACGATACAGGACTGGGACAACAATCAAAGTTAATACCGTCGCAAAACCCAAACCGAACATGATCGTCACAGCCATTGGCTTGAAGAAAATATCGGGTAAAAGCGGAATCATGCCTAAAATCGTGGTGATTGCCGCCATACATACAGGACGGACACGGCTCACTGCGGCGTCGACAACCGCATCATAGGCATCTTTACCTGACTTCATTTCAATCTCAATTTGATCAAGCAAAACGATGCCGTTTTTCAGTACCATCCCCGACAAACTGAGAAAGCCCAGTAAAGCCATAAAACCAAATGGCGTATTCAGGGCCAAAAGTCCTGTGGTAACACCAATCAGAGCCAGTGGAACAGTCAGCCACACAATCAAAGGTTCTTTAACCGAGTTGAACAGGAATACGGTAATAAGGAACATGAACAAGTAACCCATTGGCATTGTCGTAAACAACGACGCCTGAGCATCACCTGATGACTCGTATTCACCGCCCCACTCGATAGAATATCCCGGCGGCATCTCAATCGCTCGATTTGAGGTTGTAGACGCTTTTGCAATGTTGAAGCCGTTTCTTCACCCAATATATCAGGGTCAGCCATCACAGTGAGCATACGTTTACGATTTTTACGCACAACGATTGGATCTTCCCAACGCATATCGTATCCCATTGTCACTTGTTGCAGCGGGATAAATTCAGTTTTTGCCGGACTCCAAATTTTCATTCCTTCAATGTTACGAATATCGATTCGTTCATCTTCAGGCAATCGAGCCACGATTGGCATCAACGTCGTACCATCACGATAAAGACCAATCTTCATACCCGAAAACGACATGGAGAGATAATCATCGACATCTGATTTGGTGATACCGTAACGGCGAGCTTGGCTCTCGTTAAACTGAGGCTCCAAAACTTGAGTACGTTCTCGCCAATCATGTCGAATATTCGTCGCGGCAGGGTCAGCGTACATAATATCCATTACCTGAGTGGCGAGCGTGCGAAGCACCGTTGGGTCAGAACCGATAAGTCGCGCTTCAATTTTCGCACCACCACCCGGGCCTAACTCAATTTGTTTAAGTTTATAGTTAATTTCAGGGTAATTGGCTTTTAGATGCTCTCGGAAACGCGCCATCAAGGGCTCAAGCGCTTCATAGTTTTCCATTCGCGTGGTGATTTCACCATACGCGGCATAACTTTTCTCTGGTGCATACGTCAACATGAAACGCTGCAAGCCTTTCCCTGCCGTCGTCGTAATATGCTCAACATGTTCTTGTTGCGCTAACCAATGTTCAAGTTCGTTCAGCTTATCATTGGTTGCTCTAATATCCGTCCCCTCAGGTAACCAAACATCCAACTGAAAAATCGGTGTTGTTGAAGATGGAAAGAAGGACTGTTTTACAAACATAAATCCGTACACACTGGCCGCGAGCCCAACAATTAAGACCACGACAGTGAACCATGCCCGACGCATGCAAAACTCGAGAAACGTCTTGTAGGTAACAAAAACAATACCATTATACGGGTCGCTATCTTCGCCTTCCGTTTGATTTATTTTCTGGCCTTTGAAGAAAATGTCGGCAAAAAATGGCGTCAATGAAATCGCGGTAAACCAACTGAGCATCAAAGAGATGAGAAGCACGGTAAACAAGGTACCGCAGTACTCACCTGTGGAGTCCTGCGAAAGCCCAATCGGCGCAAAAGCGGTGACCGCAATGATAGTCGCGCCAAGCAAAGGCCACTTAGTCTGGGTAACGATATCGGTCGCTGCTTGTAAGCGCGTTCTTCCCTTTTGCGTACCTATTAATATCCCTTCCACAACGACGATGGCATTATCCACCAGCATCCCCAAAGCGATGACCAACGCCCCTAAAGAAATACGTTGTAGATCGATGGCCAGGTACTTCATGAAGATGAATGTGCCAAGGACGGTTAGCAGCAGGATCAAACCGATAAGCAAGCCAGAACGAAGCCCCATAAAGAACAGCAATACGACGATCACTATCCCAATCGCTTGTGCGAGACTCACAACAAAGCCACTTACCGATTTATCCACTTCCTTCGGCTGACTATAAATTTCTGAAATCTCGATTCCGACGGGTTGTTGATACTTCAATTCAGCAAGTCGGCGATCAAACACTTTCCCGACTTCAACAACATTAACCCCTTGTGCAAACGAAACACCGACATTCAGCGCCAAGCTGCCATTGAAGTTGACGATATTGGTTGGAACCTCAATATACCCGCGTTTAATTTCGGCCACATCTTTAAGGAAAATCAGCCCCTGAGCACCCACTTCGGTCAGCAATAAATCACCCAACTCATCGACATTTTGAAACTGCCCGGTTGGTTGGATTCGAATATACTCATCACCAATTCTGATCGCACCAGCATCAGAGATTACGTTTTGAGTTGAGAGGAGACCGAATACGGTATCGGGAGACAAACCCAAAGTGCTCAATTTCTTCATCGAGATTTCAATAAAGACCTGTTCTTGCTGTGTGCCAGACACAGATACTTTACTCACACCGTCTACAAGTTCGAGCTCCCGTCTCAGGTAATCAACGTAATCCAGCAGTTCTTTGTAGCTATAACCATCTCCGGTCACTGCGAGCAAAATGCCGTAGACATCGCCAAAGTCATCAATCACCTGAGGATCATTCACACCAGGAGGTAACGTGCCTTTCAAGTCATTAACTTTTCGTCTTAATTCATCCCAAATTTGAGGTAAGTCATCCGGGCCGTAATTGTTTTTCATCGTTACGGTAATTTGAGACAGCCCACGACTCGAAATAGAATTCACCTCATCGACGTATGTCAATTGCTGAATGGCTTTTTCAAGTGGGTACGTGACCTCTTCTTCCACTTGTTGAAGCGTAGCGCCGGGATACGAGGTGACGACCATGGCGTCTTTGATGGTGAAAGCAGGATCTTCCAGACGTCCTAATCCAAAAAATGCGGAGACCCCACCGATCAAGAAAATCAGTGAAACCATCCAACTGATCACACGGTTTTTAATAAAGTACGCCGCGATTCCCGTTACGTCTTCATCCGTTTGAGGCACTTTATTTTTCTCGTTCATAAACCAGCCTCCTGCTCAACCACTTCTACTTGCATACCTTCTCTGAGTCTCGCAACCCCGGCAACGACAACCTTGTCGTGTAGTTCAAGCCCATCAAGCACTTGTATCGATGTCTTTGACGCTTTACCTGTACGTATCTGTTGGCGAGAAACGGTATTATCTTCATTCAATACCCAAACGAACTTGTTTTCACGACTCAGGTCATCGCCATCCGCGTTGAAAATTGCTTCGATTGGTACATTAATCCCGACATTCAAATTCAAACCGACCTTTTCATCTTTTGACGTGACTTCAACCGCCATTCCATCAAGGATGTATTCGTCTTTTGGCATCGGAAGTGAGAGGGTAACCGTGAACGTGCCGGTTGCTGGGTCGGGCTCAGTGGTAAACTCTTTTACGGTTCCTATGTATTCATTACCGCTTGGAACACGCACAACCCCCTGAATGGAGGTGAGCCTTTCATCAGTCGGAGGCTCTTTGACATACAAACGATCCGGAAATTGAATAAGTACTTCGAAACGATCCAAGCTGTGTATATTCACGATATATTGGCCAACTTGAATATTTTCGAACTGATCAACATTAACTCTGGAGATGATGCCATCCACTGGTGCTTTTAAAGTCGTAAATGACAAACGTAGTTGAGCTAGTTTCAGCTCTGCCAGAGCGATTTGGCGCTGAGCAGCAATTTCATCAAACTGCGATTTAGCCAGTAAGCCTTTATCGACAAGAGGACGAGAGCGGCGGTATTGACTATCCACTACAGAAAACCGGGCAGAAGCATTGTCCACATCCAATTGATAATCCGTCGGGTCTAACGTGGCAATAACGTCATCTTTTTTCACCTTATCGCCCTCTTTGACCCTGATACTGCTAATTTCTCCCGCAACTCTAAAACTGAGATGCGAACGATCAGCCGCATTGGCCACCGCAGGAAAGTACAGATTATCGTCGACCTTACTCCCCTCTAAAGAAACGACTCTTACTCGGGGGATTTCCACCTCTTTTTCAGGCCCTTTATCACCGCAACCCGAGATGAAGAACGGCAGGCATAAGACAGCTAAGGCTATAATTCTTTTCATATTACAACCCTCTTTCCTTAACCCAGGCTCTGACTTTGATACCCGGCTCTATCACGTTGACGCCAGAAATCACGATCACATCACCGTCATCCAGGCCTTGTAGAACCTGATTTTTGTCATTCATTGTGATCGCGGCTTTGGTCACAATACCTTGCTCATCTACACGCCAGACGTAGCTTTGTCCTGACTCTACAAACAGTGCTGAATTGGGAATGGTTGTAACGCCGGAGTTCAGTGAAGTAACAAGCACGTTACCGGACATCCCTGGTAAGATCCCAACGCCTTCAGGACGTTCCATTACCATAGTGACTTTGTAACTGCCCGTTTTAGGGTCGGCTTCGGTATCGATCTCCTGAAAAGTTAAATCGAATGACCGTTCTGGAAAGGCATCAAATTCCATTTTTGCTGTGACGTTAACCCCTGGTGCGTAACGATTAAGCAAGTGGCTAGGAAGCTGGAATATCACCTTCATCAATTGATTGGTTTGGATATTCATCACGCCTTCTTTGGCGGCAACGTATTCATGGTTTTCCGCAGGAAGGTATGAGATCGTACCATCATAAGGAGCAACGAGTTTGGTGTAACTCAAATTCGCTTTCGCCTGATCCCACTGAGCTTTGGCAGAATTGTGATTGGCTTTCGCTTCATCAAAGTCCTGTTCTGACACAACCTGATCGACACGAAGCTTTTTATACCGTTGGTATTGCACGTCCGCGAGCGCAAAATTTGCTCTCGCTTGTTGTTCCAGAAGCGTGTATTCGTCGGGGTTCAGTGTTGCCAACACATCACCTTTACTGACGAGTTGGCCTTCGTGAACGTCAATCGACTGAAGTAGCCCGGGCACACGAAAGGCTAATACGGCTTTATCGCCAGAGTCAGTCGTAGCAGGGAAATGACGATCAAACTGTGAGTTACCAACAGAGACCGTAAAAAGTTTAGCGGGTCGAGATTCTGGTTCGGGAACGGGTGGTAGTTCTTTACCACATCCCGACAAAGCAGCCGTAACGGCTATTGGAATGAGCAACTTTTTCATCATATTCATCCAACGAATATAGAGACTACATTTAAGTTAGATGAACAATGCTCAAGCTGCCATGTGAGGCGGAGATAATATTGATTTAAATGAGGAAATTGTGAGCAAAAAGCAGGCTTGGGGCCTGCTCTTTAAAATAAAATCCTAGTTGCATAATCCTCAGAGTTTGTTGAACTCTCTGTTGACTCTGAATGTATCGGAAGTGACATACGCTTCCATATTGCGAATTTTGCCATCAATGCGGTTAAAATCACGCTCAAGCACACTCAAGAACTGCTCCGGACTTTGACCCTTCTGCCATGGCTTACTCTTTAGAGTATGATCCTGCTGGGCCTTGATATTTTCTGAATAAGTCATTGGCTGCTTTTCCAACATAAACGCCAAAGCGACATAGGCGAGAAGCACCAAAAACGTACCGCCTAGCAAACCTGCAGAAATAACCAAGATACGAATCAACCAGACCTCCACACCAAAGTAGTTAGCAAATCCGGCACACACACCGGCAAGCTTGCCATTTGCTGGGTCGCGATAAAGCTCTCGACTACTCATACTTGCGTCTCCACGTTGGTGACTCTGCGTCTAGAATGCGTTCAAGTGTATCTACCCGAGCCTGCATCGATTCTGCTTTTTCGGATAGTACCTGAAGGCGCTCCAGATCCTGGCTCGACAGTGCACTATCCGTTTTACGTTTACTGCGATAGTGTAAGAAGAGCCAAAGTGGAGCGACAAAGATCAAAAAGACAATGACTGGTCCTGTTATAAAAAATGTCGTCATAAATGGCTCCTCTTTTATTTATCTTGTGATGACATCTGTTCTTTCAGTTTTGCCAACTCTTTTTCAATTTCATCTTGCGCCTGAAGCTCTGCAAACTCCTGCTCTAACGATTTTGACTGGCCAGTGCTTGAATATAGGTCAGCTTCCGCTTCCAACTCATCGACTTTACGTGAGTATTGTTCAAACTTAGCCATCGCTTCATTGGTACGGCTAGTGTGAAGATGTTTTTGTACATCACGACGATTAGTTGCCGTTTGATTACGGATTGCCAGAGCTTGCTGTTTCGCTCGTGTTTCCGCAATTTTGTTTTCCAGCTTACCAATTTCACCGGTTAACTTATCAATGGTCTCTTCAACCAAAGTTTGTTCTGTATGAAGACCTTTGATTAACTGTTCAAGCTTTTGCTTCTCTATAAGAGCAGCACGCGCTAAATCTTCACGCTCTTTCACTAACGCAAGACTGGCTTTTTTGCCCCATTCGTTGATCTGATCTTCGATAGCCTCAACTTTACGAGCCAGCTCTTTTTTGTCTGCAATCGCTTTCGCTGAGTTGGTGCGCACTTCGACAAGCGTGTCTTCCATTTCTTGAATGATGAGACGGATCATTTTTTCAGGATCTTCCGCCTTGTCCAACAATGCACTGATGTTTGAGTTAACGATATCTGCAAAACGAGAAAAAATACCCATGACGGAACTCCTCTTTTTTCCTATTAAAACCCGACAAGGTGGTGATTTACCTTGTGTCTACCTAAATACATAACAAGTTACGTGCCAACTTAAATTCCACCATAAAATCAATAGGTTATTCATTTTGTTGTTGTTATGCACCATTATGCTATGATGTTTTTCACCAACTGTTGGTGAATTTCACCAATTCCCTATTGAATTCACACCTAGGCAGCTAAGTAAGAAGGAATCTATGAAGCAAAACCTGATTGGTGAATCGCCCGCTTTTCTCGCTGTATTAGATAAAGTATCACAACTTGCGCCAATTGAACGCCCGGTACTCATTATTGGTGAGCGCGGTACCGGTAAAGAGCTTATTGCACAGCGTTTGCATTATTTATCAAGACGTTGGGACAAGCCACTTCTGTCATTAAATTGTGCCACATTGAGCGAAGGTTTGATTGATTCTGAATTGTTTGGCCATGAATCTGGCTCGTTCACTGGGTCAAAAGGCAAACATAAAGGTCGTTTTGAGCGAGCGGAAGGCGGTACCCTTTTCCTTGATGAACTGGCGACTGCGCCACTGTTAGTGCAAGAAAAGTTGCTGCGCGTAATCGAATATGGTGAATATGAACGCGTTGGCGGGCACACTGCTTTGAATGCCGACGTGCGATTAGTCTGTGCGACCAATGCCGACTTACCCAAACTTGCTGAACAAGGTGATTTCCGTGCCGATCTGCTCGACCGGCTTGCTTTTGATGTCATCATGCTTCCTCCTCTCCGTGAGAGAAAAGAAGACATTCTTTCTTTGGCGGAATACTACGCCATTAAGATGTGCCGCGAACTTCAGCTTGAATATTTCGTCGGTTTCACCGCAGAAGCAGAACGCTCGTTACTTGACTATCCTTGGCCAGGGAACGTTCGGGAACTGAAAAACGTTATTGAGCGCGCGATCTATCAACATGGCTTGAACGCCGATCCAATTGATCAGTTGATATTCAATCCTTTCGCAACCGTCTGGGACAACGCTTTGGGTCACTCGAATGAGCAAGAAGAAGAACAAGATGTGGCCGAACAAAGCACTCAAGTTCATTTCCCGCTCGATTACAAACAGTGGCAAGAAGAGCAAGATATTAGCTTGCTCAACCGTGCGCTGGAAGAAGCTAAGTTCAATCAGCGTCAGGCTGCAGAATTGCTCGGGCTAAGTTACCATCAATTACGTGGAATGGTTCGCAAATATGGGTTAGTCGGGCAAAGTTGATGCCGGGTTGAACTCAATATTTGCTATCACAAACAGAAACGAGACCTAAACATGCGTAACAATTTAGGTCTACAGTGATAATTAGACTAGGTCTTTTTATCTAACACACTGCGAGCAAAAGATTTTGTATTTGGAGCGAGTTCACAAAGGTGTTAAATTAGCGGGATCATTTTCGCTTGTAACGCCAGATGAGTAACTTCGATGAAACAAGCAAGATCCAATGAACATTTCATATTATGAATGCTTTTATAAGATTATCGCTGAGCCTTATCGGGATTAGCTTACTCACCGCCTGTGGCGATGAGATCGACCACAATGATATTCGCCAAACAGGATTTGTGTTTTGTGGGCAAGGTAAGCCAACAACATTTAACCCACAATTGGTTGATAGTGGTATTACTGCTGAAGCATTGAGCCCTCAGTTGTATGATACGTTGCTTACGCTCGATCCTACATCCCATAAGCCGGTTGCCAATATTGCACAAAGCTGGTCAGTAAATGCAGATGGAACTGAATACACGTTTAAGCTCAAGCATGGTGTTCAATTTCAGTCGACATCTTGGTTTACACCCAGCAGAGCACTGAATTCGCAAGACGTCGTGTTTAGCTTCAAACGAATCATTGATGACAACCACCCTTTCCATCAAGTGGGCGGTGGTTTGTATCCATGGTTTGCCGGTCTGGACTTCAAGAACTTGCTGCAAGATGTCATTGCTATCGACAATGACACCGTCATGTTTAAGCTTTCAAAGCCAAACTTCTCTTTTCTGGCCAACATTGCCACCAGCCACGCAGTATTGCTATCGGCTGAGTACGGACAACAACTCGCGGCTAAAGATCATAAAGAGCAGATCGATCAATTTCCCATTGGTACAGGCCCATTCCAGCTAAAAGAGTTTCAGGTGAATGATTTAATTCGCTTAGAACGTCATGCTCAATACTGGAATTCTCCTGCAAAAATGGAACAGGTGGTTTTTGATATTTCTCACCGTGGAACCGGCACACTGGCAAAATTACTGAGAAATGAATGCGATGTGTTGTCTTCGCCAATTTCAAGCCAGATACCAGTCATTCAGGAAAATGAAAATCTGGAATTGAAAGCGACACCAGCAAACAACGTCTCTTTCATCGCCATTAATACTGGCAACCCTGCGCTGACTGATCCTCGCGTTCGTCAAGCGCTTAACCTTGCGATAAACCGACAAAACATATTGGATTCCGTCTATTACGGAACAGGTTCTCAGGCCTACACCTTGCTCCCGCCAAACTCATGGGCTTATCAAAAAGATAGTGTCAAAATACGCTACGACAGAAACTACGCTCTCGCGCTTCTTCGTGAGGCTGGCTATCAAGAAGGCTTAGCGCTCACCATGTGGGTGCCGCTAGAACCTCGCGCGTTCAACCCAAGTCCTCGTAAAACGGCAGAGTTGATACAAGCTAACTTTGCCGATATTGGTGTGGATTTAACCTTGTTGACAGATGATAGGTTTGAACGTGTCGATTTGGATAATCTAGACAATCTTGATTTGCTGCTTACGGGGTGGATAGGTGATACGGGTGACCCAGATAACTTCTTCCGACCGTTATTGTCATGTGAGTCTGACCGAGTTGGCCTGAACGTTTCGATGTGGTGTAACGATGATTTCGATTTCCTACTGGATTTAGCGATAGAGACGCAGGAACCACGATACCGTTTGAACCTCTACCGTCAGGCGCAAAACATATTGAATGAGCAATTCCCTGTTATTCCACTAGCGCATGGTGTGCAATTCCGTGTTCGCGACAAATCGCTGACAGGCTTCAAATCAAGCCCTTTCAATGCACAACCATTTGATAGAGTTGAGAGAGTTCACTGATGTTTTTGTATACCATTCGACGCTTTAACCTATTTTTCATCACATTGATGATCCTCACTTTGGTGGGCTTCTCTCTGCTGCGTCTCGATCCTCTATCGCATTGGGCACAAGTTGAGTTTTGGTCGGGTTGGCAAAGTTATCTTGTTAACCTGTCACAGCTTGATTTCGGCTACAGCAAGAGTGGCAATGCCATTTTCGATGAGTTAGCCATCGTGTTCCCGGCAACGTTAGAGCTGTGCTTTTTTGCTTTTCTGGTTTCGCTGTTTATTGGGATTCCATTAGGAACTCTGGCGGGGATGAAACAGGGAAAAGTGTTAGATACCAGTATCTCGTTTTTAGCCATGTCCGGGTATTCCGCGCCAATTTTTTGGGTGGCGTTGCTACTTATCATGGTGTTTTCACTCGAGTATCAATTTTTCCCGGTGGCTGGCCGCTATGACCTGCTGTATGAAATCGATCATATCACCGGCTTTGCGATCGTCGATGCCTTTATGGCAAAGGGCGAGTATCGTGCCCATGCATTGCAAAGTGTTATTGAGCATATGGTACTGCCTTGTTTGGTATTGGCACTCGCGCCAACGACGCAAGTTATTGGTTTAATGCGTTCGTCGGTTGCCGAAGTAATGAGTCAAAATTACATTCGTGCCGCTCGAATTAAAGGTCTTTCCAACCGAGAGATCATCACACAGCACGTACTACGCAACGCGATTCCACCCATCGTCCCAAAAGTCGGCGTTCAACTATCAAGCATGATCACCCTTGCGATCATTACCGAGTCTGTTTTCAACTGGCCAGGTATTGGCCGCTGGCTATTAGATGCGCTGGCAAACCAAGATTATGCCTCTATTCAGGCAGGCGTTATGGTGCTTGCAACACTGGTTCTGACCGCCAATATCCTATCGGATTTGATTGGTGCCATGATTAACCCTCTGGTGAGAAAGGAATGGTATGCTAACAAATAACGTTTATCAGGAAGAACACATTCCAACTCAGTTCGAACGATTCTGGCGCAGTTACCGCGCTAACGGTTTGGCAATGTTTGGCTTATGGTGTCTCACTTTCATTGTATTAATCACCCTATTTGCGCCGTTAATTGCCCCTTTTGACCCTCAGGCTCAATCTGGCGAGCTGCTTGTGCCACCTTCTTGGTCACCATCAGGTTCTGTCGATTACTTTTTAGGAACGGACGACTTGGGACGCGATATTCTGTCACGTCTTATCATCGGGTCTCAGCTCACGTTTGGTGCAGCAGTGGGTATAACAGTCACGGCAGCCATCATCGGTTGCCTGATTGGTGTATTGGCCGGCATGACTAAAGGTCTGCTGTCCAGTACCTTGAACCACCTGCTCGACACAGTAATGTCCATTCCCTCGCTACTATTAGCGATCATTTTTGTGGCATTTCTGGGGTTCGGCGAGTTCAATATCTTGCTGGCGATTTGTTTGGCGCTCATTCCGCGTTTTATTCGCTCGGTTTACATCGCGGTTCACACTGAGGTGGAAAAAGACTACATCATGGCGGCACGTCTGGATGGTGCAAATGATTTCTATCTACTTTGGAGCTCGATACTGCCTAACGTGCTTACCGTCATCGCCGCAGAGTTTACGCTCGCGCTTTCTACTGCGATTTTAGATATCACCGCGTTGGGCTTTCTGGGTTTGGGAGCACAAGCACCAAGTACTGAATGGGGCGCTATTTTGGGCGATTCAGTCGAACTTATTTACATCGCACCGTGGACGGTAACCCTACCAGGCCTCACTATCATGTTTACTGTCATTACCCTAAACTTAGTAGGTGAAGGGGTACGCCGATCGCTTAATGCGGGGATCGAATAATGCCGTTATTAGACATTCGTCATTTGACCATTGAAATTGAAACACCTCAGGGAATGGTGCGAGCTGTAGACAGAATGAGCCTAACGTTAAACGAAGGTGAAATTCGCGGCTTAGTAGGTGAATCCGGCTCAGGAAAAAGTCTGGTTGCTAAAGCCATTGTTGGCGTTAGCAAAGATACTTGGCGAATCACCGCAGACCGAATGCGCTTGGGAAATATCGATCTCCTGCAGCTTACTCCTAAGGAACGGCGTAAAGTTATCGCACGAGATATTGCGATGATTTTTCAGGAGCCTTCGACCTGTCTGGATCCTTCAGAGGAAGTCGGCCGCCAACTGATTGAATCGATCCCTTCTCGATCTTTTGATGGTAAATGGTGGGAGCGATTTAAGTGGCGTAAAAAACAAGCCATTGCCCTACTCCATAAAGTTGGCATCAAAGATCACAAGCGGATAATGGGCAGCTACCCTTACGAGCTCACGGACGGTGAGTGTCAAAAAATCATGATTGCCATGGCGATTGCCACTAAGCCTAAATTGCTGATCGCAGACGAACCGACCAATGACCTTGACCCAATCACTCAGTCGCAGATCTTGCGTCTGTTGAGCCGGATGAATCAGCTCAACAACACAACGATTTTGCTTATTGGCCATGACCTAACCACTATCACACAGTGGGCAAACCGCATTACCGTGATGTATTGTGGTCAGTCTGTTGAGTCTGCTGACACACGTAAGATAATTGCAGCACCCAAGCACCCTTACACAGATGCTCTGCTAAAAGCGATGCCCGACTTTAACGATTGGGTACCACACAAACAGAAACTCCAATCTCTACCTGGCTCAATTCCACCTTTGCAGCATTTGCCAATTGGTTGTCGATTAGGTCCGCGTTGCCCTTATGCGCAAAAGCAATGTGTTGAAATCCCGCACACCCGGCGAATCAAGAATCATAAGTTCAACTGTCACTTTCCACTCAATACGGAGAAAAAGTCATGAGTGCGCTACTTGAAGTCGATAATTTGTCGAAGCAGTTTGTCACGCGCTCAGGTTTTTTTAAACGTGAAACGACTGTAGCTGTAAAGCCTGTCAGCTTCACTCTTGAACCGGGACAGACCATTGGCTTTATTGGGCAAAATGGCTCTGGTAAGTCGACACTGGCTCGTATGCTGGCTGGGGTTGTAGCACCAAGTTCTGGCGAAATTCGCGTAAATGGTGAACGTTTGGAACATAAAGATTATGCGACACGCTGCAAGCTGATTCGTATGATTTTTCAAGATCCGAATACCTCTCTCAACCCTCGCATTCAAATCGGTCGCATATTAGAAGGTCCGCTCAAGCGAAACACCAATATGCCGCCGGATGCGCGTATGAAACGCGTTAAAGAAACCCTTCGTCGAGTTGGCTTGCTGCCCGAACATGCCTATTTTTATCCGCAGATGCTGGCTGCTGGACAAAAGCAGCGTGTCTGTCTGGCACGCGCTTTGATACTTCAGCCATCGATTATCGTTGCTGATGAAGCACTAAACGGTCTCGATATGGCTATGCGCTCGCAGATTCTGAATTTATTCTTAGAACTACAAGAAGAGATGGGCTTGTCTTTCGTTTATGTGTCGCAGCACATTGGTATCGTCAAACACATTACCGATAAAGTCATGGTCATGCATGAAGGCGAAGTGGTGGAATGTGGTGATACTCAACAGGTTCTTACCCACCCTGAGCACCCAATTACTCAACGATTGGTTGAAAGTCACTTCTACAAAGCGCCCAACCACTCTATGTAACGAAAAAGCCTGCATTATGTGCAGGCTTTATTAATTCTTGGGCTGGTCAATGATCGTTGAATTTAACTATCGTCGACCCGCGAGTTTACGAAGTTCGAAATCAAACTCATCCGGAAACAGAACAACACCCTCTTCGTTCTGATTTGGGAATACCACAACCGAAAGCTCGTCATCTTCTAGTCCCACAGTCCAGCGGCTGTGCCACTTATTAAGTGAGATGGCTTCTGGTTCGCAATTTTCCCATTCACCTGTCGCCCATTGCTGAGCAAACTCTTCGTTCGGCCATACTGGGACACAATCGTCATCTTCTGTATTCAGCATCACGCAACCGTGTTCATCTTTTAGAATCCATACCTTGCGATTCTCGACGATCTCTTTTACGCAGTACTTCAACCGTTGTTCTTCATTATAACGATTGATCGTATCCATTTGCTCTTGGGTCAATGCCTCGGACATGTTGGTCTCCTGTTTCCCATAGAAAAATGCCCACCTATCGGCGGGCATTTCAATTATAAGCTGGTAATGTGAAAATTACGCTAATTCAGTTTGAAGCCAAGGCCAACCTTGCTTCTTACGGCTTAGAGTATTTTCCATCATTAGCATGCCGTTGTCTTCATGCTTAACTAGCTTCTCTGCCCACTCACCTTTGTATAGAAGACGAGTTTGAGCAGTAGTGATGTCTGTTAGCATCACAGCAGCGAAAGCTAGGTTATCTTTCTCACAACGAGATTCTAGGTCTGCTTCTAGTGCTTCGATCATACCGTCAACTTGCTCTAGTGTTGCAAGCTCAACCTGACCTACTACTACGTCACGACCGTTGAATGGGTAACCTTTCAGGTCTTTTTCAACTAGCTCAGCTGCTGACAGACCTTCGATGTTTGTTTTCGCGATCAGAAGATCTTTCGTGAATGCGTCAACGTCTTGTACGTCTGCGATTGCAGCTAGCTCTGCAACGGCATCTTTGTCTTTTTGAGTACAAGTTGGAGAAGCGAAGCCCACTGTGTCAGATAGGATTGCTGACATCATTAGCTTAGCGGTTTGAGGCTTGATCTCGTGACCTTCAATCTTGAACATGTTGAATAGTACCGTGTTAGTACAACCAACAGGCCAGATCCATGCTTCCATTGGGTTTACTGTCATCACGTCACCTAGACGGTGGTGGTCAACGATACCCGCAATTTCAGCTTCAGCGATGTCGTCTGGTGCTTGCGCTAGATCTGAGTAGTCTACTAGCCAAACAGTTTCACCCGCTACTGAAGTGCGAAGTTCTGGAACTTCTGCGCCAGCTACTTCAAGGATGTGCTGAGTTTCACGGTTGATTTCGCCCTGACGAATTGGCATTGCTTCAACACCACGCGCCGTAAGAAGTTCAGTTGCAACGAGTGCACTACAAATACTATCACTGTCTGGGTTCTTATGACCTACAACTAGAATCATGTCTCTTCCTATTCAAGTCAATTTGATACGCTTCCTGATAATGGCATCTTGTGCCTTGGAAGCTGTTTGCTCACAAAGGCCCGTACTTTACCTGATTTGTCGGACTTTGACACGAAGAAAAGTGCATAACTCTGTTGCGAATAAATCTCATTTATATATAATGATAATTATTCCCATTTGCATTTGAGCCCAGAATGAACGCGACGAGATTTTTGCATTCAGCCCAGCACTTGCTTCGGCCAACTCAGTTCCGCCTAGCGTATAAACGCCTACTTATTCCTGTCTTTATGCTCGCGTTGTTGATTAATGAACACACTCGTGATGTCGCGGTTACAACACTGTCCGACTCCTTTTGGGCAGTATCGTGTTATGTCTGTGCGACTCTGGTGATTTATCATTACCTTTCCCACTTATTATCGAAACCGAATCGATTTACCGAGCTCTACCGTCACTCTCAAACTCATCAGGTATTTTTCGCTGCGCTGCTTGGTGCCTTGCCCGGATGTGGCGGTGCAATTGTTGTGACGACTCAGTTTATCAGTGGACGAGTTGGTTTTGGCGCCATTGTCGCTGTACTGACATCAACAATGGGTGACGCGGCTTTTTTACTACTCGCGGCTAAACCCATGGTTGGGTTGGGCGTAGTTGTTACGGGCATCGTCGTCGGCACGATTTCCGGGCTGGTTGTAAATGCTTTTCATAAAGAAGATTTTTTACGCCCTGTCCATAAAATAGATCCAAATGAATCTTTTGATACGCAAAGCCAGAGCGAGCGCTATAACGAACAAGAACAAAAGGCGATCAATTTACAAGGCACATTCTGGAAATGGCTGCTATTGCCGACCAGTGTTATCGCACTGATGATGTCTTTCCAACTGGATATCAACAAGTTGCTTAACTTGCCATCAAATACCATTGAATGGATTGGGGCGACTTTCTCGGTGATGACGATGTCACTTTGGGCAATGACCAAAGAGCTGGGCTGTTACCAATCGACGGTATCCGAAGATGCCAAAATCACCGACTCCCATCCGATTCAAAAAGCAGCGCAAGATACTAACTTCGTCAGCGCGTGGGTGATCATTGCCTTCCTCGCTTTTGAGTTTACGACGTACTTTTCGGGGTTGGATATAGCCGGTTCTCTCTCGGATTGGGGGATCTGGATGCCATTGGCCGGGCTGGCAATTGGCACGCTTCCAGGGTGTGGGCCTCAGATTTTAGTGACAAGTTTGTATCTTTCCGGTGCTGCACCATTTTCAGCGCAAATAGCCAATGCAATTTCAAACGATGGTGATGCCCTTTTCCCGGCTATTGCAATGGCCCCAAAAGCGGCACTTGTTGCGACTATTTACTCATCGATTCCTGCATTTATTGTTGGTTACGGTTACTACTTTTTATTTGAGCTTTAACCGCTTCAAAATGGAAAAAGAGCCTCATTTGAGGCTCTTTTCTGCGCTTAATTCATAACACTATACTGTTACGATGGCTTTTGCATTCAAGCCCTTATCCAGGCTGACTAAAAACATCTGACAAGGGTCTTGATTCAGCTTTTCTCCCGTCCAGAAATCATACCAGTCGACAGGCTTGTCCGAAGTCAGCGTAAACTCCGTTGCGTCTTGATTTGAGAAGTTAAACAAACAATGCAGATCATTTTTCGATGTTAGCTTCAAAAATGCGTGATTTAAATTCAATGACGAAAAGATGGCAGACTCTTGGCTGCGACGCTGGCGCAACATAAGTTTCGACAACGTTTTGCTCGCAAATGGGGTAATCTCTGGCAGTGGATCGCCAGAAAGTAACAAGCCGCCACAAGCCAAAAGTACAGTACGATGAAATTCGTAGTCCTCACGCGAAGCCGCTTGATTTGGTAACGAGGTAAACGTTGCGCAGTCTGGGTCAATCTGCCAAAGCTTCCGGTGCTGCCAACTGCGGTAAAATGTTTCTTTTGCGATCTGTTCGAAGCGATGACTATGACGTTCAACGTCATCGGAAACACGCATCGCATCCACCAGCCCCAGTGAAGGCCACATTGGCGCATTACAACCCAGCAGCCAAGCGTCACCCGCCCCTTTCGCTATCGCTTCCATTCCCATTCGGTACGCTTCTACACCTGTCACTCCAGATTGACTGCGTTTTCCCTTGAGAGTACCCCAATAGTTTGCATCCAGCTTAAACAGTTCGACGCCCCACTCTTCACGCATGACAGACACCACATGGGAAAGGTGATCTTGGACTTCTGGAAGAGAAGTATCGAGAATATACCACGGTGTGCATCGCCAGCCTCCGTAGGTGACATCCTCTGCTTTCATTAAACTGCCATCATGATGACGCACAAACCAGTCAGGGTGTTGTTTGAACACTTCCGACTCTGGTTGAGCAATAAATGGCGCCATCCAAATCGCTGGCTTTTTCCCCTTAGAACGAATGTTCTGAATTAACTCTTTTACACCACCAGAAAACTTATCGGAAGGCGTGAGCCAGTCCCCCATGAACGCCTGATAGCCATCGTCAAGTAACACCCACTCCAGATCCGCCAGCTTATCGCTCATACACTCTACATTTTGCAAAATGTTCGTTTCTGTCACGTCAGCGTAATAGGCGTACCACGAGCACCAACCTACAGGAGCACGTTGTGTGACACCGTTACGTACCGGATGATTGTCTGTAATCATCTTGCTGTATTGTTGGTAAAGTGCTGACAATGATGTTCCGCTCAGCACGGTAACAGACTCCAAAGCATTACTTTCCCAGTCGGTCACTTGTGTATGCTCGCCATCAATAGCCGCAGCCAGAGTCCACTGATCTTCATGCAATCGCACATCAAAATAGCCAGCGAAGCGACGGCAACTGGTAAAGCCAAATAACGTATAGCCATCAGAGTCTTCAACCACTAAGTAGTTGTAGTAACGCTTGGGTTCATCTTGAGAATAGATCCGATAACTCGGATTGTTATCAGGACAACGACCAACATCAATGGGCTGGCTGATGGTCCCTGAGGTTTGTGCCAGCATCTGAAAACCGTCTCCGATCACGCGAGCGCCATGTTCATATAAAAATGGGACTTCAAAGAGCACTTCGCGATCAGTAAAGGTCTTCTGGTGGATACCAGCAAAAGAAAAGTGTACTTGATTGCCGATGACATCGGCGTGCAGGTCGTTATCAACGACGGTAATTTCTATGCGATTAGCGAACTGAAAGGTTTGAGTCATATTAGATCTACTTAGTTATTATTATCTTTATACCCAAGAGACTTGGTTCAATATGAACCGTTAGGTACGGTTACCATTATCCTACGGTTTAGAAGCGTAAATCGTTAGTTGCCTCACGAATACACCTTAGCTCTTAGTGAAACATAATTATTGAGATAACGCTCCCCAAAATTCTGCTAAAAAAATACCAGCCCGAAGGCTGGTATTGCGTTTTAAACTTGTGCTTGTATTAAGCAACTTCGATTGGGCCACCGAATGATGTGACCGGCGGCACTTTACCTGTGAACTTCTCAAAGTCGACGATACAAGTGTTCGCAGAAGTAGCCTGTGCAAGCTCAGACGAACCGATGTCTTGCGTTAGCGTATTAGGGTCACCATACGTACAGATAGCGCCTTCTTTCTCGTTGAGAGGACCATACCAGGCACCTTCTTCGATACGAACAACGCCACGTGGGTAACTGTCGGTCAGAACCGCACCCGCCAAAAGCTGACCACGACCGTTAAATACACGCACCAGGTCACCATCTTTAATGCCTTTTGCTTTTGCATCAACCGGGTTGATGTAAACAGGCTCACGACCTTGCACCGCGTAAGTGGCGCGGAACTCTTCAGATTCACACATTTGTGAGTGCAAGCGCTTATCAGGGTGACAAGACTGCAACCAGAATGGGTATTTGTCTGAACCCGGACCACCGTGTGAACGTTCTGATTTTTCGAACCACATTGGGTGCTCTTGACAATGCTCGTAACCGTAACGACCGATCTTACGAGAGGTAATCTCGATGAAACCAGATGGCGTACCCAGTGGATTCAACTCTGGGTCTTTACGGAAATCCGCGTGACGAACCCAAGGTTTGCCTTCACCAAAGTCCAGTACACTCTTCTCCCAGAATTCGTTGAACTCTGGCATTTCGAATTTACCTTCATTGGCTTTCTTACAATCGTTGTACAGGCTTTCGATCCATTCCATCTCACTCATACCACGGGTGTACTCTTCACGGCGGCCAAAGCGTTGTGTCAGTTCACTCATGATCTGGAAGTCAGGTTTAGATTGGAACAGTGGATCCACCAAACGGTGCATCGCCACCAAACCACGGCTTGAGTATGACCCATAAACGTCGATATCGTTACGCTCCCACTGAGTACAAGCTGGTAATACGATATCTGAGAAGCGACAAGTTGCCGTCCACGCAAACTCAATGGTCACAACCGTTTGTAGCTTCTTGAACGCTTTCTTCATGCGATTGCGATCTTGGTGATGGTGCCATGGGTTACAACCCGAGATAACCATCATTTTGAAATCTGGCAGTTTAACTTTGCCGCCGTTGTAATTGATCTCTTTACCTGGCTCCAGAATAGCATCGATCCAACGCGCTACCGGGATAGTACGGCTGTAGCCGTTGAAATCATTGTTATCCCACTTCGGCTTCATACCCTGATCAAGGTTACGCGGGAAGCCACCAGGGCCTGCGAAACCCGTTGATGGAACACCGATACTTGAGTAGTGGTGACCATAAGAGATACCGCCGCCTGGCAGGCCAATCTGACCTACCATCGCAGCAACAACCGCAGCCGCCCAATATGGTTGCTCGCCGTGTTCCTGACGCTGAATACACCAGCCCATTAAGATTTGTGTACGACCATTAACCAACATGCGGGCGAATTCGCGAATCTTGTCCGCTTTCACACCACAGATAGCTGCAGCCCACTCTGGAGTCTTTTCCGTCTTATCTTTGGTTTGACCCTGAACGTATTGAATGAACTCTTCAAAGCCTAAACAGTAGGTCTCAATGAATTTCTTATCGTATAGCTCTTCGTTGTACAGCACGTGTGCAACAGCCAGCATGAACGCTACGTCGGTCATCGGGTTGATGTACAGGTGATCGTTCTCTAGGTAGCGCTGAGTTTTGTTCTTCACCGGGTCAACAGACAAAACGTTGATCTCACCTTTCGCGACTTTCTCTTTTAGCTGTTCTAGATACTTGAAAGATTCGTGCGTTTCACAGTTCCAACCTACCTGAAGGTTTTTCACTGGATCGTTTGCCCACAGAACAATGTTGTCTGAGTTCTCTAGGATTTCAGACCAAGAGGTACCTTGTGCATAAACTTCTGTTGAACCGAGTACGTAAGGCATGATGGTTTGGCCCGCCCCCGTCGAGTAGTCGCCAACTTTTGTGATGAAGTTACCATGCATGCCTACCGCACGTTGCATGTGCGCCGTACAGTTGTTGAACGCACCCGTTTGGTTCCAGCCAGTTTGGCCAGCGTGTAGCGCCCAAGGACCGTATTCTTTCTGTACACGCTCTAACTCACGGTAGAACAGATCCAGCGCTTCATCCCACGTTACACGGATAAAACGGTTGTTGCCGCGAGTATCTGCGCTGTACTTGTGCTTTTTCAGCCAATCCAGACGAACCATTGGGTAACGAACACGCGATGGGCTGTAAATGATGCCCTTGATGCCGTTCAGCATCTCTGTCGGGTTCTTATCAAGCTCTAGTGGTTTGATCTCCTGAACCTTACCCGCGTAGATATGAGCGCGGAATGCGCCCCAGTGCGAGCCCGTCACTTTCCAGGTACCAGTCGATTCCGCGGCTTTTGCAGAAGCTGACGCTAATAAGCTTGGACCGATAACTGACGCGGCACTTGTCGTTGCTACGCCTTTAAGAAAACTTCTTCGTGTAATAGCCATTTAAAATTCTCCAATCCGACGCTTATTAGTGGTGGCCTTCAGCATAATCTGAAGAGTGCTTCTGTAGATATTTCAAGATAAGCGCTTCGCTGTCCGTATCCAGGTTCACGAACGCTAACATACCGTCGAACATACCTGGCCAGGTGTTCGCGTCGAAGTGCGCTTCAGCAGGTTGCGTGTGACATACTGAACAGTTGGTTTTGTACGCTTCACGAGATTTTTCCCATACTGGATTGATATCGTTCAACGCCGACTCTTTCTTCAACCAAGCTTTTGCTGTCACTTTTTCCCATGGGAGACCAGTGAGTTCGTCAACACGTTTTTCACCTGTCGTTACCATGTTGCTGTCGGTAGACGCTTCTTTAAGCAGAGATGCAGTCGCAATGTTCTTACCGAAATCTTCTTGGATTACGCGACCAAAGCCTTTCGCTTTACGCCAGCCATCGATTTCGATTTCAACAAAGTCGCCTTTTTCTTCGATCACTTTTACGGTCGATGCCGGGTTCAGAAGACCCGCTTCTTTGGTGCCTTGCTCATCAAAGTAAAGTGGAAGATGACGAATGCTGACTAGCTGCTGACCTACTGCGTAATCCGTGTTTGAAGTCATTTGTTCCAGATCGCCGACAATACCGCCGATGCTATCCATACCAGCAGGCAAGTTGTGCGCAATGCCTTTGTGGCAATCTACACAGCTTTGATCTTTCTCTGCGGCTTGTTTCATTTGAATACGCGCGGTCGGAGACATCTGGTCGAAGTCCATCGAGTCGTAGTTATGGCAGTTTTTACATTCAAGAGATTTGTTCGCAGAAAAACGATCCCATTCATGTTTGGCTAACTCGATACGGCGCTCTTCAAACACCCCTTCTTCATCGTAGTTACCAAATACTTGTGCAAACACTTCTTTAGAAGCCTGCATCTTACGAGCGATTTTATCTGTCCAGTTATGTGGCACGTGACAGTCAGGACAAGTCGCACGTACACCAGAGTGGTTTTTCCAGTGAACCGTGTCTTGCAGTTCAACATAAACGTTATCGCGCATGGTGTGACAGCTGATACAGAACTCTTCCGTGTTGGTCGCTTCTAACGCTGTGTTGAAGCCACCCCAGAAAATAACGCCTGCGATAAAGCCACCCATAGTTAGCACACCAAGGCTGATATGCACGGCAGGGCGTGTCATCGTACGCCACAGTTTAATGATTAATGATTTCATTATTTGCTCTCTTAAAATCTTTTCAAAAGTGTGGTTATGAGCTCAACGGCTTACATACCGTGCGCACCAGGAGGTCCAAAGAAGAACACCTGCAACATCCATACGATGAATCCGTAACCGCCAACGAAACCCACACTTAAAATTGGAAAGAGAACAACCGCGATAAAGAAAAACGACTTCCATTCAAGGGAGCGTTTTTCACCGCACTCAATATTATTAACATCTTTCATACATTTGCCTACTTTGTATTTAGTGTTATTGAAAAGCTCAGGAAATAGAGCTTAAGTTTTTTACAATTTATAACCGAAAATGTTAGTCCATATTAATAGTAGGGTTCAATCAAATAACGCCCTTCAACCCTTGTTATTCAACACTTTTTTGAGTTCGAACGGAGATGTGTGGGATTGATATTATTTATTAAAAAACATGAACAGATATGAAAAAATAAGTCTTTTAAATAAACGTTAAATTGGTAACAATATAAAAACACAAATAACATTTTCACGTTAAACATTACGGGAAAAATGTATTTTCATAGCGAAGAAAAACCAAATAATGTAAACAAATTGATAAGAAATGACTTATAAAGGAGGCTTTAACTCGCATTTAAAATCATTCGAAAAATATGAGTTAATATAGAAAGGGTAAAGACGAGAACTTAGGAGAATTGATGGACAGCGTAGTAGATATTAGCTGGATAAAACTGGCGTTATTCAGCTTGATTTTGCTCATCCCACTGGCAATTAACTATCGCTACAAATTGGGAATTGCGAAAGACACTACGATCAGTGTTCTTCGTATGACAGTGCAGCTGATCCTGATAGGCGTTTACTTAGAGTACCTCTTCCACCTAAATAGTTTACTGATCAACGTGCTATGGATAGCTGTCATGATTGTGGTTGGCGCAAGCACGATTGCGGGTAAAGCTCACTTACCTAAAAAACCATTGATGCTGCCCTTAATCACAGGGCTTGTTTGCGGTCTATGCCCGCTTCTGATTGCCTTGACGGTAGGTTTAGTTAAACCGACACCTCTTTATAGTGCCCAATACATGATTCCTCTGGCTGGTATGTTGTTAGGTAATAGCTTAAGCAGCAACATCATCGCGCTACAAAACCTCTTTACCGCCTTTGAAGAACGTAAGACAGAGTACGAAGCCGCTATTTCACTTGGTGCATCTCCTAAATACGCTTCATTTCCCTTTGTTCAAGAGGCGCTAAGAAAATCCATGGCCCCAATCTTAGCGTCAATGACTGCAACTGGCCTTGTCACGCTTCCAGGGATGATGACAGGGCAGATCTTAGGAGGAGCAAGCCCTCTGGTCGCGATAAAGTATCAATTGGTGATCATGTTAGCGATTTTCGTCATGTTAAATATATCTGTGGTTATCACCCTAGAAATGACATTGAGCAGCGTGCAAACCAAAGAAGGCCGGATTAGAGTAAAAATTGAGCAAAAAAGTTCTACAAAATAAGCTCGACTTACTCGCATATAACCGTTTAATTTTATAATATTTTCTACAGTCAGATAGATACACACGATCTTTAAGACAGGTTATCCACAGAAAATGTGGATAAGCAATGAAAAAACATACGCAATCAGAAACATAACAGGTTGTCTGGAAAAAGGTTTTTCCGAAACGTAACGGTCATAAATTGATCACTTGGCTGAAATGCTCTAGTTTTAGAGTGCAGGGAGTAGCATAAAGGAGCAACTATCATGGATGTATTAATGGTCTCTGAAAAGTATGATGAATTGTTGTCTGACACGCCGCTGGAGTGGCTGGTTCAGGTACCAAATGAAATGACGTCACACTGGGTGCCGATCGAGTTTGGGATTAACGAAGAGTTGGTATAGCTGCATAGGTTTAAAGCGAGCAGATGCAAGACAGCAGACAAGAGAAAGGCGAGCCATTTGAGCTCGCCTTTTTACTAATCTGAAATGGAAAAGATCACTGATTATCTCAGGTGCTTGTCTTCATCACGCAGGTAAATCATCCAATACCACATACCGACAAACACACCGCCACCGATAATATTCCCTAACGTAACAGGGATCAGGTTGTTGAGAATGAAGCCTGTCATGTTCAAATCCGCGTAATTCGCAATATCTGCGCCAGTCATTTGCCAGAACGCTTCTGGAGCAAAGTATTTAATCCCAATCGCCATTGGAACCTGGAACATGTTCGCAATACAGTGCTCAAAACCTGCTGACACAAACATGGCAACGGGTAGGATCATTACCGCAATCTTATCGGTTAAGGTGCGTCCACTGAATGTCATCCAGACAGCAATACACACTAAAACGTTACACATAATGCCTAGGGCGACTGCCGCGAAGAAACCGTGATGTAATTTATGCTGGGAAATAGCCATGGCATTTAAGCCGACCTGCCCGCCATCAAACATATACTGCTTGCTGACCAGCATACAAGCCACCAGCATAGCGGCACCAGCCATGTTACCAAAGTAAACTACAAACCAGTTTTTAACTAACGCCTTCCAGGAAATTTTTCCACTGGCGCGCGCTACCAGTGTCAACACCGAGCTGGTGAAAAGCTCACCGCCTGTGACCACAACAAGGATCAATCCAAGACTAAACGCAAGACCACCAATTAAACGCGTCATGCCCCAAGGTAAGTCGCCTGCACCCGTTGTTACGGTAGTATAGAAAATGAATGCAATACCAATATGAAGCCCTGCGGAGATGGCAAGTAAAAAGGATTTAACAGGTGCTTTAGTCGCTTTACCTACACCAACTTCGGCAGCGCGTTCAGCAGCTTGCGGCGGTAATAATGAGTCAAACTGATTGAAATTCATGGTGGCGTAACATTTAGAAACAATTAAGGAGGCGGCGATAATCGCGCGATTTTCACACTTTTTCAAGGGGTATTTGTAGTGTTAACTAAAAATATTGTTTGCGGGATGTTTATCACCAAATCTGGGACACTAAAATGGCAAATTTTTACTGTCATTGATATGTGACAAGAATATTTTCTTTCGAACAAAAATCCCACGTTATATCAGCCTGATAGCAATACAGTTAACACTTCTCGCGGTTTTGTGTTGCTCTAGTTGGTTTTTGAGACTAGCTTGGATAAAAAAGCGCAAAGGAATTATTTATGAAATATTCAGCGGAACACATGGCCGAATTGAATCTACTTCTTCAGTTCGATTTAAGCAGCGCGGCAACGGGCATTAAAGTTCACAAAGATGCGTCCGAAGAAACGCAAACTGCCATTGCTCGTCTGTATGAGAAAAAACTCTGCACACAGCCTGATGGTGGCTATTTAACTGACGAAGGTATCGAGGTCGCAGAACACGCAGAAAAAATCTTACGAGTACTAGCAGCAAGCTAATCTAAACGTAAATGGCTGCATGATTAGCGTTCAAGCCGTCAAAAGCGGTCTGAAACCGTAACATCGCCAGCTTGACCGTACAAATATCAATCACCTTTCCTCCTATAAAGTGCCATCATCATTGATGGCATTCACATATTTTGCCAATAGGTTTACACTTATTTCTAATACACTGAAGTTTGACTATTGCAATCAATAACGTACATCGATACCAGATTAGACGCCTGATAAGGTATCCCCTCCCTTGCTTCAGTGAACAATACAACGCGCATAACTCTGTTTAACAATTTTAATTTAGTCGGGAAGAGACATATGGCAAACACATTGATTGTAGGTGCAGGCTGGCTAGGTACACCACTCGCCCAAGCGTTAGTAGACGAAGGACAGACTGTTGTAGTGACTCGCCGCAGCCAGGAAAGGTTGGATGAATTACCATCGACACTCATGAACGCTGAGATCCTCGATCTCACTCAACCACACGCAGAAATAAAATTGCCAGAGCTTATCCAGCGGTATCAAATCAAGCACATCGTCGGTGCGTTTCCCCCAGGATTTAGAAAAGGTGGTGGTCAAGAGTATGCTCAGCAATGGGCAACCTTAGTTGAAACCGCAAAGCAGCAAGAGATCGAAAAGTTAGTGATGATCAGTTCCACGACGGTCTACCCTAATTTGCCCTCTGACATGAATGAAGATTGCGCCTCGTTGAAACTGGCACAAAACCATCCTCATTTTTCTGAAAACGCGCAGATCATGTTGCAGGCGGAGCAGTCTGTCATCGACTCTGGTATTCACTATGCCATTTTAAGATGTAGCGGGTTGATTGGCCCGGACAGAAACCCGGCTCGCTTTGCTGCGCGACTCAAACAAGTAAGCCGCAAGGCCCCTGCAAACATGCTTCATCAAAAAGACGCGGTTGCCGCTGCAAAATTTGCACTGGAACACATTGATAATGAAATTGTTAACGTGACAACACCCAATACCGTCAGCAAAGCCGAATTCTATCAGGCTGCAATCACTAAGAGTGGCGCGGAGCTTTATCTTCCTCCAGTGACAGAAGATGCCGATAAGCGCATTGTCGCAGATAAGCTCGTATCTCTCGGTTATCAATTTCAATTTAACTCAACGCTGGATGCACTATGAAGCTTTATCAACATATCGAAACACTCTGGGATTACATGCAACTTAAGCATCAGCTAAAACCAGCGGATTGCTTATTAGTCATGTGCAGTAATGACCTTCGTGTCGCAGAACATGCTGCAAAGCTTTATCAGCAGAAACTTGCACCACTCATTGTGTTCTCTGGCGGTAAAGGGCGATTTACAGATGGTTTGTTTGACAAAAGTGAAGCTGAAACTTTCGCAGAAATCGCGCAAGCGGCAGGTGTCCCTGGCGATGCAATATTGTTAGAAACCCAATCAACAAATAGTGGTGAAAACATACGCTTTACTCATCAGCTACTCGAAAACAGCGGTATTTTGTGTGACTCAGTGATTTTGGTGCAAAAACCATTTATGGAGCGTCGAGCCATCGCTACGTTCGAGAAACAATGGCAATCGCCCTATTCTCAACTTCAAGTGAGCTCCACTGCACATCCGTTCTTCGAGTACATTAATGAAGATATGCCGTTGATGATGGTGTTAGAAGCACTGATGGAAGACTATTCTCGCGTCAAAACCTACCCTGAAAAAGGTTTTCAGACTGAGCAAGTCATTCCGGAAAATGTCGAGTCGTCTTATCAGGCATTACTGCAACGTTTCGGTTTTAACTTCGCATAATTGAATAACGCCAAATCGCAAAAAAGCCACCGATTTTGGTGGCTTTTTGGTATGCGTTTAGCGAATCAGGACTATTTCCCTAACGCTTCTTTGTAATGCTGACGACAAACCGAAACATAGCGTTCATTACCGCCAATCGCGACTTGGTCGCCCTCTTTTATAGCAACACCATTTTCATCGGTACGAATAACCATATTCGCTTTGCGCCCACAGTGGCAAATCGTCTTAAGTTCTACCAACTTGTCTGCCCATGATAATAGGTACTTGCTGCCTTCAAAAAGTTCACCAAGAAAATCGGTTCTTAGGCCGTAACAAAGCACAGGGATATGTAGCTTATCCACCACTTCTGTTAGTTGATATACCTGCTCTTTGGTTAAGAATTGGCACTCATCAACAAGAATACAATGTCGCTTTTCAACCTCGTTTAGAGCAGCAATCTCCTGATATAAATTGGTATCCTGACCAAAAAGATGAGCGTCTGACTGTAGACCAATTCGTGAGCTTACTTTGCCCACACCGTAGCGGTCATCAAGTGCTGCCGTAAATATCACTGGCGTCATACCGCGTTCTTGGTAGTTAAAAGAAGATTGAAGAAGAGTCGTTGATTTACCCGCATTCATCGCAGAGTAGTAGAAATACATCTGAGCCACAGAGCATTACCTGAAGTTAAAAATATAGAAGTAGAAAATAAAAGGGCTGAATTATCAGCCCTTTAAAAAAGAAAATTCAATTACTTACGACGCCAAGTTGTGCCTTCTGGACCATCTTCCAGCACGATGCCCATTTCGGTTAGCTTATCGCGAGCCATATCTGCGTTTGCCCAATCTTTAGACGCACGAGAGTCGTTACGCAGTTTGATCAACGCTTCAATTTCTGCCACTTCATCATCATTACCTGCGTCACCTTTCAAGAAGGCTTCAGGATCTTGATAAAGAATACCGATAACATCTGCAAGCTCACGCATTAATGCGCCAAGCTCGCTTGCTTTCTCGATGCTTTCTGTCTTCAGACGGTTCACTTCACGCGCCATATCAAACAGTACTGAATAAGCTTCAGGCGTGTTGAAATCGTCATTCATCGCGTTAGTGAAGCGAGAAACGTACTCTTCGCCACCAGCTGGTGCTGCTTTTAAATCAAGACCACGTAGCGAAGTGTATAAACGCTCAAGTGAAGCACGCGCTTGGTTTAGGTTATCTTCGCTGTAGTTTAATTGGCTACGGTAGTGACCAGACATCAGGAAGTAGCGTACTGTTTCCGCATCGTAGTGACCTAGAACGTCACGGATGGTGAAGAAATTGCCCAGAGACTTAGACATTTTCTCGCGATCGACCATCACCATGCCACTGTGCATCCAAGTATTCACGTACTTAGTATCGTGTGCACAGCAAGACTGAGCGATCTCATTCTCATGGTGAGGGAACTGAAGGTCAGAACCGCCGCCGTGGATATCGAAGTGGTTACCAAGAATTGACGAGTTCATTGCAGAACATTCAATGTGCCAACCTGGACGGCCAGGGCCCCATGGAGATTCCCAAGTTGGTTCGCCTGGCTTAGACATTTTCCAAAGTACGAAATCTAGTGGGCTACGTTTTGCTGTTTCGATATCAACACGAGCACCAGCCTGAAGCTGATCCAAGTCTTGCTTAGACAGTTTACCGTATTCGTCAAACTTGCCTACTTCAAACATGACGTCGCCGTTATCCGCAACATACGCAAAGCCACGTTCAATCAGCTTTTCAACCAGCTCGATGATTTCTGTGATGAACTGCGTAGCGCGAGGCTCAACGTCTGGGCGCTTCATATTTAGCGCATCGAAATCAGCATGCATTTCGCCAATCAGGCGCTCAGTCAATGAATCACAAGATTCACCGTTTTCTGCCGCACGCTTAATGATCTTATCGTCGATATCGGTGATATTGCGAACAAACGTTAGATCGTAACCCAAGTAACGCAGGTAGCGAGAAACAACGTCAAAAGACACAAAAGTACGACCGTGGCCGATGTGACAGAGATCGTAGATGGTAACTCCACAGACATACATGCCAACTTTGCCGGCTGTAATTGGTTTGAATTCCTCTTTCTGTCTTGTGAGTGTGTTATATATCTTTAACATGATCTCTATCTATGATTGTGAATGATTCCAAGAAGGCCGAGTATAACAACTCCGACCTTATTAGGTAATAGGAATTAACCGATAAAACGATAATCGGCTAAACTTCAAGCACAAAACGATTAATTTCTTCTTCCTGAGTTTTTAAAGCGTTGTAACTTAGGCTAGAATCTCGGGCTCAATACAACACAGTAAAGGACAGTAGCATGATCACCCTTCACACTAATTTTGGTGACATCAAGATTCAACTAAACGAAGAGAAAGCGCCAGAAACAAGCGCAAACTTCCTACAGTACTGCCGCGACGGTTTTTACGACAACACTCTATTCCACCGTGTTATTGATGGTTTCATGGTTCAAGGTGGCGGCATGGAATCAGGTCTACGTGAAAAAGCAACACGTGCACCGATCAAAAATGAAGCAAACAACGGCCTTAGCAACAAAGTAGGTACTCTTGCTATGGCACGTACTATGGAGCCGCACTCAGCAAGCTCTCAGTTCTTCATCAACGTAAACAACAACACATTCCTAGACTTCCGTAGCGAAAGCCTAGACGGTTGGGGTTACTGTGTATTCGGTGAAGTTGTAGAAGGTATGGACGTAGTTAACCAAATCAAGGGCGTTAGCACTGGTTCTTACGGCATGCACCAAGACGTACCACTAGAAGACGTGGTAATCACTGGTACAACAATCGAAGAGTAATTCTTACGAATTATTCCCACCACTTAATTGAATGGGGAGGCATCGCCTCCCCTTATTTCTATGACAACATTATTTATATCAGACCTGCACCTTACGCCGTCACGCCCTGACATTACAGAGTGTTTTGTAACGTTTATGCGCACAGAAGCCCCAAAAGCCGATGCGCTTTATGTATTAGGTGATCTTTTCGAGTTTTGGGTCGGTGACGACGACAAAACGCCTTTTGCAAACCAAATTCGTACCGAGTTTAAAGCCCTGACCGACAGTGGTATTCCCGTCTTCTTTATTCAGGGCAACCGTGATTTCCTGCTAGGTCAACGTTTTTGCAAACAAACGGGTATTACGCTTCTCGATGATGTTTGCACCATTGATCTTTATGGCACAAAAGCGGTGATCCTACATGGAGACACCTTGTGTACAGACGATGTGGACTATCAGAAATTTCGTAAGACCGTTCATCAACCTTGGTTGCAATGGGTCTTCAATCATATCCCTTGGTTTATAAAGAAAAAAATTGTTGCGAAAGTTCAGTCTGATATTCGAGATGACAAAAGTAGTAAACCTTTGGACATTATGGATGTCAACCAAGGTGAAGTAGAGAAAGTAATGTCTCAACATTGTGTCGACCTGATTATTCATGGTCATACCCATCGTCCAAAAACCCATATTTTTGACATAAATGGCGTGCCAAAGAAACGGATAGTTTTGGGAGATTGGTATACGCAAGGTTCGGTTTTACAAGTAAATTTTGATGGTTTTGATCTACAAACAAGACCTTTCAAGCGATAATTTACGCAAAACCTGTCCAAAGCTTACAATATTCGGACTTAAAGCATAGATATTTTACGAAAAATCGTTATCATCATATGACTCAGTTAAGCAGAATGAAGTACCTAATTGAAGTATTCTTACGTAGCTCGCCAGCCGATTCTAAACAGAGAAAAGCGAACCATTGGTTATGAGCTTCTCTTTCGCGACGGCCCAAAAAATACCTTCCCTGAAGTAGAACCTGAGCTGGCTACCAGTCGATTGCTGTCCGATCATTTTTTATCGACGCATTACAATACATTAGGTAACAAGCTGGGGTTCGTTAACTTCCCCCAGCAAAGTCTGATAAATCTGGTTCCGACGTTGTTTCCAAAAGACTCATTAGTTATCGAGGTTCTGGAAGATTGCGAGCCAACTGAAGAGCTGTTTAAAGCGATTAAACACTTGCATGAATATGGTTACAGAATAGCCTTGGATGATTTTGTACCGACCAAAGCCTGGAAACGATTTCTTCCTTATGTATCCATTATCAAGTTTGACATTCGCTTGGTGCCGATAGAAAAAGCGGCAATTTTCATTCAATCTCTTAGTCACTACAACATCGATTTTCTTGCAGAAAAAGTGGAAACCTATGAGGAGTTTGAACAAACTCTAGAAGCGGGATTCAATTACTTTCAGGGCTACTTCTTCAGCAAACCGGAGATGATCAAGAAAAAGCAACTGAAACCCTCATTTCTGGCAGTTATCCAATTATGTAAAGAGATTGCGGATAAGCCCATCGATTTTGATGAAGTTGAACGACTCTTTTCTATTGATCTTTCACTTTCATACAAACTACTGACTTACGTTAATTCCGGTTATACGCTCGCCACCAAAATTAAGTCATTCAGACAAGCTCTGATTTACTTGGGTGAAGATCGCTTGCGACGATTCATCTCACTCGTAGCCATCGCTTCTGTCCAAGATGACAAACCGGATTCCCTGTATACCCTTGCAATCCAGCGCGCCCGAATGTGCGAATTATTACTGAGCCTGATGAAGACTAAATACGATCCGGGGCAAGCCTTCCTTACGGGGATGTTTTCGCTGCTAGATTCACTGCTCGACCAACCGCTTAGCGATGTGATTAACGATATTCCTGTGGACGACGATATCAAATTAGCGCTCACAAGCCACAAAGGTGTATTGGGTTACTTACTGTCGATGACTATCGCTTATGAACAAGCAAACTGGGAGCGAGTTGAGAAATATTGCACGGCTCTAAAGCTCACAGAAGAGCAACTTGTCGAAGCATTTAACCAGTCTACCGTCTGGGCTCAGGAACTCCTTTCCCAAAGTTCTTAAGCGTTTCATCTTCTGATAACGTCGTTCGGGTGTATAATCCTACCTATCTCACCGACGTGAGCCTGTTTAATCAAATAGAGATTTCTTTTTATGTCTTCTACCTGCCCATGCGGCTCTAATCTCCCTTATCAACAGTGTTGTGAAATTGCCCATAGCAATCACAAAAATGTAGAAACACCAGAGCAGTTAATGCGCTCACGCTACAGTGCTCATGTTTTAGGGTTAGTGGATTATGTTGTCGCGACTTATCACCCGAGTTGTCATGCTGAAGATCAGCGCGAAGGCATTGCACAATCTATCGATAGTGACTGGTGCCAACTTGAAGTAATAAAAGCTGAAGCAGGCAGCAATGAAAATGAAGGGTTTGTTGAATTCAACGCCTACTTCAATGAAGAAGGTAAACGCTACTGCCTGAGTGAGCGCTCACGCTTTGTCAAAGAGAGTGGCCTCTGGTACTACATTGACGGAACCTTCCCACAAGACGAACAAGAACCAGATCCTCGTCTGAGCCAGCCAGTAAGTAGCCTGAAAGTTGGCCGTAATGACCCATGTATTTGTGGCAGCGGTAAGAAATTTAAGAAATGTTGTGGGTAGAAGTTAGATCCTAGGATTTTAGGTCCTAGAAGAGTACGCTGGGAATAAAGCGAGAAACGTAGATTCCTACATTAACTGTTTTGGAATACAGATTACTGAATACTGATGATATTCACCCCTTCCGTAATCTGTAAGCGAAGCGCTCTGTATCCCCAAACAACAAGCACAAAACCTATTGTTTTCAATCAATTCATAGCGTTAAAACCTAGGACCTAGATTCTAAAACCTAGGTCCTTTTTATTTTTACTTGTGGCGTTCTTTAAGCTTATTCACTACGTCGTTCATAGACAGACCTTGGTCTTGCAGCAAGACCATTAAGTGATAAATTAAATCCGCCGATTCACACACTAGTTCCGCCTTGTCACCCGACGTTGCCGCAAGCGCGACTTCAACGCCTTCTTCGCCCACTTTCTGCGAAATACGCTTGGTGCCACGGGCATAAAGGCTGGCGGTGTAAGAGGACTCTGGGTCGGCGTCCTTGCGGGCAGCCAATAGCTGCTCAAGTTGATGAAGCCACACCATTTGAGACTCTTCTTGTGGGTCTCCATCCCAGCACGTAGTGGTGCCAGTGTGGCAAGTTGGACCAATCGGGTTCACTTTGACCAATAATGTGTCGTTGTCACAATCCAGTGAGATGTTCACTAACTGAAGGACATTGCCCGAGGTTTCGCCTTTCGTCCACAAACGCTCTTTGGTGCGAGAAAAAAATGTCACCTGACCAGTTTCGCCCGTTTTAACTAGCGCGTCCTGGTTCATGTAACCCATCATCAGCACTTGGCTGGACTGGAAGTCTTGGACGATAGCAGGTACCAGACCATCCACCTTCTCCCAGTTGATTCGCTCTTGTAGCGAACTTACTTCGGCGGCTGCAAAACTCATACTCGTACCTCTATACCTTGCTGTTTTAAATACTGTTTCAACTCGCCAATATTGATGACTTGTTTGTGGAATACTGACGCTGCCAATGCGCCGTCAACATTCGCTTTTTGGTAAGCTTCTGCAAAGTGCTCCATTGCACCCGCACCACCTGAAGCAATCAAAGGCACCTTACATACTTCACGTACCATATTGAGCTGCTCAATGTCGTAACCGTTGCGGACGCCATCTTGGTTCATCATATTCAGTACGATTTCACCAGCGCCGCGTTTTTGTACTTCTTGCACCCAATCACGTGTTTCCCATTTTGTCGCTTTTGTACGCTCTTCATCACCAGTAAACTGGTAAACCTGATATTTTCCCGTGTCCTTGTCATAGTATGAGTCGATGCCAACCACAATACATTGAACACCAAACTTATCAGCCAGATCCGTAATCAGCTGTGGATTCGCGAGAGCCGGAGAGTTGATCGAAACTTTATCAGCACCAAACTCCAGAATACGCGCTGCATCTTCTGCTGATTTAATGCCACCGGCTACGCAGAAAGGAATATCGATGACTTCAGCTACGCGCTTCACCCAGCTCTTATCAACCACACGACCATCGCTAGACGCGGTAATATCGTAAAACACTAACTCGTCAGCGCCTTCTTCCGCGTAGCGCTGCGCAAGAGGAACAATGTCACCGATGATTTCGTGGTTACGAAATTGTACCCCTTTCACCACCTGACCATCACGTACATCAAGACATGGGATTATTCGCTTTGCCAACATGTGAATGCCTCCTCTGCGGTGAACTTTCCATCAAGCAACGCGCGGCCAACAATGACACCTGCCACTCCGCTGCCTTTCAGGGCTTCAATGTCGGCCAGTGAGCCGATACCACCTGACGATTGAAACTGAACTTGTGGGTATTGCTTACAAAGATCCACGTACAGATCTACGTTTGACCCTGCTAGTGTGCCGTCACGAGAAATATCCGTACATAGCACGTGCTTCAGACCAACGGTTAGGTAGTCATCAATCAATGCTTCAATGGTTACGCCCGAGTCTTCCTGCCAACCAGAGATAGCAACTTTACGTGTACCATCCTGATCGATGTTGATATCGAGAGCCAGAACGATTCTTTCTGCTCCGTATTTTTCCATCCAGCCTTTTACTAACTCTGGCTGTTTAACGGCTGTAGAGCCAACTACGACACGCTGAGCACCTGCTTCTAACAGATCCACAACGTCCTGTTCAACGCGAACCCCACCACCAATCTGAATGTTGGCTGGTGTGCTTGCCAATAGTTTTGCAATTAGATCAAGCTGTCGTGCAGAGGTGTCTTTTGCACCTGTTAAGTCAACCAAATGCAGCCAATTTGCACCCGCTTGATGATACAGGTTGAACTGCTCTGCTGGATCAACTTTGTATTCAGTTACTTGTCCGTAATCACCTTGGTAAAGGCGAACCACCTGTCCTTCAATTAAATCAAGAGCTGGAATAATCACACTAAATTCCTTTTTATAATTCTAAGAAGTTTTGAATAAGCTTCGCGCCCGCTTTTGAAGAACGCTCAGGGTGGAATTGCACTCCGTAGTAGTTGCCGCTCTGTACGGCTGCGGTAAACGGATTGCCGTAATTACACTCAGCAATGGTGTAATCTCCGACTGGCATCGCAAAGCTATGTACAAAGTAGAAGTACTCACCCTCTTCGATGCCTTTAAACAATGGGTTACCCGGTTTCGCAGTAACCGTATTCCATCCCATGTGTGGTAGCGGTAAATCGCCCGTTTGAAGCAATTTCACTTCGCCATCACAAAGACCCAGACATTCAACCAGCTCATCGGCTTTTTGGCCTTTCTCTTGAGAAACCTTACCCAATAGTTGCATGCCCAGACAAATTCCAAGAAGCGGCTTTTCGACCTTTTTCACCAGCTCGATGAGATCGCGCTCCTCAAGGTTTTTCATCGCTTCGCTTGCTGTACCTACACCTGGCAAGAAAAGTTTATCCGCCGCCAAGACGACTTGAGGGTCTTTTGAAACGGTTACTGTGTAGCCAAGGCGCTCGATGGCAAATCTCACCGAAGAAACGTTGGCACAGCCGGTATCAATAATCACAACTTTCTGTTCTGTCACTGAACTCTTCTCCTATCAATACGCTAAGAAATGACCTTAAAGAACGCCTTTACTACTTGGCAGTTCGTTACCTTCTACTTTGATCGCCTGGCGCAATGTGCGGCCGAAGGCTTTAAACAAGCTTTCAATGATGTGGTGATCATTGTCGCCAGCAGATGACAGGTGCAGAGTACATGCTAACGTATCGGTCAATGAGCGGAAGAAGTGCACCACCATTTCTGTCGATAAATCGCCCACTTGCTCACGGCCAAATTCCGCGTCGAATTTAAGGAATGGGCGGCCTGATAAATCTAATGCGCATTGTGCCAGACACTCATCCATCGGTAAGCTAAAGCCAAATCGGCCAATACCACGTTTATCGCCTAGTGCTTCTTTCAGTGCCTGTCCAAGTGCAAGCGCGGTGTCTTCGATAGTGTGGTGGTCATCGATGTGAAGATCGCCTTCTACTTTGCATACCATCTGGAAACCACCGTGAGTTGCGATTTGATCAAGCATGTGATCAAAGAAACCCAACCCCGTTGAAATATCGTTACCGCCTTGCTCATCAAGATTCACGGCAACTCTAATGTCCGTTTCTTTGGTGGTACGAATAACTTCAGCAACACGTGCTTTTACCGTCAGATCTTTCAGGATTTGCTTCCAACCCATGGTCTCTGGGTTGTATTGAATACCACGGATGGCCATATTCTCAGCAAGCTGAAGGTCTGTCGCTCGGTCGCCAATCACAACCGAATTCTGGAAGTCCACTTTGCCGCCCTGAAGGTATTCTTTCACCATACCTAGCTTAGGCTTGCGGCAAGAACAGTTATCTTCGTCAAAGTGTGGACAGATAAGAACGTCATCAAACTTCACGCCTTGAGATTCAAAAATCTCCATCATCATGTTGTGTGGCGCATCAAAGTCGTCTTGCGGGTAGCTATCTGTACCCAAACCATCTTGGTTAGTCACCATGACTAAACGGTAACCTGCATCTTGTAAAGCAAGCAAGCTTGGAATTACGTATGGCTCTAACTTCAACTTGTCGAGGCGGTCTACTTGGAAATCAATCGGTGGCTCAACAATCAGTGTGCCATCACGGTCAATAAAAAGGATTTTTTGTTGTTTGCTCACTAGAACATCCTTATTGCTAATCTTGGTTGGCTCTCACTCAAGTGTGAGAGCAAAGTAACTTTATGGCTTTACGAATAGTAGTTTCGAATAAATCCAAGTGTCTTTTCACACTCTTCGCGATTGCCGATACTGATACGCACACAGTTTTCAATCGGCGAGTTACGTAAAATAATGCCTGTATCCCATGCAGCTTTAAACAGAGCGTCACCATCTGGGAATTTCACCAGCAAATAGTTCCCCCAGCCTTCGAACACTTCGAGCCCAGGAATCATAGACAAACCAACTTGCAGGTATGCTCGGTTGGCGTTGAGATCCAGAACCTGAAACTTAGCGCGAGCCAAACCGGCTTCCGATAATGCTTGCGTCGCAATGTCTGCAACCGGAACGGGTACCGGATAAGGTGCGATAACTTTAAGAAGTACATTAATCAGCTCTTCGTTTGCAAGCGTAAATCCACAGCGCAGACCAGCAAGTGCAAATGCTTTAGATAACGTACGCAGAATCGCTAAGTTCGGGTATTGCTCCAGTAAGTCTACCGTTGATGCTTCTGGACAAAAATCGATGTACGCTTCATCCATGACCACGATCGCACGATCTTTTGTCATTTCAAGCAGCGCAACAATATCCTCACGCTTAACTAAATTGCCGGTAGGGTTATTTGGAGAGCAAACAAACACCAGCTTCACGTTATCGAGATTCGCTTCAATACCCGCCAGATCCAGTTGCCAATCTGAAGTAAGTGGCACGGTCTTACGCTCGACACCAATGGTTTCTGCACTGATTGAGTACATACCGTAAGTTGGCGGACAGTAAAGAATGGCATCTTCGCCAGGCTCACAAAAAGCACGAACAAGTAGCTCGATACCTTCATCAGCACCACGAGACGTCAGCGTCTGCTCTGGTTTTACGCCAGCGTAAGCCGCGTATGCCGCAATCAGTTCTTTTGGCTGACACTCACTGTAGCGATTAAGACGAGCAAAATCGGTTTTGTATTCATTATCAAATGGTGATTCGTTTGCATTCAGCCACACATCACCCGTTCCACCAATACGGCGAGCCGATAAGTAAGGAGTTAATTCCTGGACTTGTTTACGCGCTAGCTTTTCCATCTCAATGTTTCCTTCTTACTTCGCTGCCAGTTTTTCTACACGAATCGTTACTGCACGTTTGTGCGCGTCTAAACCTTCCGCTTCAGCCATGGTTACAACCGTTGGAGCCAGATTCTTAAGGCCTTCTGCAGAGAGTTCTTGAACGGTCATACGCTTCGAGAAATCCGCTAAGCCAAGGCTAGAGTATGTGCGAGTGTAACCATACGTTGGAAGCACGTGGTTCGTACCTGACGCGTAGTCACCCGCAGATTCAGGCGACCAGTCACCCAAGAAAATTGAGCCCGCGTTATCAAGCAGAGGCAGCAACTCACGCGGGTTTTTGGTTTGAACAATTAAGTGCTCTGGGCCGTAGTAGTTCGAGATAGAAACCGCTTGAGTCAGGGATTCAGCGATAATGATCAAACTTGATGCAAGTGCCTTTTGTGCGATATCAGCACGCGAAAGCTGTTTCAGTTGACGTTGTACGGCATCCGTTACTTGATCCGCAATGATTGCTGAAGGAGTAACCAGTACAACTTGAGAATCAGGACCGTGCTCTGCCTGGCTAAGTAGGTCAGCAGCAATAAAGTCAGCGTCGGCCGTATCATCAGCAAGAACCAACACTTCAGACGGACCAGCAGGCATATCAATCGCTGCACCACGGAAATCGTTACTTACCTGGCGTTTTGCCTCTGTAACATACGCATTGCCCGGGCCGAAAATCTTATCAACTTTAGAAACCGTTTCCGTTCCGTAAGCCATCGCTGCAACCGCTTGACCACCACCCACATTGTATACTTCATCGATACCGCAAAGTTTTGCAACGTACAGGATTTCATCAGCAATTGGCGGAGGAGAACAAAGCACCACTTTGCGACAACCTGCAATTTTTGCTGGTACACCAAGCATCAAAACGGTTGATGGCAATGGCGCGCTGCCACCCGGGATGTACAAACCGACTTTTTGGATTGGACGAGTCACTTGCTCACACATTACGCCCGGTTGAGTCTCAACTTTAATTGGCTGAGGCTTTTGCGCTTTGTGGAACTTAGCAATATTGTTATAAGCTTGATTCAACGCGCTTTTCATCTTCTCAGAAAGACGATTTGCAGCTGCGTCAATTTCTTTAGCAGAAACACGAATTGATTCTGGCTTTACGCGGTCAAACTTTTCCGTAAGTTCTACAAGTGCAGCATCACCTTCGCTACGTACTTTCGCAATAACCTCTGCAACCGCAGCAGTGATGTTTGCACCTTCTGCAATGGCTGGACGCTCTAAAATCGAATCTTGTTGATTCTCACTCAGTGATTGCCAAACAACTGTTCTCATGACCCTTACTCCATCATTTTTTCAATTGGTAGCACGAGAATTGAGCTCGCACCTAGCTCTTTTAGCTGTTCCATTGTTTCCCAGAACAGATTCTCAGAGCTCACCAAGTGAACCGCCATTTTCTGCTTGTCTGCTGATAATGGTAATACAGTTGGGTCTTCCGCACCCGGTAGTAGCGCTTTAATTTGCTCCAGCTTTTCTGCTGGCGCGTGCAGCATGATGTATTTTGACTCTTTTGCTTGCTGAACGCCTTGCATACGAGTAAGTAGCTTATTGATCAGTGCCGTCTTATCCGCGTCAAACTCACCTAAGCGTTGAATAAGCGTTGCTTTTGATTTAAAGATGACCTCAGCTTCTTTAAGACCGTTGGCTTCTAATGTTGCACCGGTTGAAACTAAGTCGGCAATCGCATCCGCCAGACCAGCGCGGGGAGCAACTTCTACAGAACCTGTAAGCATACAAGTTGAGAACGGCACACCAGCTTTATCCATGTATGCCTTTAGTAGGTGCGGATAAGTCGTAGCAATGCGTTTACCCGCTAAATCTTGAGGACCGTTATATTCTTCGTCTTTATCGATAGCAATAGACAGACGACAACCACCAAAATCAAGGCGACGAAGTTGAACAAATTCACATGGCTCACCTTGTACTTTACGGTCTAAACGCACTTCTTCCAGTTCGTTTTCACCGATGAAACCAAGGTCAACAACGCCATCCATAACCAGACCTGGAATATCGTCATCACGTACCAGCAACAAATCAATTGGCATATTTTCTGAGTGAACCACAAGACGCTCACCCATGAGGTTAAACTTCACGCCGCACTGTTTAAGTAGAGCTTGGCTCTCTTTGCTAAGACGACCTTTTTTCTGAATTGCGATTCTTAAGCGTTGTGATTGCATTGCTATGTCCCTGTACAAGATATTGAAAAATAAATATTTTTTAAACCAAAAACGAAAAAACCCTCGGAAGAATGTTTTCTCCCGAGGGTTTTAAATCTGAATTTCTTTGATTTTAACCTCCGGGAGTATCCTGTCTCCCGGGTATGCGCACATCTCCCGAAAGACTAGACTGGGTGATGATGGTGATGAATGTTCATTACAAAATTGCGCATATTTATTTACTGCTCTGTTTCGTTGCTCTGTTGGTAAACACACTAACCAAGGATTCTGTTTTTTTCAACACTAAATTTTACCTTTTCTAACATTTTTTACTAATACATTGTTTTTGTTTGATTTTTATTTATCTAACCTGTACTAAAAACCAATGAAAAAAGTCTCTATTCAACCGGTATCCTAGTAAATAACGTCGAATTTATAAATTTTGCTATAAACAGCGAGTTAGCATTTTTCATCACTATAATTAACAATTTTCTCAATAAAAAGACAATAACTCGTCTTAAGGCAACTAATTAAAAACTATTATTTTATTGGGGCAAAAATAGTGATTAATGATGAAACTGCATAACAATAGTGCTAACAAAGTTGTGGATTTCAGCGATGCCGATTTATATCCATTAATCGGTAACAGCGCATGTATCCAAGAACTTCGTAATGCAATTAAAAAATACGCTCGATGCGATGCAGAAGTGCTCATTCAGGGAGAAACAGGTGTGGGCAAGGGCTTGTGCGCCCGCCTTATTCATCAGTTGTCGAGAAGACGGGAGTGGCCTTATTGCGTCTGAACTATTTGGGCATGAAAAAGGCGAATTTACGGGTGCTATCGCTGATCGCATCGGTTTTATTCAGAAAGCACATAAAGGCACTTTATTTTTAGATGAGATTAGAGATATGCCTCCCGATCTTCAAATTCATTTATTACATTTTTTATAAAGTAAACAGATACATAACGTCGGCGCTGATAAGTTTATCGATGTCGATTGTCGTGTGATTGCTGCCAGCCATGTAGATTTGAAAAGTGAAGTGGTACAAGGAGAGTCCCGAGAGGATCTATTCTACCGACTCAATATATTGCCTTTGACGACCCCTCCTTTGAGAAAAAGAGGCAGGGACATTCTTATGCTTTCAGAGCATTTCCTAAACAGTTTATCGAATGGCCAAGTAAACAAAATGTCTGCTGACGTCGAAGAGATGCTACTCAAGCACCGTTGGCCGGGTAACGTGCGCGAACTGCGTAATGTCATCCAAAGAGCGATAATCATGTGTGACGACAACACATTGTTGGTTGAAGATTTAGGGCTCGATTGCAACGAACGACAACTCCTTCCATCAGTCGACCAAATCGACCTTGATTATTTGCTGCAAGCTATCGAAGAAAACAAACACAACATGAGTGCTGCGGCAAGAGATCTTGGCATATCCAGAACAACACTCTACCGCCTTATCAAGAAATACAATTTGAGCGTTTAACGCTGTAGAGCTGTAACGTAACACTGTGTAACAGTAAACTTATCTATTATCATTCACTTAAAATTTTCTCGCCAAAAGCTGAAATTCAGCCCCTTATAAATCAACAAGTTAAAATAGGCATACTCTTTGCTTTCTACTCCTTAGTCATTAAACAATGATGACACAGGAGCAGAAAATGAACACCAACAGGCGATTTTCCAGAATAAGGACAGCGACTCTTGCGGTATCTTCACTGGCTCTCATGTTTTCAATGTCAGCTTTTGCTAGATTAGATGACGCTATTTTCACAACTACGCCAGCGGGCGACATCGTCAATGAGAACGTCCGCTACCAATCTAAAGAAGAAGTCTTTTTAGATGGTGGCTCTGGGCCGAATGCCCCAAGACATGCAGCAGCATTGCCTGAGGGAGACTACTATTTCCAAGTAACTGATCCATCGGGTAAATGTTTGTTATCAAGTACTCTAGAAAGCACTGATACAAACGGCGGTACCTGCTACGAAGATGGAAAAATCAAAGGTAAAAATGCAAAAAACGCCGAGGTATTTTACGCTGAACCACTATCATGCCGACTTTTCTACTTTGATGGTGAAGATGGCGTGACCTTTATCAACGACTCGTACACTATGACTCAGGAAGTGAAAGTTCGCGGTAAAATGGAAACGCAATCCATAGTCGTAGAATGTAGACATCAGCTTGGTAGTGAGTATTTGGAAATAGACCCGTCAGCAATGCCAGATGGCGAAACTATTCAACTCTTCCCGTTTGCAAATACGCTTAATTCGGGTGGTGTTTATAAAGCGTGGGTCTCCACTGCAGAAAGTGTAGAAGCAGCGTGTGAAAGTTCTCCAGACTGGAATGAAGGCATTGAAACCGGTGAAAACTGTAATGGTTTCTTTGGTTTTATTCCACGTAACTCGAAAACGGATAACTTTAAAGCTCTTACAGCAACACCTCCGCCTAACTTTGATATTGCACTTCGTTCTTTCCACGATAAAAACCTTAACTGTCAATACGACCCACTCGTTGATGAAATTATTCCGAATTGGGAGTTTGGTCTTCGTGATATAGATCCAAATATGCTAGGTATGCGAAATACCAAACTATCTAATGACTCCCCTGATAAACCAGTTAGATTTAGCGTAATGGGTGTAGAAGATCACCCTTGGAGTGTTGACCAATTCATGTGGTGGGCTCAAAGCGTTGGTTTTGCGGCCATGAATACTCCGTTTACCCACTTCACAACTTTTGCTGATTTAAGAGATTTCGCACCAACATTTATGGATGGTGAGCTTCACATCGGCTTTGCCAATGCACTAGCTTGTAATGACAATATTTCCGGCAATGTAAGACGATCTGCTGGTGAAGACACCGATGAAGCGAGTGGCGAAGAAGAAAGTGATACTGGTTTTATTCCAAGTGCTTGGGCTCAAGCGGACTTGGACCCAGAACCAAAACTAACTATTCGGTTTGGTTCAATTGGTATTGCTAGTATCAAAGTATGTAAATCATTTGATGCAAATGCTAATGGTATGCACGATGAAGGCGAAGCTCTGATTCCAAATTGGCCAGTATACCTTCATATCCCGGACAGTGTTCCAGTTCCAAAACCGTTCAATGAGAATGAACCTGCAAATGGGGAGTTCTTACGTATACAAGAACTTCTACTTGAAGCTGGGGTTCTGCCCGCTGGAAAAACTCTCGCTACTGTTGACGCTCAGGGAATAGTAGAGAGATTTACAGAAGCTGAAGGCGAAGATAAAGGGTGTGCCACATTCTACGTATTAGTTCCAAATGTGCGAGGCGAAGATCCAGCGCCATATTCAATTAGCGAGGATGTAGCAAGTCTTACCCCTACATGGATGAATACCAGTGCTTATAACATCACCTTTGATGTTGAGTCAGTATTAAGTATGGTCGACGGCGCACCGATGATAGATGGTGTGGTACGTAATCGTAGTGATGGCGAAGAAGGTAACCAAGTTTACTTCAACAACGTCTGTAAAATCACTGTCGATTTTGATACCAAAGGTTATTGGCACAACAAAAATGGTTTAGCTGAACTCACTGAAGCCGACCAAGCTTATGTTAATACATTAGCCCCTTACGCCACTTCTAGTGCCTACTTTGACGCTGGTGATGAACCATTCGACGGTAAATACATGGACGGCACTGATGTCGCTGCAGCCTTCTCTGACGGTTCAGCAATATGGGGAGCAGGCACCTGGCAATCAGAAGTGTCACACTTCCTAACCGATAACAATGGTAATGCCGATCTTAACGAGCACAAAGAACAGTTAGCGCAACAATTATTGGCATTTATCTTTAACACTCGTCATCGCCCTGTTGATTCAGGATTAACTCTTGCAACCAAACTTTGGTTCGGCGGTGAATGGGTATCTGTAGAAGACATCATCAACAGTGCAATTGCTGCATGGCAGGGTTCTGATATTTACACAATCGATCATATTAAAACCCTACTAGATGGTATGAACAACAATGATGCAGTTGAAATTCCTGTGTCATCACCAGAGGAGTGCCCTGCTGCTTATCCACCTGAAGAAAGCTAACCCCAAAAACGCGATTGCCCCCCTCACCTAAATCGCGTTTCAAAAAAAGCTCCGCTATTACTAGCGGAGCTTCCTCTTTTGCAATTAATAAATCAAAACTTGTTATACGTTCTGATAAGACGCCATCTTCGATTTAGATAACCAAGACAGAACGCTACACACAATCACAAAAGTAACGGCTGCTGCTGAGAATGAAATTGCGATAGATGCTGTCATTCCCAGAGTAATGAAGCCAACACAAGACACTAACGCCACAGATAGCGCGTAAGGTAACTGTGTCGAAACGTGGTCAATATGATTACAACGTGCACCAGTCGATGACAGAATTGTAGTGTCTGAGATCGGCGAACAGTGGTCACCAAATACCGCACCGGCTAAAACGGCGCTTAACATAGGCAGCATAAGTGCGATATCCGTCGCACCCGCCATGTCACCCGCGATAGGCAGCATGATACCGAACGTACCCCAAGATGTACCCGTCGAGAATGCCATCAAACCAGACAACAAGAACAGAATCACTGGCAGCCAGTGTGGGTCAATATTACCTTGTGCCAACGTTGACAGGTAAGAACCCGTTTTCATGTCACCGATAACAGAGCCGATCGTCCACGCAAATACTAGGATCAAAATAGCGCCAAACATGGATTTCGCACCGATCCAAAGTGTACGGATGATTTCACCCATTGGAATACCCTGCTTCAGCACAGTAAATAGACCAACCGCCAGACCAAGCAAGCTACCGTAAATTAGAGACATACCCACATCGGTATTCTCGAACGCGCCCAGTAGAGCAAACTCTTTACCATCCGCAGCCAAAGCCTGACCACCGGTGTACATCATCGCAGCAATTGTCGCGACAATCAGTGTTACGATAGGCAATATCAAGTCAGATACCTGACCTTTATCGCTCTCGCGAATATCAAGTTCTTCGTTGATTTCATGAGCTTCAGGCGCGTCGTTCTCTGTATCCTTGTCAAAGCCACGGCCTTGAGACGCAGAGATCTCATGCTCGCGCATCTTACCGATGTCCAGACCAAACCATGCAACAGCAAACACCATCAATAAAGCGAATACCGCGTAGAAGTTCATAGGAATCAGTCGAATGTATGCACCCAAAGCTGAGTATTCTGTGATGCCATGCGAGACTAAGATGCCACCAATAATAGTGATGATGTAAGCGCCCCAGCTCGATGCAGGCATAATTACACACATTGGAGCCGCAGTTGAGTCCAAAATGTAAGCCAACTTAGCACGAGAAACATAGAAGCGGTCAGTAACCGGACGAGAAATCGCACCTACTGCCAGGCTATTAAAGTAATCGTCGACAAAAATGAATACGCCTAAGAAGGCAGCAAGAAGTTTGGAGCCACGCTTACTTTTAACACGAGATTGTGCCCACTCAGCGAATGCTCGAGTACCACCAGATAGTGTCAACAATGCCGTTGTCATCCCCAACAGGATAAGGAAGCCAACAATGCTCATATTCCAGGTGTTAAGGCCACCATCTTCAACAAAGACAGAAGAGACTTGAGTACCAACATAGCCAGCGGTATCACCAACCGACCAACTATTTAGCAGTACCGCACCGAGTACGATACCCACACCAAGAGAAATTAATACACGACGAGTCAAAATAGCCAGTGTCAAAGCGACTAGCGGTGGCAATAATGAAACAGGAGAACTAGAAAAATCTATTAAATTCATGATCTTCAAAAACCAAAGTTTGGCTAGAGATCTACTGCAGACAAGTTACGTTTTACTTAAAACGTACTCATGTTGAACTTAGCGACAGGGAAGCGAACACTCCACCCAACCCTACAGTAGCGCTCCATAGTTTAATGTAAATATACTATGGCAGTGTTGTTCCTTTCGGATACAACCCCAGCAAATAATGTTGATGGATTACTTGCTTCGGCAATCTTCGCCTTCCACTATTATTCATTGGCATCACCCCAATAATAGCTACTCTTCGAGACTGCGCCTCTACGGCAACAACAAACAATTGACCGCTAATTATACAAATTAGCAACAATTTATCTGCAATATTGCATCAGGTAGCGCTATTGTACTTATGATAGGAGCCATTGCAACACATCAAACTAAATTAAACAGATAAAACTCAGTTAAGCCAACTGGAAGTGTTAACTCACTCTAACGTTATCCAGATCATTATTGTGCAACTGACATCACTTCAATTAGGCTTTCTATGAAACCTTATTACTACACAAAATTACCATGCCTTATGTAATATTGATAAATAAGGTAAATGTAATGCGAATACAAAGAGACTTTATCTTTACCGACAAGTAAAAACATCTAGGCGCTTAATAAAAGTAATTACACAATTTCTGTGATTAAAATTATGCGGACTAACTTGAATTTCCATCTTATAAGTTTTAATTCTCAATAATAATATTACTTTCTCTAAAAAAGTGGCCAAAATTAAACGAAATCATGATTTAGTATTTGCACATAAGTAAAAGATAAAGTTAAATATAAGGACTTACTATTTATTTGTAGCATGGCATTATTTCATCGTAACGATAAAAGGTGCCAAACACATTAACCTATTAATAGGAATCGTTATGTCTGAGCTGACTAAAACACTTCTAAATATCCGTAGCCTTCGTGCGTTTTCTCGTGAGCTGACTCTTGAACAATTGGAAGAAGCTCTAGATAAACTGTCTACTGTTGTAGCAGAGCGTAAAGAAGCGGAAGAAGCGGAACTCGCAGCACAAGCTGAGCAAGAAGCTAAGCTTGCTGAAATCGCAGAAAAAATTGCTCAAGACGGTATTGACGTTGAAGCTCTTATTAATGCGCTATCAGGCGAAACTAAGACTAAAGCAAAATCTAAGCGCGCACCTCGCCCTGCAAAATACAAGTACACGGATACTAACGGTCAAGAAAAAACTTGGACAGGCCAAGGTCGTACACCTTCTGCAATCCAAGAGCAGCTTGATGCAGGTAAATCACTGGATGATTTCCTAATCTAATTGCTGGATATATAAAAGGCTCCTCAGGGAGCCTTTTTTGTATCTATTAGACAAATAAAAATGGCGCATATCATTATGCGCCATTTTTACATTTGTAAATGAGCTGTTAACTTTAACTAAATTAACGTTCCCAATACGCTTCTTCTAAACTATCTTCTCGCTCTGGCAAGCCACGTGATAGACGTGGAGAATGCTGAACAAGAACTTCATAACTTGCACGGTTTGCGTATTTACAAACTTGTGAAAAAGAAGAGTAAGTTAAATACTCATTGCTGTGCTTACTTGAATTAGGCACATTTTCTTTGTGGTATTTATTCGCAGCCATGTCATGTAAAACCGCAGACAAAGCCGCATCACCTGCGCCATTGGTATTCTTAATTTTCTCCGGGCCACCCATATATGGTGAAATATGAGAATACACTTTGATCGGTGTTTCACACGCGTCTTTTTGTGCAGGTCGGCTAAATTCGTAACGGTTAAACTCTGCAATTGATCCTGGCAACAACGGCAAAGTAGTCTCACGCTTGGCGCTATCTTCTGTATAACCCGCCATAAATAAACCAACAGGTCCAGCAGTACACAATACCAAATCAGCCCAATCCAACGTCTTGTCTGATGCTGCTAAAGGATCAGATTCACCAGTCAGTGCTTCGGCTTCATCTTCATTCATTGCGACAACAGAAACATGGTCACGAATAAACGCTTGCCAATATTGAGGATCGTCCTGAATAACAAATTTTGTACCCAATGTCAGTACAACTGGCACATCATACTTTTTCGCGTACTCGATCGCCTTCATGGTTGCTTCCGGCATTGGATCGCCCTCTTTACAACGCACTAGGTAAGACGTCAATAAAAGCGCAGAAGCATTCTTGAAGATTTTCTCTGGGATGCTATCGGGATGAAGTTGGTTCATCTGACCTTCGCTGATGGCAAAAGTACGTTCACCGTCTTCTGTAATAAGAGCAAAACAACGCCCTATTGAGCCATTAACACCTTGAAGGTAGTTCAGGTCCATACGGCTTGATGTGTTACACAAATAACGGTAGCCGTAGCTACCAATTCTAATGTCCTGACTCATTACCCCAAGCAAAGTGGAACGGTCATCAGCAAGAACAGAGTAATTGTGCAACGTATTGCCAATCGTACCACCAGCGTATTCGTTGGTGATTAGGTTCTCTTCTTTTAATTGCTGATAAAGCGCTTCTGCTGTTTCATCATCAATAACTAATGAGTGACCTTTACTCAAACCATATTTTTCAATCACATCTGTCGTAACTTTCGCTTCAATATCGACCAGTGTTTGATCAATACCGATGATGTGAGTACGCGTCATCTTCTTGCTTTCTTGTGCTTGACTGACTAAAGGGTCACGAGCATGAACAGGAAAATAATGCTTGGATTTGCGTTGTCCAGGAAATTTCATATTGTTAGTCTGAGTAAGGGATGAAAAAGAAAACGGATTCTATACCGCGAATAATATTGCGGCAATAACAGCCATTATAGCAAACGTTTGCCCGTCTCTTTTTTCTCCGCGATGACTTATTCGCCTTCCATAAAGCTTAAATCTGGCAGTTGATCCAGGTGCTCGCTATAACGTTTCAGACTAAACTCACCTTCGTTTTTCATCACATCAAACACTTCAATCGACATCGCACATGCCATCATTGCCACTGCATCTTCACGAGGCGTCCCCGTCATCACTAGACGCATAAGTGTTTCTTTTGCTTTCATCGGATTGCCGTCTTCTAATTGATTTTCAACAATCTCAATTAACTCAGCTTCTTGCATAAATTGGTTTTCTTCAGTCATCTTGATATTACCTCTTGGATTTTCGGCAACTATGCCATATATATCCCTTCTATACTTATCGAATTCTCACACAGTGCTCTCTTTCGGTTAAATTTACATCAAAATCGAAGTGTGATTTCGCTCTCGGATCTGTCACCGGTTTGTGGATTCTGGTAGAATCTGCCTCCCGTTTATTTAAGTGGTGTTTAGTAATGTCTGATAACAGCCAAAAGAAAGTCATCGTCGGTATGTCCGGCGGCGTTGATTCATCTGTTTCTGCGTATCTTCTAAAGCAACAAGGCTACCAAGTAGAAGGCCTGTTCATGAAGAACTGGGAAGAAGATGACAACGAAGAATATTGCACAGCAGCAGAAGATTTAGCCGATGCTCAGGCAGTATGTGACAAGCTTGGCATCCACCTACACACCATTAACTTTGCTGCCGAATACTGGGATAACGTATTTGAGTATTTCCTTGCTGAGTACAAAGCAGGCCGTACGCCTAACCCAGACATTCTTTGTAACAAAGAAATTAAGTTTAAAGCGTTCCTTGAATTTGCTGACGAAGTACTGGATGCAGATTACATTGCAATGGGCCACTACGTACGCCGCTCTTTCCCAGAAAATGGCGAGAAGCCACAAATGTTACGTGGCTTGGATAGCAACAAAGACCAAAGCTACTTCCTATACACATTGAGCCACGAACAAGTTGCTCGCAGCCTGTTCCCAGTTGGTGATCTGGAAAAACCTGAAGTACGCCGTATCGCAGAAGAACAAGGTCTAATTACAGCGAAGAAGAAAGACTCTACTGGTATCTGCTTTATCGGAGAGCGTAAGTTTACTGACTTCTTAGGCCGTTACCTGCCAGCTCAACCAGGCAACATCGAAACGCCAGAAGGTGAAGTCATTGGCCAGCACCAAGGTTTGATGTACCACACGCTAGGTCAGCGCAAAGGTCTGCATATTGGCGGCCGTAAAGGCGGCGGTGGTAATGAAGATCCATGGTTTGTTGGAGAGAAAGATCTTGAGCGTAACGTACTGATTGCCGTTCAGGGTAAAGACCATCCGATGCTAAAATCAGAAGGTCTACTTGCGTCACAACTGCATTGGGTAGATCGTGAGCCAATTCGCGATGTTATGAAGTGCACGGTAAAAACTCGTTACCGTCAGCAAGATATTCCTTGTACAATCATCCCTATCGATGATGAGAACATTAAAGTGATCTTTGATGAGCCACAAATTGCAGTGACTCCAGGTCAATCCGCTGTGTTCTATAAAGATGACGTTTGTCTGGGTGGCGGTATCATCGAACAACGCATTAAATATTCTCAAGCTTAGGAGTTGTTACGTGGCGAATACACTTTATGACCGTACTATCGCGTTTGCTGGCATTTGCCAAGCTGTTGCTTTGGTTCAACAAGTTGCGAAAAACGGACATTGTGATCAAGATGCCTTTGAAACATCCATTAACGCCATTTTGAACACCAGTCCAGCCAACACGATTGGCGTGTTCGGTCGCGAAGCCGACCTTAAGCTCGGTCTGGAGTGTCTGGTTAAAGGAATCGATAGTACGCCGTCTGGAAGCGAACTCACTCGCTACATCATTAGCCTGATGGCATTGGAACGTAAATTGACGGCGCGCAACGACGCCATGTCTCAGCTCGGTGATCGAATCCAGATGGCACAGCGTCAAACCGATCACTTCGAGTTGATGGACGACCAAATGATCAGCAATCTGGCAAGCATTTACCTGGATGTAGTTAGCCCTATCGGTCCACGTATTCAAGTAACGGGTACGCCTGCAGTCCTGCAACAGACCTCGATTCAGCATAAAGTTCGTGCATTACTATTGTCTGGTATTCGCAGTGCGGTACTTTGGCGTCAGGTTGGTGGTAAACGTCGCCACTTGATTTTTGGTCGCAAGAAAATGGTCGAACAGGCGCAGATCCTGTTAGCCCGTCTGTAAGAATTAAAACTACTAGCTCGCGTTTGTCGCGAGCTCGTTTTTTTAGATTAAAATAACTCTCGCGCAAACGTTTGCGCAATGTTCGTGACAATTGCCACAGTTATTGGTATAACGCTCACGAAATTTAGAAACCCAATTCAGGAGAACATCATGGAACTGTCAGCATTGACTGCTGTTTCACCAGTAGACGGCCGTTACGGAAGTAAGACGATTGCGTTACGCGAAATTTTCAGTGAATACGGTCTACTTAAATACCGTACTATCGTTGAAGTCCGCTGGTTACAAAAGCTAGCTGCTACTGCTGAAATCGCAGAAGTGCCAGCATTCAGCGCAGAAGCGAACCAATTCCTAGACGACCTTGCTGCAAACTTCTCTGAAGAAGATGCGCGCCGAATCAAAGAGATCGAGCGCACAACTAACCACGACGTAAAAGCGGTTGAGTACTTCCTAAAAGAAAAAGTGGCCGATGTTCCTGAACTGCACGCAGTTAATGAGTTTTTCCACTTTGCATGTACTTCTGAAGACATCAATAACACGTCACACGCTCTAATGCTTAAAGAAGCACGTGAGACGGTAATTCTTCCAGAAATCCGCAACCTAATCGACGCAATCAAAGCACTTGCTGTTGAATACCGCGACATTCCACTTCTGTCTCGTACACACGGTCAGCCAGCTTCTCCATCAACAATGGGTAAAGAGATGGCTAACGTGGCTTACCGCATGGAGCGTCAATACAAGCAGATCGAAAACGTTGAGATCCTAGCGAAAATCAACGGCGCAGTAGGTAACTACAACGCTCACCTTTCAGCTTACCCAGAACTAGACTGGCACAAATTCAGTGAAGAGTTCATCACTGAATCTCTAGGTGTAACTTGGAACCCATACACAACTCAAATCGAACCACACGATTACATCGCTGAATTGTTCGACGCGGTTGCACGTTTCAACACAATCCTAATCGACTTTGACCGTGACGTTTGGGGTTACATCGCACTAGGCCACTTCAAGCAAAAAACTATCGCTGGTGAAATCGGCTCTTCTACGATGCCGCACAAAGTTAACCCAATCGACTTTGAAAACTCTGAAGGTAACCTAGGTCTTGCGAACGCTGTATTCGGCCACCTAGCGCAAAAACTGCCAATCTCTCGCTGGCAACGTGACCTGACTGACTCAACAGTTCTACGTAACCTGGGTGTTGGTGTTGGCTACGCAGTAATCGCATACACTTCAACGCTAAAAGGCATCAGCAAGCTAGAAGTTAACCGTGAAGCGCTTCTTGCTGAACTTGATAAGAACTGGGAAGTTCTAGCAGAGCCAGTGCAAACTGTAATGCGTCGTTACGGCATCGAGAAGCCATACGAGAAGCTAAAAGAGCTAACTCGTGGTAAACGTGTAGACGGTGAAGCAATGCGTGTATTTATCGATGGTCTTGAGCTTCCTGAGCACGAGAAAGCTCGTCTTAAAGAAATGACGCCAGCAAACTACATCGGTCAGGCAATCGAGCTAACTGATAAGCTGTAAGCGCTAATTTAATTAGCCAGACATCGAAAAGGTTGACGTGAAAGCGTCAACCTTTTTTGTTTTATACGGGTTTTGATAATGGCAAAGATACGTAACGTTATTGCTTTTGAAAAAATAACGTTATGGTCCCTACTTCGACACCAAACTTCTTAATTTTAGTCAGGTTAAACACGTGTCTGTCATCTTGACGATAAAGCCAGTCATCAAAAGCGACAGTGATGGTGTCGTCATCCATTTTTAACTCAAAGTCATACTGCCACTGTAATGCGCTACCTTGCTCCTGACCGGTTGCCACGCCAATAATGTCATCTGCTTTGCCCTCATAACGGTTATTCTCTAATCTGGTGATCACCCAAATTCGCTGGTCCACTTCGCCATCATCAAACAAGAAGTCTTCTACCAGTGTTAATTGATTACCTTGTACCGTGCCAACAATCTCTACTTCGAATCGTCTGGTTTGTTTATCAGAGTAGTCTTGTACCATTCCCCACGCTTTTACGTTGCCATCGAAATAGCCAAACAAATTAAAGCTGGGCTTCGTCGCCTGGTAATTGTCTAACTCTGCCGAGCAGGAGCTAACAAGCATGGTAACGGCGCTCACCACCAAAACGATGAACAATTTAAAGATCTTCACTGCGAAACCTGCCCTATCAATTGTTTACGAAGTTTCGGAAACTCGGTTTTTGGTGACAACCAAATGGAGAGAAAAGCATCGTTTAATGCTTCATCTTTGACATATCCAACCGTTTGAGGATAAGCATCTCCAGCACGACGATGAAGAAGATGCCCGGTTTGACCATCTGTTACATAGGCAAGCTCGTCGCCTTTTTTAATGGTTGGATACATCATATTAAGAATAGTTAGCCATTGCTGACGAAGGGATTGTTCTATTCCCAGCTTTTGCCATTGCTCATCGGTTACTTCTAACAACTGTTGCTTGGTGACGTCGCGCTTATAATAAATTTCGAGCGCAATTGGATGAGGAGATACATCCGCACTCACCTGATAGCGTCCATCCGGAGCTCTTAACCGTGACTCGTAAATATCAAAGATGAACCAAGTCAGCTTTGCTTCACCGACCGTTTTCCATTGACGCCATTGCGCTGTATTCACATGGGCGGTATCGGCACCCGCGCTCTGTGCATACAGCGGAACCGGCAGAATCAGCCCAGAAAGGAGTAACACGCTAATTAGATTCTTGGTTAACTTTCCCTGTAAGCTTTTCATTTCCATACACCCTGAGTATCAACTGGGTTACAACGCACCATTCCACGAATAAAACCATCAGCGTGAAGGTAACATCGTAACCAAAATCAACAGCCTGGAGTTTGTAGCCAGCGAAATAACTCGCTGCTCCCCCAATGCCGCCTATTATTGATACGTAAGTTTTAGGAAAACGATACAAAACGGATTTTAGCTGGTAGGCATACCAGGCAAACATTACCTATAAGCACAGCAACCATATTGGCAGCCATATCGTTAGGAAGCTCAGAAGCGAAAACTGTTGGTTAAGACTATCCAGGGCGAGCCCGAAAATAACGATGACAGCGATGGGTTTCAATGACGTCGCATCGCGTACCGCACAGTAGGCAATGGTGGCCAAAGTAAAACCAAGGGTAAACCATTGCCACTGATAGGTACCTAGTACCGCAGCAAACCAGCAAAGTTGAAACCAGGTTGATGCAATCAATACTCTCATGACGAATTAAGGTCGCTGAAAAGTCATGTGTACTGTGCTAATGGTTCGTGCTAAAAAACCACCCTCGCAATAACTCATGTAATAACGCCACATTCGAATAAATCGGTCATCATAACCTAGCGCGCGAACTTCTTTCTCAGCTTGATTAAACCGGCGATGCCACTCATTGAGTGTTTTCGCATAATCGAGGCCGATATCGAACAGGTCTCGAACGACAAGATCACTGTACTTAGTTGCCGCTTGAGTCAGAGAGGTCACTGAAGGTAAAAATCCACCTGGAAATATGTACTTTTGAATAAAATCGACGTTATTGCCGTAATAGTCATAACGCTGATCGGCAATAGTGATCGCCTGAATAGCCATTAAACCACCGGGTTTCAGCAGTGACTCACACTTCTTAATATAAGACGGCAAAAACGCTTTCCCCACCGCTTCAATCATCTCTATCGAAACTAACTTGTCATACGTGCCATCAAGGTTGCGATAATCTTCTTTAAGCAAGGTGATTTTATCCGACAAGCCTTTCTCTTCAATCTGGTGCTTGGCGTAGGTGTGCTGTTCTTCTGAAATGGTGGTGGTGGTCACCCGACAGCCATACTGCTCAGCCATATAAATCGCCATCGCGCCCCAACCGGTACCAATCTCAATAACGTGATCGGATGCTTTTAGATCGATCTGTTGACAAAGACGATCCATTTTATTGATTTGCGCTTGCTCTAGTGACTCACTATCTTGGCGATAAAGCGCAGATGAATAGAGCATATTACTGTCAAGAAATGACTCATACAGCGCATTGCCGAGATCATAGTGCGCATGAATATTTTTACGAGAATTCTCTTGAGAATTGCGGTTTGCCCAATGGCTGACTTTGTAAAACAGCTTGGTTATCCAACTACCCTGCTCTTCGATTTGATCTAATGCTCGCATGTTTATCGCCATTAGCTTCATCAATGCCGTCAGGTCTGGGCTATCCCACCAGCCGTCCATGTAAGCCTCACCTGCAGCGATGCTGCCACCTCGTAAAATTCGTGAGTACAGACCGGGATGTTTCACCTCGATGGTCGCCGACACAGACTCCTCGCGATACATACCAGCCGGTGCTGTAAAACGTTCGCTTTTTTCTGCTGCGCCGGAATTAAAGCTCTCGATTAAGGTTAAACAACCAAATTCCATTTTTTTCAAACATTGAACGATCACTCTGCGAGCCGCTTTTTGAGTGGTACTCAGTTCGCACGGCAATGTGATTGCACTACTATTCAACATGCAGAATTCTCCTTGTTATTGCTTTCCTTTTTTTTCTTTTCTGGCTGCGTGTTATTTTCGTTGGAGTATTTAGGGTGAGAATAAAAAGGCGCACCTTTTCTCCATAACTTCAATGCATGCCAGTAAATGCCAAACACTACTTTGACTGTTTGTATCGGTGTGATGACCAAAAACTTCATCAAGCTTTTACTAGATAATACTGTCGCTTTCATTGCCATGGTTGCATCAAAATGCTTACCATCTTTATGGCACTCTAAATGGATATTGAGCTTGTCAGTCAGTGGTTTAATCTTCCAGTAGTACTGCTGGTCAATTGGGTTAAACGGGGAGACATGGAACGCTTTTTCCTGCTTCCAGCCAAATTGTTCATCATCCTGATCAGCAGAAACGGCATAATAATGACGCTCATTCCACGGTGTATTGCTTACTTCAGCCAGCAAATATTTCCATTCACCCTGCTTGTTATAAACATAGTAGAAATTAACCGGACTAAAATAGAGCCCTAAATAGCGCAAGTGGCAAACCGCAATGACTCGACCATCACATTTCACGCCTGTCAGGCTTTCTAATTTGTCTTGTACTGCCTTTTTAAGGCTGCCCTCACCGACATAGTCACTGCGCTTAAACCGCGCCCAATGCCACCAGCGTGTTCCAAACCCCCACACTTTCATTTCAAGCTCATCAATCTCGTCAACATCAATGGCTGGCATGAATAACGAATAGTTCAATTCGTGCGACACGGGAGTGAAGCGACGATGTCTTACATTGCCAAAAAACAATCGGCTGTTCATACCGCTAGCCATATTATGCTGCGCCTCTTTGCAGCGTAGTAACATCTTGTGCTTTCGTTTTCTCTTTCATCGCTTTGACCACATCCAAAGCACTACGCACACCATCTTCATGAAACCCGTTATGCCAATAAGCCCCGCAGAACCAGGTATGTGCAACGCCCTGAATCTCACTCCTTCTCTGTTGCGCCGCTATAGATTCGGTCGTAAAAACGGGATGATCATAAGAGAACTTACGAAGAATTTTGTTTTCATCGATCTGCTCGGTGCTATTCAACGTTACGCAAAAAGTATGAGGAGAATCTAAATGCTGAAGTATGTTCATATCGTACGTGAGTGACGGTAATCGTTGTTTCTCGCTGTCGCTCCCCTCTAAAAGATAGTTCCAGGAAGCCCAGGCTGCTTTGCGTTTCGGCAGCAAGCTTGTATCAGTGTGCAGAACCACCTCGTTGGATTGATACGCCATATCACCAAGAATACTTCTCTCCTCGTCAGACAGCTCACTGAGCATTCTCATTGCCTGATCACTGTGGCATGCAAATATCACTTCGTCGAACCACTCCGTAGTCCCGTTTACGTGCAAAAGCACACGACCTTTACTTCGCGTAACGCTTTCAACCGGACTGTTGAGACGGATATTTTGTGCAAACCCTTGAGTCAACGGCGGAATGTAAGCGCGAGAGCCACCTTTGATCACATACCACTGTGGACGATTCGTCACATCAAGCAATCCATGATTCAAGAAAAAACGTAAGAAAAACATCAACGGAAATGCACGCATATCCGCCAGTGTAGAAGACCAAATTGCCGCGCCCATAGGAAGAATGTAATTGTCAGTGAAGAACTCACTAAATTTATGTTCATCGAGAAATTCGCCAAGCGTTTGCAAATTGGTGTTTTCATTATTGGCGAAGGCTTTCGCTAACTTGTTGAAACGAAGTATCTCGTAGATAAAGCGATAAAACTTTGGATTTAACCAATTACGCTTTTGCGCGAACAGTGTAGAAATCGTGTGACCATTGTACTCTAATCCGTTTCCGTTGTTACGGACGCTAAAGCTCATTTGAGTTGGTATACCTTCTACGCCAATTTCATTCATCATCTTGATAAAATTTGGATAGGTACGGTCGTTATAAACGATAAAGCCAGTGTCAATTGCATAGTCTTTTTCATCAACAGTGACATCAACGGTTGCTGTGTGCCCACCGATGTAATCATTCGCTTCAAATAAAGTGATGTCATGTTCTTTATGCAAGTAATAACCGCACGTCAGTCCGGATATCCCTGTGCCTATAATTGCAATTTTCATATTTTCTTCCTTTTTACGACACGAGTTTACGCATTAAGCGGGCTTGCCAGCAGTATGGAAACAACGAAATGAAGCGAAGAATGCTGGTAAACCTCGCAGGGAAATAGATGTGACTTTTATTTGCTGAAAGCTGCTTCCTGATCGAATCAGAGGCTTGCTTGACGGAAATGATCATCGGCATTTCAAAGGTGTTTTTGTCGGTAAGCGGCGTCTCGACAAAGCCAGGAAAGACCGTGATAACCTTTATCCCTTTCTTGGCGAGATCTAAGGCGAGTGTGCGGGCAAAGTAGCTCACAGCCGCTTTCGATGCCCCGTACGCCTCTGCTCTCGGTAAAGCCACTTCAGACGCAATAGAACCGACAATCACCACTCTGTGCCCTGCTTCAAAATAGCTCTGACAGGCTTCGACGCAATTGGCCACCCCAATAACGTTGACGTTCAGCACTCGCGCCATGAGTCTCGCGTCAACGTGGCCATTGTCCATGTACTCGCAATCACCAGCATTGAAAAACCAGGTATCTGGAACAAAGCTGAGTGATGACAGTGCATGCATGGTTTCTTCGTAATTCGTCACGTCAAACCGAAGCGTTTCGATCTGCGGTGAAACATCACTTAGCTCACTGAGTACGGATTCGTTACGCCCACAAGCAATGACACGCCAGCCAGAATTGGCGTAATCCAACGCTAGCTGCTTTCCTATGCCAGACGTCGCACCAGTAATCAAAATCGAGCCGCTCATTGCGATAACCTCTGCTTCACGATTTTTACCACCGCGCCAAGTAGGGGTAAGTTTTCATAAAGCATCTCGCCGAGATCAAA
>NZ_CAKLCK010000031.1:0-29087 GCF_921292965.1 Allocatenococcus thiocycli
GTCGTGTTGTTTTGGCCGTGGATTTCTGTTTCTGCTGTACATGTTAGCGGGCTGGTTTAGTAACGTGATTACCGAGTCCCTGACCGGTAAGTACAGCTCCCAAATTACTCGCTCTTTTCGTCAGGGGATGAGTTGGTTCATTTTCTCAGAGGTGATGTTCTTTGGCGCATTTTTTGGTGCGCTGTTCTACGCAAGAATGGTCGCCGTCCCATGGTTGGGTGGGGCGGACAATAACTTCATGACCAATGAAGTTCTCTGGCCCAATTTTGAAGCGATGTGGCCACTGACAACTACGCCTAGTGGCGAAACCACTCAAGCGATGCCGTGGCAAGGCATTCCGCTCACCAATACCATCATTCTTCTGCTCTCTTCCATAACATTGCATATGGCCCACATCAGTTTGGAGCAAAACAAACGTACTGCGCTGATTGTCTGGCTGGAAATCACCATTGTGCTGGCTGGCTTCTTCCTATTTTACCAGGCGGAAGAGTACATCCATGCCTATCAGGAAATGGGACTGACTTTGCAGTCCGGGGTTTACGGAAATACGTTCTTTATGCTGACGGGTTTCCACGGCATGCACGTTTGTCTTGGAACGATTTTCTTAATCGTATTGCTGTTCAGAATCGCGAAGGATCACTTTTCTCCAAACAACCATTTTGCCTTTCAGGCGGGCAGTTGGTATTGGCACTTTGTTGATGTGGTTTGGTTGTGCCTGTTTGTTTTCGTTTATGTGCTTTAACTCCCCAGCAGAGGCTAGTAAGGGCGAGGGTTAGGGTCTATCCATCCAGACGTCAGTGCGATAAGGAGCAGGATAACAACTAGCGCAGAAAACATAACTCGTCGGCCCAAATAGTGACTCATCGGTTTATGGTCACGGTCGGGATTATCAGGATCTTCACGAACCATTTCGATAAGGGCTTTGGCGAGGTTGAATATGATGAATAGCAGCAAAAGGATGAGCGTCAATTTGAACAAGAATACGGTGGACATGGAACCTCCGGTTTCAACACTACTTTTATCGAAGCGGTTTTGGGGTGCGGTTTGTTTAACTGTGGCTGTGTTTTCTCTGTTGGTCAAACTGGGCTTTTGGCAATTAGAGAGAGGCGAGGAGAAACAAGCCCTTGAGCAGACCATTCTCTCGCGTTCTGACCAGCCTTATCAGGCAATGCATGTCGTACTCGATAACAATGATTGGCGTGAAGAAAGTGTCATTGGCGTTAAGGTCGAGGCGCAAGTGACCCCTGAACCTTTGCCTGTGATTTTGTTGGACAACCAAACCTACAACGGAAAAGTGGGTTATCTGGCGTATCAGGTGGTTTCTGTTAGCCAGCAACAGAACATATTGGCACTTATGGAACTGGGTTTTGTGGAGGGAGAGCGCTCCCGCTCTGAACTGCCAGTTGTCAAAGAGTTAGATACGCCAGCTATGGTGACAGGGCGATTATACCGCAAATCAATGAACCCATTGAGTTCCGAGTTGATGCCCGAGCTGGGCGATGCCATTCGTGTGCAAAATCTTAATATCTCTCAATTGAACGAGATGATGAATGTCGAGTTAATGCCAGCGGTTTTGCAGCCAGATAATTTAGAAAACTGGCCATATGAATTCCCGTGGAACCCGTTACCACTAACAAGCGCTAAACACTTTGGCTATTCCGTACAGTGGTTTGTTATGGCAGGTGTCTTTCTCCTACTGACTGTCGTGGTCTTTATTCGTTGGTTAAGAGCGGTCTCATCACATGGAGGTGAAAAATGACTTCGAAAGTAACAAGAGGGCGTTTAGTTCTGATCTCGTTAGTGTGTTTGTTCGCTCTACCTGCGTTAATTGCAAAGTTGATCTTGAGTCAGGGTTGGTATCAGAGTGGCGTGACTAACCGAGGTAAACTCATTGAACCTTACACTACGCTCGAACAGTTAGGTCAAACAGCCCCGCAAACGCTACATGGTTGGCAATTGGCGTATGTGGTGCCCAATCATTGTGAGCAGCAGTGCCAACAACAGTTGCATCTGCTTAAACAAAGTCATATTGCCTTAGGAAAATATCAAGAACGTGTTGTGCCTGTGCTTTGGACATTGGAATCGTCAGACTCGGTAGATACATCGATGGAGAGGATGGTAATAAATGCGTCTGTGGCAGAAAAAGTTGAACAAGGGCAAGTGGTCATCGTTGACCCGTTGGGGCAGTTAGTTATGTCCTACACACCAAAGCAAAACGAAGATTTGGTTAAGCTTAGCAAGGATATGCTGGCTGATTTGCGCAAACTGCTTAAGTTGTCCCGAGTGGGATAGGGGGAAACCATGACACTAATTCGACTAGTGAGAATCAGCTTGTGTCTTACACTGGTGGTGATCATGCTCGGTGCGTATACCCGTTTGTCCGATGCTGGCCTAGGCTGCCCTGACTGGCCGGGTTGCTATGGTCATTTGTCGGTTCCTCATCACGAAGATGATGTTGCAAGAGCCAACTTGAATTTTCCTGATCGTGTGGTTGAACATGAAAAAGCGTGGCTGGAGATGATCCATCGTTATTTCGCCGGAACGCTTGGGATTGTGATTTTTGTTATGGCTGTTCTCGCATCACGTTCAGATCGCGTTAACGCTTCGATACCGATCATGCTTTGCATACTGGTTGTTGGGCAAGCGATGTTGGGTATGTGGACGGTTACCCTCAAACTGATGCCTGTTGTAGTCATGCTTCATTTACTCGGTGGTTTCACATTGTTGGCACTGCAAGCGGTATTTCATTGTCAGCTTAAGGCGCAAGGCAATCTCTATTTTTCACCCTCCACCAATACGGTGCGTTTATTCTCTATGGTCGCATTTGCAGTGGTGCTCTTGCAGGTGCTGCTGGGCGGTTGGACTTCTTCAAACTATGCCGCTTTGATGTGTACCACATTGCCCATTTGTGAAGGCGATTGGATGAGTTACCTATCCTGGAAAGAAGCATTTTCATTGTGGCAAGCCGGATTCGAAAATTACGAATTTGGTGTTTTGGAATATCCGGCAAGAATGACCATACACGTGAGCCATCGAATTGGAGCCATTGTGACGGCGCTGGTGGTTACATCGTATTGCGTACTTTTGTTCAAACAAGACTCTCATTACTCTCGGGCGTCAGGCTTGTGGATTGGCATTGTGCTTATCTGCCAAATCATGCTCGGCGTAAGCAATGTCGTGTTTCAGTTGCCTATCTACGTCGCAGTGGCCCACACACTGGGCGCTGCAATTATGTTGAGCCTGATTTGTGTGAGTCAATTCTACTTGTGGCAAGGAAAAACACAGTGGAGTCATCAAGCGAAAGGAGTTCGCTATGAATAAAGAAATTGTATTGTCTTTAGAGGGACAAAAGCGAATTGGTTCTACTTACCTAAAACTCACCAAGCCAAAAGTGGTCGCACTCATGCTGGTGACCGCTGTTGTTGGTATGAGCCTGGCGCCTGTGGATGTTTTCCCTTGGCTACAAGCTGCGATAGGGCTAATAGGGATCGGTTTGATGGCAGGTTCTGCTGCGGCATTTAATCATTTGGTCGACCGTAATATAGACGCGCGAATGGCTCGTACTCATAAGCGTCCGTTGCCCTCTGGGGACACCAACCCGAAGTCTGTGGTGACATTTGCCGTTTGTTTAGGCGGATTAGGGTTTGTTCTGCTGTACGCTTGGGTAAATCCGTTGACCGCATGGATGACATTATTGAGTTTGCTTGGCTATGCGGTTGTCTACACCATGTATCTCAAGCGGGCTACGCCACAAAATATTGTGATAGCCGGCATAGCTGGTGCGATGCCACCACTATTAGGATGGACAGCGGTAACTGGCGAATTGCACGGTAATGCATGGCTTTTGGTGATGATTATATTCATCTGGACGCCGCCCCATTTTTGGGCTCTGGCGATTCACCGAGTGGAAGAATATCGTAAAGTGGATATCCCTATGCTTCCTGTCACGCATGGGATCGAATACACCAAAACCTCAATTCTGTTGTATTCCGTACTGCTTACTTTGGTATGTGTGATGCCAGTGCTGGTTGGTATGGTCGGCTTTATTTATCTATTTACGTCACTTCTGCTTAACGCCGGGTTTATTTACCACGCGTGGAAGCTGAAGTTTGCACCGGAAGAACGGAGCGCGATAGAAACCTTTAAGTTTTCTATCTATCATCTTTTTGTGTTGTTTATCGCTTTACTTGCAGATCACAACCTCAATTTATCAATGATGTGAACCTTTGTGACATTCTGAATAGAAAAACGCCGGATTGTAGTCATCCGGCGTTTTTAATTTTTTATTGAATTTCTAGCAACTCAATATCAAAGATCAGCACACTTGCTGGTGGAATTGGACCCGAACCATCTTTGCCGTAACCGAGAGTGCTTGGTACGAACAGGCGAATCTTCTCACCTTCTACCATGTACTGAACACCCTCTTGCCAGCCTTTAATCACTTGGTTCAGACCGAATGAGATAGGCTCGCCGCGGTTTACTGAACTATCGAATACCGAACCATCAATCAGTGTGCCATGGTAATGCACTTTTACTTTGCTTGTTGCTGTTGGGTGAACGTCACCCGTACCTTTCTCTAGCACCATATATTGCAGGCCACTTTCTGTTGTGATGACCCCGTCTTTCTTGGCGTTCTCTAGTAGGAATGCTTGTCCCTTGGCAAAGTTTTCATCGGCCACTTTATGGTTTGTCCAAGTGCGATAAATGAAAAATGCCGCAAGAACAAAAATAATAATAGGAAACAAAAATTTAGACACGTTGGCTCCTTGTCTATTTAGGTTGCTTTAGTAAGTAGTTAATTGTTTCAGCCATAGCTTCAATACTGTCATGACCGCCGCTAATCACCTGATATTTACCGTTGACGATAAAGGTTGGCACTGAGTTGATTTGCCCTTTAGTCGTAATTGCATCAGCATTGTTTATGTACTCGAAAAGCTGTTTTTGCTGTGCGTCGTCAAGTTGATAAGGGCTGATCAGGTTACGAGCTTCAAACGCTTTTTCTACCGCTGCTTGGCGTTCATCAGCGGTGGCTTCAGGTGCCATTTGAACCGCAGCAAACAGGTCAGCCATAAATGCCTTATCTGGAGTCGCCTCTAGCTGCATTACCGCCGTATAGAAAATGATAGCGCTGATCTGAGCACTTTCGTTAAACGTAACATGCACTTTTTCAACGTCTTGCTCAGTCAGAGACTCCAGTTGAGGGACAAACTCTTCCATCGAGCGACAGTGACCGCAGGTCAGAGAAAAAGCTTCGGTAACAGGAGCGAGTTGGTACTCCTGAAGTGAGGCTGGCAGCACTTCATACTGTTTGCCTTGTAGCGGCTGTGAATTGCCGTTGTCACATGCTGAGAGTGCTGTCACTGCGGCAAAAAAAGCAAATCCTTTCAAAATGTTTTTGAACATATTAACGCTCGATTGAGAAATTTTCGCTAGTTTATCGGTTAACGATGACGACTAAAACCATTAAAACCGATTGTTACACTAAAGTGAGATGATAATGCCCAAATAGAAATCAAACTCGCTGCTAAAAGCATCATATGGCTGGCACGAACAGTGCATTTGTTTCGATGTTTTAATGTCATTTGACGTTATGCCTGATATTGAACTGACGAAAGCGCTAAAGACAATGCGTATTGAGTCGACATAATGAATAAGAGTTTTTCTACGTTGGGAACGGTATGAAGCAGTGGTTTTTAATTGTTTGTGGCATTCTTGGAGGGTGCGGCAGTATCAGTCAAGACATAGTGCCTGGTGGGAACATGTTAGATACAGCCCCGAAGACGAACACAGAGCTAAGACACCCTGAGTGGGGGTATGGTAATTCATCGAGTGTCATGAACATCGCTGCTCAGCCGACTACGAACGCTGCTGTGGACGAATCCTATTCCATAACTTCACTGGAGATGTTTTTAGATCGGCACAATATTGCCCATGAAACCATCAGTGGGGGACACTTGATGGTACGCTTGAAAGATCAAGTTCACTTTCAGACTGGTTCTGCCCAATTATCCGCACAATCTCAAGGCTGGCTGAGCAGTCTAGGGCACTATCTGGCAGGACGTACTGATGTTGACGTGGTGATCGATGGGCATGCAGACAGCACCGGGGCGGCAAGTTTTAATGACACATTGTCCGAACGACGAGCTCGCGAAGTTGAAAAGCAGTTGCTGGCAACCAGTATTCCACGTCAAAGAGTTTTCTCGCGTGGGTTTGGTGAGCATGCTCCCCAATGCAGCAATGCGACCGCCAGCGGAAAAGCATGTAATCGCCGTGTGGAACTGATGCTGATCGTCAGCGACTAATCGTCGTTATTTGTTCTGATAAATAGAAAAGAGGCACCAATTGATTGGTGCCTCTTTTACATCCGCCAATGTTCTTAGGGGGAACTAGGCAAATTCTTTTTCAATATGTGCGACGATGTCTGAAGACTCGTAAAGCCAATGTGTCTCACCATCTTTTTCGATTCGAAGACAAGGAACTTTAATTCTACCGCCACCTTGCTCGAGATCTTGGCGATGAGCAGGGTCGTTCTTCGCGTCACGTAGTTCGATTTTTACCGACTGTCGTTTCATTGCTCGGCGAACTTTCACGCAGAAAGGACAAGCTTCAAACTGATAAAGCGCATATTGCTTCGCTTTGTCGTCAACGCTCATTTGTTCATTAGCATCGCGCTTGATTCCACGAGGTGAAAAAACAGCGTTAAGCAATAATATGATTTTTCCTAAAAACCAACGAATAAACTTCATAATGAGTCCCTGATGTTCAAAGGATGATGTCCTTTACGAATACAATTACGACAAGTGTCGCGCCGGAGACGCAGTCTATCAGTTGTTTACTGTAGATAAAACCATGCTTTTTATATGGAAAATAGTCGTTTGAACCAACCTAAAAAGCCGCCACTTTTGACTGGATTTGCTTCTCGTCCCAAATAAAAGCTACGCATCAACTCGGTTCTAAACGCGTCGACATCAATACGTTGAATCACCAGTTCATGTTGGAGCGTGTTCTGAGTTTGCTCTGCATGATCGTGAGCCAGGCTGAAATCCATATTCAGATACCCTTGCGTAAAGAGCCACAGGTGGGTAATCAGAATGAGGTCTTCAGCAGATTGATTGGTGAACTTGCTCGCGTGTTCGTCACCCACTGACTCACTGATCGCTATCTGCATTTGTTGGCTAGCGTGCGCGTTTTGATCGTAGCTAGCACTAGCTTCAATGTGTGATTTAGTCAGCAATCCCAGCAGATGAAGTGCCGGGGCTGTTGATGGCTTATTCTCACACACTCTAGTGAATAGCGCGTTCTGTTCGTCCAGCCAACGTTTCTTTGCCGTCTTATGCTCGGTTACAAAGGGAATCGTTTTGAATCCCATCTCTTGAAACAGTGTATTAAGTGGCGTCATGACTTTGCAGTTCCCTCACCGTTACTTCGATATGTTGATCGTTAATATCAACAAATATAGACGTACCAGTGATCATAACAGAAAGGCTTGCGCCACGGTCAAGGTGCTGACAAATTGTGTCAATGGAGTCGTAGTCAAAACTTTCTACGCTTACCGGAAGCATGGAAAACTTGCCTGATACTTTCTCCCACCATACCGAAGCCTTAGTGTTATAGCTGTAGACTTTGACCTGCTTTGAAAGGCGAGTGGCTTTTTTGATTCGATCTGCGTCTGGTTCACCGATTTCAATCCAGTGAGTGATGCTTTGATCGTCTTCGATGTGCCAAAGGTCAGGTTCTTCAATGGTTGATAGCCCTTTCGTAAACTCTAAATCGCTTGTCGCATTGAGGCAATAAGCCAAGACACGAGCTAACATACGTTGTGGTTTTTCTGAAGGATGCAGAGCGATGGTCAGTTTGTGCGAATTATAATAATCGTTGTTCATATCGGAAATATCGATACGAAATTTGTAAATGGTAGGTTTTAGCGCCATATGGTTGTCAGTGCTCGGAGAGGAAAGTGAATTATAGATAAAAAAATAGCCAGCTTAAAAGCTGGCTACCGTATCAAATTCTTTAAGAATTAAAGTACTTTGATTTGCTCTGCTTGAGGGCCTTTTTGACCTTGAGAGATAACAAACTCTACTTTCTGGCCTTCAACTAGAGTACGGAAGCCGTCACCAGTGATTGCAGAGAAGTGAGCAAATACGTCAGGACCGTTTTCTTGTTGGATGAAACCGAAGCCTTTAGTTTCGTTGAACCACTTAACTGTACCAGTAGCTGTGTTAGACATGTCTATTTTCCTAAATATCTAAATTTGTGTAATCTTTCGCCTCAACGGCGCTTATAGCGTGGAAAAATAAATTGCTATTGCGTACCACAGGACGACGGAGTTACGAGTAATCCAACGAAATGTGAAAACAAAGAACTTTCTTTCTAGCCGTGTTTGAGTCTAGGTTAAATACGGTAAGAGTCAACAGATATTAGTACTTTAAGGGCAAATATTTGTATGCAGTCACTATTTAATCGACGCGTTTTAGAGTAATTTTCAATTAAATGACGTCGCTGTGAAGTTTTTAGGCATGAAATTATTTTTACTCAATTAAATTGACTTATTTTTCTAATTATTGTCCAATCTGGCCCGACCATTAAGGAGGATTTATGGCAAAGTCAAAAGCGAGTCCTCAGCCGAATGAGTTTCACCATGATACCGAATTCGGCAGAGGTAAAATAAAAGATAACGCGCTAAAAGCGGTTGTTACGAGTCAGTTATTTAAAACGAGAATCGTTACCGCGAAAAAAGGTAAAGGTAGCTTCAGTCGGAAAATGAAGCATAGAGGCAAAGAGCCCTATTCAAAGTTCTCCCAATGTGGATTTTGAATAGGGCTTTTTCTTTACCTAAATATCCCATACTTGATGTTCTTGCTTTGACTCGCCGTGTTTGTTGATACTTATTGGCTCTTGTTTGCTGGTTAATTTTTACTCCAGTTTGACGACACATCACACACCTGGTTTTTTCTACCTTACATCACCTAAGCACAATGGGTTCCTTGCTATACTCAATTGAATTGCATGTTTTTATTGTTATTTCTGTGTTGATGTAAAGTCAGCCTGGGGAGAGGATTATTATGATTAGAACATTTTTGATCTTGCTATCTATCATCTCCTCACCTCTGACCTTGGCGGCAACCGCCTTTGAGATAGTGCAGAAGTCGGATCAAACCATGCGAGGCGAATCCAGCTATAGTGAAGCGACGATGGAAATTATCCGCCCGGATTGGCGTCGCTCAATGACCATGAAGAGCTGGACGAAAGGAACTGAACTCTCTTTAGTACTGGTGACGGCTCCGGCAAAGGATAAAGGCAGTGCATCACTCAAGCGCTATAGAGAAATGTGGAACTGGGTCCCAAGCATTGAACGAATTATAAAGATTGCGCCATCCATGTTGAGTCAGTCGTGGATGGGTTCTGACTTCACAAATGACGATCTCATTAATCAATCCTCTATCGTCGTAGATTACGAACACACCATGCTCGGAGAAGAGACCTTTGATGGCGATAAGGTCTGGCGAATTGATGCGCTAGCGAAACCTGACGCGCCAGTTGTGTGGAATAAAGTTACCTTGTGGATTTCTCAGGCGACTTACTTACAGCGCAAGATAGAGTTCTATGATGAGTTTGATGAACTGGTCAATGTCATGACCACTTTTGATATCAAAATGCTCGGTGGAAGAAAGGTGGCCACTCGCCTAGAAATGAGGCCGATAGATAAGCCGGGTAATAAAACCGTGCTGACGACACACCAAGCTCAGTTTGACTTTAAAATTGATGATGATTTTTTCTCTCAACAGCAAATGAAGTTACTCCGAGATTAGATCGTGTGTCATGAGTAGGGAAGGCAATAGCTTATGCTGATGAAACTTGCTTGGCGAAATTTATGGCGGCAAAAACGGCGGACGTTGCTGACTGCGACAGCGCTGGCTTTGGTGCTTTTCCTCTCTCTTATCACCCGATCTTTTCAAGAAGGCAGTTACACGTCGAATATAAAAAACGCGGCAAAGTTCTATACGGGGTTGATCCAATTGCAGAATCCGCAGTTCAGTGACACTTCAAGTATTGATGATGTTTTGCCACAAACCGAGTCGTTTATCTCCTCAGCGATGGATAATCCCAACATTGATGTTGTTCTGCCAAGAGTCGAGTCGTTTGCGTTAGCGGCGAAAGATGAATTCTCAAAGGGCACTCTGGTATTGGGGGTTGATCCAGCAGCCGAAGACAGCTATTCCAGCATCAGTGACAAAATCGTCAAAGGCAGTTTTATTGCTCCGGGGGAAAATGCAGTGCTTGTGGGTGGAAGACTGGCCCAATACCTCCATTTAGATGTTGGTGATGAATTGGTCTTGTATGGCATGGGCTATCACGGTCAAACCGCTGCAGGGTTGTATCGCGTTGCGGGTATTTTGCACTTCCCGCTGCAGCAACTCGACTCTCAATTGGTCTACATGCCGATCGATACGGCTCAGGCGCTATTTTCATTGGATAAACAAGTGACAGCTTGGGTTCTCAATACAGAAAACTTGCGCGGTTTATCGAGTGTCGTAGACCAGCTGCGCAGAGATTATGGTAAAGAAGTGGCGGTGAAAGATTGGCAAGCACTGTCACCCGAACTATCGCAACAGATTGCCCTCGATAAAGCAGGAGGAATATTTTTAATTTATATCCTCTACGGCATTGTTGGGTTTGGCCTGTTTGCCACCATTTTGATGACAACGCTAGAAAGGCAGCGCGAATTTGCGGTCATGTTGGCGACTGGGATGCTAAGAGGGAAACTGATTTCGTTGCTGGCGATTGAGTCGCTGTTTATCTCATTCATCGGCGTACTGCTTGGCTTGATGATCAGCGCCCCGGTACTGGTTTATTTTTACTTTAACCCGATTGAAATTACCGGAGAGGCGGCTGAAATGATGTTGGAAACCGGGTTCGAGCCAATTGTCCCTGTCTCTCTTGACCCTCATTTAGCTTTGACTCAAATCTCAGTTGTGTTCGTTATCCTCTTTTTATGTCTTCTTTATCCTATGCTGCGCTTATTACGCCTCCCTATCGCAAGCGGTCTCAAAGGAGGTTCGCATGTTGATTAAATTAGCGTGGAGAAACCTATGGAGGAACAAGCTCAGAACATCAATCATGATTGGGGCGATGGTGTTTGGTCTGATGGGTGTGGTTGCCATGATAGGATTTATGAACGGCCTAGTTGATAGCATGATTAAAAATGCAATCTCCTGGCAAACCAGCCACTTACAGATCCATCAAGAGCAGTATTTGATTAATCCTGAACTGGAAGAGATTATTCCAAACGCGGATGTCATTGCGGCGACATTAGCTAATCAGCAGCAAGTGAAAGCCGTGTCTGAACGTTTTCTCGCTGATGGAATGATCGCCTCTGCGCGCAGTACACGTGGTATTCGCATCAATGGCATCGATATTGTGCAAGAGCAGCAGATCACACCGTTGGCTGAGCACATATTGTTAGGGCAATGGCTGGATGAAGAGGGGAGAAATCCTATTTTAGTGTCCCAGAAAACCGCTAAGAGATTAAACCTGCGTGTAGGCTCCAAAGTAATTTTGACGCTTTCAGATATCAATGGCGATGTATCTGGTGCAGCTTTTCGGGTAAAGGGAATATTCAAAACACCATCCACGACGTTTGATGAGGGTAATACCTATGTGCGCAAAGCAGATCTGGAAAACATCGCGGGTTTAAAAGGCGCGCACGAGATTTCCATTCTACTTAAATCTAATGACGATAACACGTTAGAGCAAACAAAATGGTTTACTCAGACGCTACTTTCGAACAGGTCGAAAGATCATTTAGTGGTGAGGAAGTGGGAAGAAATACAGCCTTTACTCTCTACGATGATGAGTTCCATGGACATTTCGAATCAGGTCATGCTGGTGGTGTTTGTGTTGGCGATGATGTTGGGCATCATCAATATCATGCTGATGTCAGTATTCGAGCGTACCAGAGAATTTGGCGTGCTGATGGCTGTGGGCATGCAGCAACACAAAATCCGCTTACTTATCATTTTAGAGACGCTGTTTCTCGGGCTGTCGGGCTGCATGTTTGGATTGATAGGAAGCGCCATCATGCTAAAAATTTTGAGTATCACAGGGTTGTCGCTCAGTGGCCTTGCCGACGGGTTAGGCGCTTATGGTGTGGATACCTTGCTGTTCCCAAGAGTGTCTTTTTATGAGTACCAGATGATCATTGTGGCGATTTTTGTCGCGAGTCTGTTTGCTGCTTGGTACCCGTCGCGACAAATACTCAAACATCGACCTGTGGATGCCATGGCGGAGAAAACTTGATGACGATTAAACTCGAACATTTAACCAAAACCTACAATCCCGACAGTGATTTTCCGGTGCATGCCGTTAAGAGTGTTGAATTGGAAATCAAACAGGGGGAGTTTGTCGCTATTATGGGGCCGTCTGGTTCGGGAAAAACCACGCTGCTCAATATGCTTGGGGGCATTGATGCACCGACCGCAGGTCGAGTGGAAATTGATGGTTGCCTTATTTCCGAAATGTCGGAGAAAGAGCTGATCGCATATCGCAGGGATAACATTGGCTTTATCTTTCAGGACTACAGCCTATTGCCTGTGTTAACGGCATTAGAAAATGTCGAGTTCGTAATGCAACTTCAGGGGAAAAGCGAAAGAGAGTGCCGCGAGCGTGCTTCTTCATTACTTGAGCAGGTTGGATTGGCTGAGCAAATGCATAAACGCCCGAGTAAAATGTCGGGCGGGCAACAACAGCGTGTGGCCGTCGCACGAGCACTCGCACCTAAACCTCGCTTTGTTATGGCGGATGAACCAACGGCTAATTTAGATGCGAAAAGTACCGCAGAACTTCTCGATATCATGGAGCAGTTAAGTGAACAAGAGGGCACGACGTTTATCTTCTCCACACATGATCCCAGAGTGATCAAGCGGGCGCATCGAATTATCGTATTTGAAGATGGGCGTTTAGCGAGAGATTTCAGCAATATTGGTAATCATGCGGAGAGATCTCATGCTTAGGTGGAGGTCAAACGGTTCAAAGCCGAATACCAACGTGAGCCGCTATCTTGCGTTGAGTTTACTGTTTCTAAACTCGCAAACTTCCGCCTCGATTCCGGGTGTTGAGCCTGAAAAAGCATGGGACTTCGATGGTTATATCAAGTACATGGCCACTTATAACATTCCGGATAGTCACAGTAATACGCTCGATCACTTGATTCATAATCGCTTCAATCTTGAATATCGATTTTCACCAAACTGGCGTATTAATGTCGGGATGAGAAACCGTGCTTTGTGGGGTGATTCACTCGATTTCGACCAATATGCAGATCTGGTCGCATTGGATAACGGATACTTTGATCTGAGCAAAAACTGGCGAGATGACAGCGTAATTCTCAATACTCAGTTTGATCGACTTTATATCACCTGGCGTGAGGAAGACTGGAGCGCAACGGCTGGTCGTTTTCGTGTCAATTGGTCGATGAACACGATCTGGAACCCAAACGATATCTATAATGCTTACTCTATTTATGATTTTGATTATGAAGAGCGAGCGGGTACCGATGCGCTAATGGTAAGCAAGAAGCTAGGGTTTGCCGATGGCATCGATTTAATTTTCGCGCCAGCGGAGTCGCCAGATAAGAATAGTATTTCGCTACGCTATTTTGCCAATCAATCAGGCTGGGATTATCAGGTGATTGCTGGGCGGACAAACCGGGACTTTGTACTAGGAGCTGGGTTTGCAACAGACATCTACGAAGCGGGTTTACGTGGCGAGTTATCCTGGTTTGATCCGATAGAAAAGCAATACCAAGGCGAATTGACTCAATCATCCATGGTAGGAAGCCTTGAATCGGACTACAGTTTTGGAGGGAAACGCAGCTGGCTTGGGCGTGTGGCGTGGTTATTCATTTCAGAGCCAGTTGATGCTTCTAGCGCCGTCGCTTATCTAAACTTACCTCTCGATGCGAAAACCCTCAGTTTTACTCAGCACACACTTTATGCTGATGTAAGCTTTGATCTGACTTCCCTTAATCGCCTGACGGCATCCGTAAGTTATTACGATGATGGCTCTTATTTTGCGGGGCTTTCGAGTAATTACTCACTTGCTAATGACTGGCAGTTACTCACCGTTGTTCAATGCTTTACCGGTGAAAGTGACAGTTTGTTTGGTGAGACGCCTGCGACACTATTGTTTGCGAACATTCGCTACAGCTTCTAGCAAGCGCATTCATCTAGTCATTGTCTCTAAATACTTTTGTTAATAGCAAATAAAACCTTGTTTTTATGGCGTTTTCGTCCCGTAGGGTTAATCTTTTTGTAAAAGTCGTTATATTTGTGGTTCATCGTTAAAAGGAGTTTATGGATGAACCTTACGATTTCAGGAAAGTTACAGCTGAGTTTTATGTTGTTAGCTGTTCTTTTTATTGCGTCTGCGATCTTTACTTATCGAAATATCACTACCGTCGAGCAGCATGTCTCTTCGTTGCTTACTTCCGATCTGCCGACAGTGGATACCAGTAGAGGTATTCAGCAATCTGTTCAGGCTTCATTATCTTCTATCCGTGCTTATATGCTACTCGGGGCCAATGAGACGACCGGAGCACAATTAAGTCAAGATGTACAAAATATCATGGCTTCCACCGATGAATCTTTGCCAACTTTGCAAGCGTTGATCCCTGAGCAAGACTTTCTCACAATCCAAAATCAATGGGAGGCAATGAAAGCCTCTTTGAATACATTGCTTGAGTTAAGTCACAGCGAAGAAAACCTGCCAGCACACAATTTATTTATTAACGAAGCCGCCCCGATTGCTGAAGTGGCACTGGATCAAATCCAAAGCTTGATAAATGAAGAGTCAGGAAATCAGTTTGGTGGCGAACGTAAGCGACTTTTCAAAGTCTACGCCGATAGTTACACGTCACTTGCGAACGCATTATCGGCACTGCGTGACTTCCTGTTGTACGGCCAGCAATATCACCTTGAAAAATATCAGGACCTTCTCAAGTTCCATAATCAATCTGTCGCTGAAATTGATGGCAAGCTCGACATGCTCTCAGACAACGACAAGTCGTTATGGGCATTGTTCAAAGAGATGCAAGCTCTTTACTTTCCGCTCGCCGAGCAGGTGATTTCATTGCGACGTTCTCCAGAATGGAACGAAGCCAACCTTATGATGGCGAACGAGTTATTACCAGCAGCGAACGCACTCGACGCAAGTTTAGAGTCCATCGTATCTGTTCAACAACGTCGGGCAAGTCAAAGTGGTGATGGCATCAGCCAGTCGATTAAAAATGTACTGACTTCAGTACTGATAGCGGCAGTATTTGTCATTGTTGCTGCCGTCGTGATCTCAAAATATATGGGTAACACGATTGGTCGCAGAGTGAAAAATTTATCACAGCGTGCGCAGACCATCGCCTCTGGTGATATTTCACAACCTCCGCTTAACGTTGTCGGAAATGATGAACTCGCAGTCCTTACCGAGTCTATTAACCGCATGAATGAATCTCTGGCCAATATCGTTGCAGGTGTAAGCAGCAAAGCATCGCAAGTTGACAGCAACATGGTAGCGTTACTGGAGTCCGCTCAGGTTACATCAACCAATGTTGAGAGGCAGCAAAGCAACATCGTTGAAATGGGACGTCAACTTGAAGAGATCGCTATTGCCGCTAGAAATACTCTTGAACAAGCACACCAGTCTGTACAAAAACTGTCTGACTCGAAAGGCGAAATCGAGCAAGGTCGTGACGCGTTAGAGCAGAATAAAGGGACGATGGAAAACCTGCATGGCAGCATTGAAAACGCAAGCTCTCGAGTAATGCAGCTAAGTAAAGAGAGTGATGCAATTGGTCGGGTGACCGAAGTGATCGAAGGTCTCGCAGAGCAAACCAATTTATTGGCGCTGAATGCAGCGATAGAAGCAGCAAGAGCAGGAGATCAAGGTCGAGGCTTTGCAGTTGTCGCGGACGAGGTGCGAATGCTGGCAACCAGAACCACGCAATCTACTACGGAAATAAACGATATCATCCATGCTATTCAACGCTCAACACAGTCGGTTGTTCAAGAAATTGAACATAGTCAGTCACTGGCAGAAACTGGTGCAGAGCATATTGAGAATGCAGTGACCAAGTTAATCTCGACTACAGAGCAAATCAACTCATTAAACGGACAGATGGCTGAACTGGCTGCAGCGGCTGAACAACAATCTCACGCCACCCACTCAATTACTGGATTGATGGATGAGATAACGCATTCCGTTAATGAGGTGTCCAGCAACAGTCATCATGCTTCTAAAACTTCGCTTCAAGTTAAAGAGCAGGTAACAGAGTTGAATCAACAAATGGCAGCGTTCAAAACCGTGTAACGATTCACGCCATCCGCACATTCTTAAATAGCAGCCCAATCATTGACTATTTATTGTTAAGTGGTTGGGCTTTTTTATGTGGCTGCGGTAACTATAGAATTTACTTATCAAAGCTATAGCCAGAACCGAATTTCGTTACTCAATGCTTCGATCTAATATAACTCCATCAGCAGAAATCACTGCAAATAAATTTTTAATTACATACAGGAGCAAGATATGAGCACACAAGTAAGCCTAATTGGTCTAGATCGCGAACACTCTGAGCAACTAGCACAACAGCTGAACCAGCTACTTGCCCATTACCAAGTGTTGTACATGAACACACGCGGTTATCACTGGAATATCAAAGGTCATCAGTTCTTTGAGCTACACGTGAAATTTGAAGAAATTTATACCGACCTGCAAGTAAAAATCGATGAACTGGCAGAGCGTATTTTGACATTAGGTCACACGCCAGCACATGCATTCAGCCACTATCTGGAATCAAGTGAAATAAAAGAGCACCAAAACGCAACATCGGGTGACGAATGCGTCAAAGGTTTGGTTGATGGCTTTGGTATCCTTCTGCTTAATCAGCGTGAAATTCTATTCAATGCTGGCGAGGCGGGAGATGAAGGTACCGCTGCATTGATGGGCGACTACATTCGCGAGCAAGAAAAACTGATGTGGATGCTTAACGCTTACCTTCAATAAGGCGTGAATAAGAATCGGGAAATAAGACAAAAGAGCACTGAGGTGCTCTTTTTTTATTTTTGTAAAGAGGGCTAACTGCTTTGTCTTAAAAGGGATGATTCTAAGTAAATCAACAGATCAGTGAGCTCTTTTACCGCAAGAGACGCGCAAGAGTGGAACTCAGTTAAGTTTCCATGATGGACAAGACAAGAGGGCATTTGTGCGTTATACGCCGCTTGTAAATCATATAAGTAGTCGCCGACGTAAAGTACTTCATCGGGCATCAACCGCCACTCTTTTGCTAAAACTTGCAAAGACAAAGGGTCGGGTTTGGGTGGGTAGCATTCGCGCGTGATCACTCGCTCAACTTCGATTTGGTTATGCTCAAGTTTACGTTGGGTGGCAATCAGGCAATTACGTGTCACGATGGCTGTTTTCATCGCTTTTTGATTCAGGAAAGCCAAAAGTTCGTGACAGCCTGTCATGGGTGCAGATTGCTCGGCATCGGAGATTTCGTGATCAAAAATCACATTGTGTGCATGCTCTTTGTGGTGAGGATGTTCCAGTTTTTCTACAAAGTCTAATAAGTCTTCCGATTGCGGACACCCTAGTTGTTGGCGCAGAACTTGAAAGTTCATATCGGAGCTCACAAGGGTGTTATCTAAATCAAAAATAACGGCTTTAATTTTATCGACGACTAGTGGAAAAGGAACCATTCTGACCTCATAAAATAACTTTAAAACAACAGCTTAATTATAAGCTAAATTTGATTTACTTCTGCTCCAGACGAAATATTTTCCCGGTGTCGGTCGAAAAATAGAGATAACCATCGGGACTGATCGTGACGTCTCTGATTCGCTCGCCAAGATCGTCCATCAGGCGCTGATATTCGGTCAGTTTTCCATTCTCGATAGAAACCACATTGAGGTGCGTAAGTTTAAGAGCTCCTGCAACGATTTTTCCGTTTAGGTCAGGGTATTTGTCTCCGCGGTATACCACTAGGTTACTTGGGGCGATAGAAGGGATGTAAACCAGTTTGGGATCTTCCATACCCGGCAGGGATTTCGCTTCGCCGACATCAAGCGGGCCCCAATATTCTTTTCCTTGAGAGACTCTGGCCCAGCCGTAGTTCGAGCCTTTCTTTATCAGATTAATCTCATCGCCACCCCTTGGACCGTGTTCGATTGACCAAAGCTGATTCGTCGCCTGGTCGAAGTACAAACCTTGAGGATTACGATGACCATAACTCCAAATCTCAGGCTTTACGTCAGATTCTGTGAAAGGGTTGTCTGCCGGGACAGTGCCGTCCAGATTTAAACGTAGAATTGACCCTGCATGAGTTTGTCTGTTTTGCCCGTTATCACGATCCCCTCGATCCCCAATCGAGAAGTAAACTTTATTGTCAACAAACGCTATACGGCTACCAAAATGTCGTCCGGTATCAGTAATCGCATCAGCGACAAAAAGGTCTTTCCATTGTGTCAGTTGATTGTTGTGTAAAGTCGCGGTCGCGAGAGCCACCGTGTTTCCTTTGCTGGTTCGCTTACTGTAGGTAAAGTAAAGCGTTGGCTGGGTTTTATCTGTATTGGGTGCGAGGGCGACGTCAAGTAAGCCCGCTTGACCAGTCGTGCTGACGCCTGAGACTGAAAACAGTTTTTCACGTTGACCCGATTCGACATTCAGCAAAGAAATGGTACCGTTTTTCTCGTTAACGACGGCCTGCTTCTCATCGATAAATTCTATTCCCCAAGGAACATTGAATCCATTCGCCACTTCCTTTGCCTCATAGTCGGCAGCATGGCTGGAAAAGGTAAAACAAACGAGCAGGGTGGTGATAACGGTTCTCATGGCGGTGTCCAATTTAAAGCGTGTCTGTATTTAAAGCTAACACTGAATTCCTATGTTTGTTAGGCGTTAAACTGTATACAGATGTAAAAATCCCCGACACGAGATCGGGGATTGTATGACGTTGCGAGAGTGAACTCTGATTCGATTACATTGCCGCTTCGAATATTGCAGAGATCTCTTCGTGAGTCGCTTGTTTAGGGTTAGTGAAACCACACGCGTCTTTAAGTGCGTTATCAGCCAGCGTTGGAATATCTTCTAGTTTCGCGCCAAGCTCCTTGATTCCAGCAGGAATACCAACATCTTTCGCTAGTGTAACTATCGCGTCGATCGCGGCTGCTGCACCTTGCTCTGCTGACATGCCTTCCACGTTGACGCCCATTGCTTTCGCCACATCAGTCAGACGTTCAGGGCAGACTTGCGCGTTGTAGCGTTGTACGTGAGGAAGCAGGATGGCATTACACACACCGTGTGGTAAATCGTAGAAACCACCTAACTGGTGAGCCATTGCGTGGACGTAGCCCAGTGAAGCGTTGTTAAACGCCATACCCGCCATAAACTGCGCGTACGCCATTTGTTCACGAGCTTCAAGATTTTCACCGTTTTTCACTGCTGTGCGCAGGTGCGCTTGAATTAACTCAATCGCTTTAATCGCAACTGCATCCGTAATTGGTGTTGCCGCAATAGAAACGTACGCTTCAATAGCGTGTGTCAGCGCGTCCATACCCGTTGCCGCGGTCAGAGACGCTGGTTTCGCAAGCATTAACTCAGCGTCGTTTACTGAGATCAATGGCGTGGTGTGCTTATCTACGATTGCCATCTTAATGTGACGCTCTTCATCGGTGATGATACAGAAGCGAGTCATTTCCGATGCAGTACCCGCAGTCGTATTGATGGCGATAAGTGGCAGCATTGGTTTTGCAGATTGATCAACACCCTCGTAGTCAGAAATGTGTCCACCGTTTGCAGCAACAAGTGCGATACCTTTCGCACAGTCGTGTGGTGAGCCACCGCCAAGTGAGATTACAAAGTCACACTCGTTTTCTTTTAATAGTGCTAAGCCGTCGTTAACGTTGTTAATCGTTGGGTTTGGCTGAGTGCCATCGAACACTACGGTTGCGACGCTTCTTTCGTTAAGAAGGCCTTGAACCTGCTCAACCACACCGATTTGGTTAAGGATTTTATCGGTAACGATCAACCCTTTTTTAAAGCCTTGTGATTGAATACTGTCCGCGGCGTCTTTAAGACAGCCTGCGCCCATTAGGTTTACCGTAGGGATAAAAAATGCACTAGTCATATTGGATTGCTCCGTCGTTCTTTATAAGTTGTTATTAATTGGGAATTACTGTCGCACACCTTTTTCGGGTTCCAACTTGATCCAGAACAAATTAAGCCAGTTGGGACTCGTTTCACTACAGGAACTGTGACAGCGATCTTGTTGCACAGCATGTAGGTGCAACATAAATATAACGTAGCTTAAATATGAAACTAGTAACGTAAAAAATTGTTAATAATGAAGATCTATTGATGATTTATATCTAAATTAGACTAAAGTATAAGAAATCCCCATTGATATTAGATTTATCAATGGGGATGAATGAAGTGTTTTTAACTTATCTATCAATAATTATGCTATTTCGACAAGTTTAGATACGAGTTTTTCGATGCCTGAAGCAGCTTGCGAGATATTCTCGGCTAACATATAAGCCGGTGTAGAAAGAACCTTATGTTGCTCATCAAAAACAAACTCATCAACGGTACATTCGATGTGCTGACCACCCATTTGATTAAAGGCGGCAGAAGTCGCTTCATCATTGCCTATTGTTCCTTTTACACCCTGCTCATAAATCATCGGGATAATGATAGGTGCGATGCAAAGATAAGCTGCGGGTTTGTTGGCATGAGCAAATGCACGGCAGGCTTGAGCAACGTGTGTGTTGATTGAGCATTCCGCCCCAGATACCGCAAAGTCAGTTAGGTTTTTTGCTGCGCCAAAACCACCAGGTAGAAGTAAAGCGTCGAAATCTTCGACATGCAATCGCGCCACATCTTCAATATTTCCTCGCGCAATGCGTGCTGATTCCACCATTACGTTCCTGGTCTCATCCATCTCCTCGCCAGTTAGGTGATTGATCACATGCAACTGGTCGATATTAGGAGCGAAACAATGCCAGCTAGCGCCTTCTTTCTCAATAGCGTGGAGTGCCAATACAGCTTCGTGCAACTCTGTTCCATCATAAACACCAGAGCCACTGAAGATAACCGCAATTTTTTTCATTTGAGAGTCCCTTTAGTCTGAGTATTCTGTCTGTTGCTCTTGCATCTACAGACTGATTATTCTCCACAATTTCACTTGTGAGTTCTTTTCATCATAGTCGCAGACTAAAAAGGGGTTAAGCAGAATTTGTAAAAAGTGTTTTATATTTGTTCCAAACTCGTAACGGAATAATTTCTATACTGATTTTTTATAAGATTGTCTGTTGTTGCCGCTCCTTTTTGCGTTAATCTGAGGGCTACTTTCGCATTCATAAGCTGTAGGTCACATGAAATCTGCGCAATTTCAATTCACTCTTTATGGTTGTATCGCCATTATTTCCTGGAGCTGTTTACTGGGTATCGCCAGATTGGTGACGGAAAGCCTGGGAACAGTCGGAGGGGCAGCCATGTTGTATTCTGTCAGCTCAATTTTTCTGATTGTTGTGGTGGGGATCCCAAGGCTTTCTAACTTCTCTGCTAAATATCTTATCTTCGGCGGAGCACTGTTTGTCTGTTATGAGATTTTTCTCGCTTTGGCGCTGGGATATTCAAACTCACGGGCGCAGGCAATTGAAGTTTCCATCGTAAATTACCTCTGGCCTGCATTGACGGTGTTATTTGCGGTGTTAAGCAGTAATAAAAAGCCAAGCTGGTTACTTTATCCAGCCGTAACCCTTGCGTTCTTAGGCGTTGCGTGGACGGTGAGTGGGGATAACGGCATATCAGTGCAGCAAATAATAGACAACGTTAACAGTAATCCATTGGTTTACTTTATGGCTCTGACTGGCGCAGTGATCTGGGCGGTATACTGTAACCTGACTCAAAAGCAACAGTCTAAACACAACGCGATTACGCTGTTCTTTATTGCCACGGCTGTGTCTTTGTGGGTGAAATTTTTAGTAACGGATCAACCAGCAATGACTTTCTCTTGGTCTGCAATGGGCTACTTGCTAGCTTCTGCGGCTTTGATGGCGGGAGGCTATGGGTTGTGGAACATTGCGATTGTTGGCGGAAATATGGTGTTTCTTGCGACGCTCTCTTACTTCACACCAATCTTTTCGGCTCTGTTTTCTTCCGTCATTCTTGGAGTGACCTTGAGTCAGAGCTTTTGGCATGGTGTGATGATGGTAACGGTTGGCTCATTATTGTGTTGGCTAGTTACAAAAGAGAAGCGAGCCTCTGCAGTGGAAGAAAATATCGACCCCGTAAATACAAAAAAGCTCCCAAATTAGGGAGCTTTCTTTATCTGTTCTAAGCGACGTTTAGCTGGAGCTGCAGCTTGAATCTGTGCTTCGACAAGCGTGTTGTTAGCTGTTTACGCGTCTTCTCCAACGTATCCAACTCTAGCGTGTCATCGTCGACATGCAGATCGATGTTCACTCGTAGCTCTTGTCCAACTTTGGTGATGCCAGCAACTTTTAGCTGGTGGTCTGATACTTTCTCGATCTCTAGTACATCGTTACCAACCACCTGACAAAGTTCTTTGCTCGGTGTCATCATCAGCAGCTCGCGTAGTGCGCCACATAACATATCAAACGGTACTTTTAAAAAGTAGAAGCCCATCAACAGCATCATCAGTGGATCAGCATAAGCCGCATATTGAGCGAATGGAGACAGCGACACCAACCACGCGGCCACAAAACCTACCGTGACAGCAACACTTAACAAGGTGTCCATTTGCCACTGTTTTGTCTCTGCTTCGATTAGACCTGATGAGTAGTTTCGGCTTCTTTTCGCCATAAACCACCATGCGTAACCACAACCCAAAACGTTTACAACACCAAAGATTGTCGCAATAGACGCATCGACTTCTCTACCGCCTGTCATCAGTGCGGAAATCGCAGAGTAAAGAGAAAATAGCACAACAATCAAAATAACTGTTGCCTTGATCGCAATAACGATTGGCTCTAGTACGGCTTTACCAAATGGAAACACTGACTTCGATGGTTTGCTAATGTAATAAGAGGCTGCCAGTGACAATAATGTTAACAGTAAGCTGACTAAAGAGTAGACACCATCAAAAACGATCACAATTGAGCCAACAAGCAAGCCTAGTACCATACCACCAGCAGCGAAGCCTGAAGCTAAAAGGGCTGAAATGGTTAAAATATGGTTTTCGTTTCTGCTTGTCCTGACACACATGAGATATACCTTGTAGTTTTTGTTCCGCTATATTCTTTGCTTACAAGGCTATTTAGGCAACCAGAATTTGACCAGTAACTTGTTGAGTGAGAGGGGTTTAAAATATTTTACAATAAAAACAATATGATACAGCAGAATCTTGCTGTCACAAAAATTGACGCTCAGTGCAAAGTGTTTAGAAGTCAAATAAATAATCGCTGAGTTTGTCCGCTAACCACGTCATAGCAGGGTGTTCAATTTGACCATTTGTAGAAAACATACAGTAGTCTTCTTGTGTTAAACCGTAGGTGTGTTTAATTACCGCCAACTTTTGTTGACGTAGATAGTGACGAATTAGGGGCTCAGGTAACACGCCCCATGCATCTTCTTCTAGGATGGTGTTTAACATGTAATCAAAACTTGAGAAGCCGATGTAGCGTGTTGAGAAGGGCTGGAGTTCTGGGTTGTCTTTCTCATTTAAGTAAACCATCAGCGCTTGCATTTGGCTGCGTAGCTCTTCATCCGATACGCGACGCATTTTGCTTAACCGGTGATCGGCGCTGCACACAGACATCATGCGTATTTTACCTAGTGGGTTATAGACGATATGGGGATCGTCGACTCGCTCGTAATCAACACCAAAAGCAAAATCCACTTGATGCGTGCTCACCAGGTTGGCTAAGTCACCACTTGATGCGAGGATGATGTTAAATGTGGTGGAAGGGTAACGGTTGTTCAGCTTGTGTGATAAGTCTTGCCACAGGTCGTCGGGTAGGGAGTCGTCTCGTGCAACCCATACCTCGGCGTTGAAACCCTCTGAAATTTGGCCACACGTTTTGCGAATTCGTTGTGCTATCACCAAAAGGTATTCACAGTCTTTGTAAATCGCTTTTCCGGCCTCTGACAACGTGAGTTGATTGCCGGTTCGGGTAAACAATTCGACATCGAGATCCTTTTCCAACGCTTTTATCGACATGCTGAGTTTGGTTCGGTTACAGTCCAACTGCCTTGCAGCTTCGGACACCGATCCACAATCAGCGATAGTACAGAAGGCTTCTACTTGCGTTAAGTTCATGATTTGACACAACCGAAAAGTAATTTGAAATCAAAAGGGATACGGTACAGAGCGATTCCCAAAGCTGTGAAAGGTTAACGAAAAAAACACGATTTCGCCAGATAAGTCTATGGTCTTTTTGTGGTTTTGGGGTACCCTATACCAAGTATGCGTTGATATAGGTCTGACGCTCAAAAGAAGTCAATCATTGTTAGACTTCTTGTGTCACGCTAAAAGTGTTTTGCGCTTTGTAATAGAGAATAGAACCGTTCTCTTTGTAACTAAAGCACTTTCGGCGTCACACGGTGAGATGTGAGATATCAGAAGTGAACATGGAGGCCACGATGGCACAAGATTGGGACGGCTTAGCAAAGAGTTGGGAATCAAATCCCGCAACCACGCAATTTGCTCAGTCAGTGTTTGAACAGTTACAACAGTTAACTCAGCTTGATGGCATTAAAGTACTAGATTTCGGATGCGGAACCGGGCAGTTAAGCCAGTTATTGTCTCCATTGGTTAAAGATATCGTGGCACTAGATGCATCTGAAGAGATGATCGAAGAGTTAGATAAAAAAGAGCTGGCGAATGTAGAGCCAGTTGTTGATACCTTATCTCGAGGTCTTGTTGCGCAGCATCCTGCGTTCCGTGGGCAATTTGATTTGGTCGTTGCATCATCAGTTTTATCCTTCTTGGATGATGCCGATTCAGCATTAAGCATTGCGCATTCATTGCTTAACCACGGTGGTCATTTCGTTCATTTTGATTTTGTATCAGAATCCGAACAAGATGGCTTTACTGAGGCGAGTTCAGAAGCTGCCCTAATTAAAGCGGGCTTTACTGACGTAGAAACAAAGCAAGCCTTTGACATCAAGTCAGATGGTAAATCGATGTCAGTAATAATGGGTGTTGGGCGCCGTTAATCCCTAATAAGAGCATCAAAAAGCGAGCTTCAAGGCTCGCTTTTTATTTGCTTGCAACCTTTCCATTAAGACCTAATCAGGCTGACACCAGCTTTTTTATCTCATCCAAAACATGTGCGTTTGCGATGGCACCAATGTTTTCCACCTCTCTGCCATTGATAACTTGTTTGACAGCAAGCTCAACTAATTTACCCGACCTCGTTTTAGGAATGTCACTGATGGCAAAAATTTCACTTGGAACGTGTCTCGCTGAGCAGGCAGATTTCAACTGAGCTTTGATTTTTGCGACCATTTCATCGTTCAATTTTTCGGTAGTGGCTAGCTGAACAAACAGCCAGATTTGCTCGTTTCTATCTACCTCTTTTCCGACCGCGATTGAGTCAACAATCCCTTCTATCGAATTAACCTGCTGGTAAATTTCTGCGGTGCCAATCCTAACTCCGCCAGGGTTTAACGTTGTGTCACTTCGCCCGTAAAAGAGATATCCGCCCGTTGAAGCATTTCTTTCAACATCATCGCCGTGGTGCCAAACGTTCTCGAACTTGTCCCAATAAGCGTTATGGTAACGCTCACCGCTGTCATCCCAGAATTTAGCTGGGAAATTAGGGATCGAATTGGCACACACTAGCTCGCCTCGGTTACCGATAATATCTTCGCCCTGTGGACTGAAGACTCTTGTATCGACACCTAAACCTGCACACTGACATTCACCACGGTAAACCGGGGAGATAGGGTTACCTAATACGAAGCAACCACAAATATCTGTGCCACCAGAAATAGAAGCTAAATGAACGTCCTCTTTCAAATGTTGATAAACGTAATCAAATTGCTCCGGGTAAAGTACAGAGCCCGTGGAACATATGGTTTTTAGTGATGGAAGCGGGTCGCTTCCTTGATTGGAATAGCCCGCTTTTTCCATGGCTTCCAAGTATTTTGCCGAGGTGCCAAAAAGTGATACATCAGCGCGTTTAGCCAAATCCCACAACACTTTGTAATTTGGGTACATTGGGCTGCCATCAAAAATGACCAAACACGCGCCACTGGCTAGGGTGGAAACATGCCAGTTCCACATCATCCACCCACAAGTGGTGTAATAGAATACGCGATCTTCTGGCTGAATATCGCAATGAAGCTGATGCTCTTTAACATGGTTAAGCAGAGTACCGCCTACAGAATGCACAATACACTTTGGTTTCCCAGTAGTGCCGGATGAGTAGAGTATGAATAAGGGATCATTAAAGTTGATACGCGTGTAAGTGACGGGCTGCGGTGGGTATTGATTTAATATGTATTGCCAGTCTTGGGTGCAAACATCACATTCGTAGCTGCGAGGATTGAGATAGTTGATCTGGCAAACGTGCTTTAGACCATCTAAGTGATCGGAGATATGATGGTTTTTATCTGTCATATCGAACACTTTGCCGTTAAATGTGTAGCCATCGCAAGTGAACAGAACTTTAGGTTTTACTTGGCCAAATCGTTCCAAAACGCTTTCTATACCGAAGTCAGGCGATGTCGCGGTCCAAGTTGCACCAAGGCTGGTCGTGGCTAGCATTGCAATCACGGTTTGAGGCAGGTAGGGAAGGTATCCAGCAACCACATCGCCTTTTCTTACACCGCAATCTTGCAGCCATCGTTGTATGCTAGAGACTTCAGCACACAGCTCTTGCCAAGTATAAGTTTGTCTCTCTCCACGCTCGTTCTCAAACCAAATCGCAATATCATTAGGGTTGTGATAGGCAAAACTAAGAAGGTTTTCCGCATAATTAATTTGGGCGTCAGGAAACCAGCTTGTGTCGCGGTTAGGAACCGGCTGCTGCCATTTACTCTCAGATTGGCATTTTACCGTGTCACCCGAGTTTCCGATTACATCACAAAACAGCCACACTTCTTGCCAAAACTGTTCGGAATGATCCAGTGACCATTGATGGAGTTCGGCATAGTTTTTTATGTAATTTCCTTGCCTGTTTATGTGTTCAATAAACTGGGTGATATTGGCTTCTTTGATGCGGCTTTCGCTCGGTTGCCATAATTTGTTGTACTCGCGCATAGGTTCCTTCTATAACAAGCTGATAACACATTAAGTCTGAAAGCAATCACTAACAATGTCAAACTTGCGTGAAAGTATTTGATGTTAGCAATATCATAGTCTTACGTGTAAATGTAAGTAATTTGTTACACTCAAATGCGCGGGCGAAAATGGTTGAGGGATTGGAAGCAGTCAGGAGTACAGATAGGCTTAATGTAAGGGATTTGTTAATGGAGAAAGGTCATGACGCAATATCATTCTAAACCCGTTGACCAGGATGGAAGGGTAGAATGGAGCCTCGAAGAAGATGCAATTTGGCGAGATTTAGTCACCAGACAGATGAGTGTTATTCATAACCGCGCTTGTCAGGCTTATCTACATGGTTTGACATTACTCGATTTGCCCGATGATCATGTGCCACAACTTCCTGATATCAACCGTGTATTGATGGAAACGACAGGATGGCAGGTAGAGCCAGTTCCAGCACTTATCGATTTCGATCGTTTTTTTAATCTGTTAGGTAATAAACGCTTCCCCGTTGCGACATTCCTGCGTAGTCGTGAAGAGTTTGACTATCTGCAAGAACCCGATTTCTTCCATGAAATATTTGGCCACTGTGCCATGTTGACCAACCCCGATTTTGCCGCGTTTACTGAGCATTATGGGCAGTTGGGCCAAGCCGCGACGCCTAAACAGAGAGCGTATCTTGCACGACTTTACTGGTTTACCGTCGAGTTCGGCCTGGTTAAAGAAGGCGATCAGACCAAGATTTATGGCGGAGGCATTCTCTCTTCTCCGGGAGAAACCATCTATTCGCTAGAAAGTGAAGATGCGATTCGTGAAGGTTTCGATTTACAAACCGTCCTGAGAACACCTTATCGCATCGATATAATGCAACCGAAATACTATGTAATCGACGATTTTTCACAGCTTTATCAAATCAGTCAATTAAACCTATTAAAGCAAGCCGATATGGCTATTGGGGCCGGATTGTTGCCACCACTATTTGAACCAAAGGAACCTGCTCATGTTGAATGAACAAAAATGCGAAGCTTGTAGTCTTGATGCCATTGCGCTGAGTAAAGAAGAGCAACAGTCACTGCTGCTGCAACTTACTGATTGGCAGATTTTTGAAAGAGAGGGGATTCCTCAGTTAGAAAAAGTGTATAAGTTTAAAAACTTCAAACAGGCTTGGGCGTTTAGTAATAAAATTGCTGAACTGGCAGAAGATGAATTTCATCACCCTTCGATTTTACTAGAGTGGGGTAAAGTAACGGTGACATGGTGGAGCCATTCAATAAAAGGGCTGCATAAGAACGACTTTATCTGCGCATCGAAATGTGACGGTTTAGCTCTTACTGAATAAGAGATATTTAGCTTTATACTAGGCGCCCGAACATTAGTTCGGGCGTCTTTTTTAGAGCAATTAGGACTTAGAGCTCGATACGATAAACCGAGGTTGTTCCAGAAACTTCATTCCCAACTGCGATAAAGTGATCACCGTTACGGGTGAAGTAATTAATCGACTCTGGTCCAAGATCGCCAGCTTTTGGATTGTAGGTATCATTCGCGCACTCGCTCTCTTTCACTTGTGTGCAAACCGGCTGCTCGTAGTTACGGTGGTTCACATAGTGAAGGAAGACCGCTTGGCTTGGCTCACTAATATCGTAAACCATGATTCCACCTTGGCGCTCAAGGCCAATAAATGCGTAGTGACGTCCGTTTATTTCTGCGGTTTCGATTGCTTCAGGTTCAATACCTTTGTCATCACTGCGATCATCACCACTACTATTACTGTCGTTGGTGCTGTTAAAGTGTTTGCCTTCATTCA
>NZ_CAKLCK010000032.1:0-17713 GCF_921292965.1 Allocatenococcus thiocycli
TGTTCTTAAGGGGGGTTACGTTGCTTTCAGTCGTCATTATTCACGCCCTCAATAGCACTTCTGATCATCAATTCATCAATCATGCGTCGAATATAAACGGCAGCACGACAGTTGAATTGTTGTTCAATAAATTGCTTCTGGATAGGGGTGATTACAATGCGTTCAGTAGCTTGATAATCCGCAGGCTTATTGAAGCTACGGACTGATTTAGTCTTATTAGTCATGTTGTTATTCTCTTAGTTTGAATTGTTGACGGGTGATTAATCCGTCACTTTCGATAGTAATCTGAACTGAATAGCTTTTCAACAGGCACAAAAAAAACCCGCCCCTAAGAGAAAGGCGGGTTTTCTTGTAGATGCTATTTAGAATTGGTAATCAGCCAACTCACACCTAATGACAACGTCGCAGGGCTGCGCTGTTGTTTAAATTTGCACTCGCGTACAGTTGTATTTTAGGCGTGTCAGGGAGTTTAATGCAAGGCTTTCATTGAAGTTTCAAAGCCCTGTTTGGATGGTGGTTGTTTGCGCATGGAGCTATGTCCAGCATAGTGAATGTACCCTAAAAATAGGCGTATTTCTAGGGGTTATTTGCGCTATACGTCAACGCGCACGTGCTGAAGTGTCTAGGTTCTTCTGGGTGGGTTTTTATGTCCGTACGGGGGGACACCGCGGTATTTGAAAGTATTTTGCCTTTTTTCTGAATGCAGCACCTCATATTATAGGTTTTTGTTTAATAACAATTTTGTTTGTTTTTGCTTGCCGTTTTTATCCTCGATTGATGTTTCACCCAGATTTTGATGCTCTGTTTGCGTAATGCAGCACACCAGCACCCATTGCGCACTCGTTTTATCCTTGAATGTTTGGCGTAAACATCAAGGTAAGTCCACCAGCCAAAAAGCAGATTTTTGTAGTGCTCTAAGGTGGGTAATGAATCAATCCTTTTTCTTGTTGGTCAGTTTGTGCTTGGTTACTTATCAATTCCTCACTTAATGAACTAGCAATGCCTTTTAAAATAAGGGCTTCATCTCGTTTATATCCCCGTAAATGATTGTGAGTGCTACCGCTTTAAAAGCTTTTGTTCCCTCAGAATTACCCGTCATTCTCGCTTTGCTTTTCGCGCTTCTCTCCTCAATTTTTCCTTTTTAACTCCTGAGTTGTTGCAATTAAAAAAGACTCATGATTGTTGGTTGTTTTTACCTTTCGGTGTTTTTATTGATACAGGTCACAAAAGGAACATTTAACGTACTTTTATCTATGAATTATTATGGGAACAAAACGATTACTTCTATCTACACCAAAAAGGGAACATTATTATTACTACTATAGCTTGTATGGGAACACTCAGTATACTACTACACGTGTAGTAGTATACTGAGTGTTCCCATACAAGCTATAGTAGTAATAATAATGTTCCCTTTTTGGTGTAGATAGAAGTAATCGTTTTGTTCCCATAATAATTCATAGATAAAAGTACGTTAAATGTTCCTTTTGTGACCTGTATCAATAAAAACACCGAAAGGTAAAAACAACCAACAATCATGAGTCTTTTTTAATTGCAACAACTCAGGAGTTAAAAAGGAAAAATTGAGGAGAGAAGCGCGAAAAGCAAAGCGAGAATGACGGGTAATTCTGAGGGAACAAAAGCTTTTAAAGCGGTAGCACTCACAATCATTTACGGGGATATAAACGAGATGAAGCCCTTATTTTAAAAGGCATTGCTAGTTCATTAAGTGAGGAATTGATAAGTAACCAAGCACAAACTGACCAACAAGAAAAAGGATTGATTCATTACCCACCTTAGAGCACTACAAAAATCTGCTTTTTGGCTGGTGGACTTACCTTGATGTTTACGCCAAACATTCAAGGATAAAACGAGTGCGCAATGGGTGCTGGTGTGCTGCATTACGCAAACAGAGCATCAAAATCTGGGTGAAACATCAATCGAGGATAAAAACGGCAAGCAAAAACAAACAAAATTGTTATTAAACAAAAACCTATAATATGAGGTGCTGCATTCAGAAAAAAGGCAAAATACTTTCAAATACCGCGGTGTCCCCCCGTACGGACATAAAAACCCACCCAGAAGAACCTAGACACTTCAGCACGTGCGCGTTGACGTATAGCGCAAATAACCCCTAGAAATACGCCTATTTTTAGGGTACATTCACTATGCTGGACATAGCTCCATGCGCAAACAACCACCATCCAAACAGGGCTTTGAAACTTCAATGAAAGCCTTGCATTAAACTCCCTGACACGCCTAAAATACAACTGTACGCGAGTGCAAATTTAAACAACAGCGCAGCCCTGCGACGTTGTCATTAGGTGTGAGTTGGCTGATTACCAATTCTAAATAGCATCTACAAGAAAACCCGCCTTTCTCTTAGGGGCGGGTTTTTTTGTGCCTGTTGAAAAGCTATTCAGTTCAGATTACTATCGAAAGTGACGGATTAATCACCCGTCAACAATTCAAACTAAGAGAATAACAACATGACTAATAAGACTAAATCAGTCCGTAGCTTCAATAAGCCTGCGGATTATCAAGCTACTGAACGCATTGTAATCACCCCTATCCAGAAGCAATTTATTGAACAACAATTCAACTGTCGTGCTGCCGTTTATATTCGACGCATGATTGATGAATTGATGATCAGAAGTGCTATTGAGGGCGTGAATAATGACGACTGAAAGCAACGTAACCCCCTTAAGAACACACAAGCCATTCAATCAATCAATCGAATTTTTTGGTTACCCTTATCCTAAATTTGATAAAGATGGTAATCCCATTGGGGCAATTTCCCATGTAGACAACCTAGTCTTTCTACTTGCTAGATATGGCATTCAGGTACGGTACAACCTGATAACAAAAGAGCAAGAAATAATCCTTCCTAACAATGAACACAACTTGATGGACAATGCCAAAGGACAAAGGCTAGAAACCATCAAAAGCCTTTGTGAGATCAACAAATTTCCAATCGGAAGAATCCAAGAGCAACTGGTAGCAATAGCAAACCGAAATCCATACAACCCTATAGTTGAGTATTGCACTCAAAGGGAATGGGACAGACAAGACCGAATTCAATCGGTAGTCGACACAGTAATTACAGCTCCTGAAATCAACAAGTGGAAAGAAGCAGCAATACTGAAGTTCATGATGGCATCGGTATGCGCAGCCATTAATGACGAGCACAAAAAATTTAAATTTAAATCAATACTTACCTTTCAAGGCGCTCAAGGTCTGGGGAAAACCCCTTTCATCAAGATCTTGATGGGAGACATGAACCGATACCTATTGCAAGGTCACATCCTAAACCCTGAAAACAAAGACTCGAAAATAGCTGCTCTAAAACATTGGATAGTTGAACTTGGAGAAGTTGATGCCACCACAAGAAAAGCCGATGTTGCTGCGTTGAAAGGTTTTGTTGACCAATTCACTGATGATATTCGACTTCCATACGCGGCGGAGATCTCTACTTGGACTCGAAGAACCGTGTTCTTTGCAACCGTTAACCCATCATCGTTCCTGGTAGACAATACTGGCAACGATCGATACTGGTCTATTCCGGTTCTTCAACTAAAACTTAATGATTTAGAAGACATCGACAAACAACAACTATGGGCTCAGATTTATGAAATGGTAGTTAATGAGCTATCACTAAACATCCGAGAACCATGGAAACTATCAGACGATGAGCGCGAGTACCAACAGAAAATCAACGAAGCATTCAGACTAATGACTCCAATCGAAGAAGCTATTATCGAAGAATTTGAAAGCAAGGCAGATGAACCAGCTATGTGGCAAGCCAGCTTACTCGATATCTGTGAAGCTCTAGGATGGAGTAAGAACAAACTAAGCCCTAAAGACAAGCAAGCGGCAAAAATACTAATAGAAAAAATGTTCATGCATGGCACCTATCAAGGCAAACGAGGTTTCGCTATTCCTCACATGACCGGAAGAGCAGAAAATGAGCTAACAGCTATTGGTATGAGACGCCGCGGCACTCGTTAGCAATAGGTTTAACCTATTAAAAGCACCCGAAAGGGTGCTTTTTTTTTGCAAGGTGCATTTTAAAAGTGCACCTTTGCACCTTAGTGCACCTAAAAATGCACCTAAAATGCACCTAGAAAAAAGCTTATAAATCAACAGATTACACGAAAAACAACCTCCCAAGGTGCAAAAAGTGCAGAAAAACTCCTATAGAGGGTAAAAAAAAATAATGTGATATATATCACAATAAATTTTTCCCCCCTTTTAATAAAAAAAATGCACCTTTTGCACCTTAGAGAGATAACTATAAGAAAAATAAGGAAAAATTAAGGTGCAAAATTAAAAAAAACACTGCACCTAAAGTGCACCTTTTGCACCTAAAGTGCACCTTGGAGAAAAACTGCAAGATCGCAGCAAAGCATTTGGCAATGAGTACGCTGTCAGCTCATAGCATTGGGGCTTTGCAGGGTGCGAGGCGGCACCGAGCGCGCTATAACTTCTCAACACGCAGACACTCACAGCGAACGCTTGAAGTCCGCTAACACCCCTGCGCTTGCGGTAACCCCTGCATTGCGTGCGGTAGCAACACTTGGACACTCGCTGGAACATGGGTTAGGTCTCCGCTTCGCTCCCCCTGCGGGGCTAGAACTGCATTCGCGGTAAGATAGGCATTAATCCAAAGCCACCAGCCCCAGATTTAACGATTAGTGTTTTATTGGTGTGATTGTTTGAGTGGAAAAGAAAAACGCCCTACGGGCTTTGTAGGGCGTTTAAAGTGGTATTTAATCATTCAGTAACGCAGGTAAGTGGTTTTTCGTAGTTTTCTTGAGATATAGCATCATTTAAAGCTTCCAATTTTTCTGTAACTGACCATAAACAATTGGAAATTAGACTTCTATCCAACACCTTCAAAGCATTGCTTTCTACTAACAACTTCAGCATGGAACCGGCTTGATTGTTCAAATTAAGAAACAGGTCTCGCTTGTCGAAATCCAAAGCTAAAGAATGTTCACTTATTGACTCCTCAACTCTCCTTAACTTTCCTCCAACCATGTGAATGCAGTCCGTAATGGTTTCAGAATCTAGACCATTGGCGCTATCGACCATCATCAAAATGAGGCGTGCCTGTTTAACTAGATTTTTAGCGTTTTTCAGACCTGCCATTGTTTTTTCTTTTTCCACCTTTCGGCCTCCCTTAAAGTTTGTCTAGACCTTTATCTTTCAACACTGCTAGAACTTTGCTGAGTCGAGTAGCTTTACCTTTAACTTCCTTTCGTAAAAACGTAGTAGTGATCTCAATCGCTGGGTCGTTCTCAACAAACGGAATGATCTTTTCAATAACGCTTTCAAGCTTCTCATTGGTTATTGCTGGGTCGTTTGCCAGCTCCTTGATTTGCTCAACTCGACTAGCTTTGTTTTTGCTTTCTTCCTTAGCCAGATCGTTAAGCACTTTCTTTTCCAGCTTGCGAGTGATGCGATTAACATCGCCCACAACGTAAAAAGACTTGTAGTTGTGTTGAGATTCTTTGTCTTTATGCCCTAGTTCTTGCTCGAAGAATAACGCTGAGTCGATAACATCCAGACCGTTAGCAATTCGATGCGCTTCATCGAGCTTAAACGCTACGTTTGCATAAATTGCCCGACTATCCTTGAACGTCCATCCGCTAGGTTTTTCGCCTAATTCACTGAGTGTTGATGTTGCTGCCGTTGTAAAAGCCCGACTGTAGTTATTGAAAGTTTCGTTCTTGGTGTAAAAGTCGTTAGACTTTTCAGCCTGTTCCATTACATCCATAATCTTTTTGACTTGAGGCGACTCTCTAAGCTTCTCAATTGCCTGTAGAATTTTATCAGCCGATACCAGCGTAGTGATGTTGTACGCTCCACCAGCATTCTTTTCCTTTGCTTGACCGCTGAACGCGATCTCAAACTCTCCCACTTTTTTGAATTCACCTTGAATTAGAACTTCAATCTGGCGACGTCCCGTAGCCATTGCTACGCCTAGTGCTAGGTCGTGTGGGTTATCACTTTCAAACAGCTTGATTAGTAGGTTATTTACGCTATCAGCATCCAGTTTTACCTTGCTGCTTTGAGTGCGATTAATTACTCCATCGTTGTGCTCGCTCATCTGTTGTTTTTCAAGCTCATCGAGCTTTAACGCTGAAATTGCCACAGGTACTACTTGAACGCCCGAAAGAGCATTAGCCAATGATTCTATTTTCTTTCCCTCTCGATCCTTTTTAGCTAGCTTTCTTAACTCAATCACTAGCTCATTTTTGGCTTTGGTTGCTGCAAGGCAATCAAGCTTTAATAAGTCATTTAGTGACTTTTCAAACCTTGGGTTTTTCTTCACCAACGCAGTGATTTTTTTCTCAAAAAAATGATGTTTGTAGCCAGTTTCTACAATCGCTTTTCTTACTTTTGTTAAGTACCCATTCATAGTGGTAAGGGTAATCTTGTTGCTCTCATTTTTACGACCATCATTGCGCAACTTGTTTTTAGTACTAGTCCCTAGTCGCTTTTCTTCATCGGTCTTTATTTTTTGCTTCTTGTCTGACTCTCTTGTTTTTATAAAGCGACTTACCGTGTCTTCGATGATTTCACGAAGGTTTATTTTTCGCTGAGTTCCGAAAGAGTTTTTATTGCTCATGCTGCTCACCTCAATTAATTACCATGGGGAACATTTTACATACTTAAACATAAAAGTCAACACTAAGGAACGTATCATTTACTTGAATTTAAGGGAACATTTTTGATACTGCAATTTAATAGATTTGGGAACATCCTGACTACTACTACATGATGGGAACATTAAGTATACTACTACACGTGTAGTAGTATACTTAATGTTCCCATCATGTAGTAGTAGTCAGGATGTTCCCAAATCTATTAAATTGCAGTATCAAAAATGTTCCCTTAAATTCAAGTAAATGATACGTTCCTTAGTGTTGACTTTTATGTTTAAGTATGTAAAATGTTCCCCATGGTAATTAATTGAGGTGAGCAGCATGAGCAATAAAAACTCTTTCGGAACTCAGCGAAAAATAAACCTTCGTGAAATCATCGAAGACACGGTAAGTCGCTTTATAAAAACAAGAGAGTCAGACAAGAAGCAAAAAATAAAGACCGATGAAGAAAAGCGACTAGGGACTAGTACTAAAAACAAGTTGCGCAATGATGGTCGTAAAAATGAGAGCAACAAGATTACCCTTACCACTATGAATGGGTACTTAACAAAAGTAAGAAAAGCGATTGTAGAAACTGGCTACAAACATCATTTTTTTGAGAAAAAAATCACTGCGTTGGTGAAGAAAAACCCAAGGTTTGAAAAGTCACTAAATGACTTATTAAAGCTTGATTGCCTTGCAGCAACCAAAGCCAAAAATGAGCTAGTGATTGAGTTAAGAAAGCTAGCTAAAAAGGATCGAGAGGGAAAGAAAATAGAATCATTGGCTAATGCTCTTTCGGGCGTTCAAGTAGTACCTGTGGCAATTTCAGCGTTAAAGCTCGATGAGCTTGAAAAACAACAGATGAGCGAGCACAACGATGGAGTAATTAATCGCACTCAAAGCAGCAAGGTAAAACTGGATGCTGATAGCGTAAATAACCTACTAATCAAGCTGTTTGAAAGTGATAACCCACACGACCTAGCACTAGGCGTAGCAATGGCTACGGGACGTCGCCAGATTGAAGTTCTAATTCAAGGTGAATTCAAAAAAGTGGGAGAGTTTGAGATCGCGTTCAGCGGTCAAGCAAAGGAAAAGAATGCTGGTGGAGCGTACAACATCACTACGCTGGTATCGGCTGATAAAATTCTACAGGCAATTGAGAAGCTTAGAGAGTCGCCTCAAGTCAAAAAGATTATGGATGTAATGGAACAGGCTGAAAAGTCTAACGACTTTTACACCAAGAACGAAACTTTCAATAACTACAGTCGGGCTTTTACAACGGCAGCAACATCAACACTCAGTGAATTAGGCGAAAAACCTAGCGGATGGACGTTCAAGGATAGTCGGGCAATTTATGCAAACGTAGCGTTTAAGCTCGATGAAGCGCATCGAATTGCTAACGGTCTGGATGTTATCGACTCAGCGTTATTCTTCGAGCAAGAACTAGGGCATAAAGACAAAGAATCTCAACACAACTACAAGTCTTTTTACGTTGTGGGCGATGTTAATCGCATCACTCGCAAGCTGGAAAAGAAAGTGCTTAACGATCTGGCTAAGGAAGAAAGCAAAAACAAAGCTAGTCGAGTTGAGCAAATCAAGGAGCTGGCAAACGACCCAGCAATAACCAATGAGAAGCTTGAAAGCGTTATTGAAAAGATCATTCCGTTTGTTGAGAACGACCCAGCGATTGAGATCACTACTACGTTTTTACGAAAGGAAGTTAAAGGTAAAGCTACTCGACTCAGCAAAGTTCTAGCAGTGTTGAAAGATAAAGGTCTAGACAAACTTTAAGGGAGGCCGAAAGGTGGAAAAAGAAAAAACAATGGCAGGTCTGAAAAACGCTAAAAATCTAGTTAAACAGGCACGCCTCATTTTGATGATGGTCGATAGCGCCAATGGTCTAGATTCTGAAACCATTACGGACTGCATTCACATGGTTGGAGGAAAGTTAAGGAGAGTTGAGGAGTCAATAAGTGAACATTCTTTAGCTTTGGATTTCGACAAGCGAGACCTGTTTCTTAATTTGAACAATCAAGCCGGTTCCATGCTGAAGTTGTTAGTAGAAAGCAATGCTTTGAAGGTGTTGGATAGAAGTCTAATTTCCAATTGTTTATGGTCAGTTACAGAAAAATTGGAAGCTTTAAATGATGCTATATCTCAAGAAAACTACGAAAAACCACTTACCTGCGTTACTGAATGATTAAATACCACTTTAAACGCCCTACAAAGCCCGTAGGGCGTTTTTCTTTTCCACTCAAACAATCACACCAATAAAACACTAATCGTTAAATCTGGGGCTGGTGGCTTTGGATTAATGCCTATCTTACCGCGAATGCAGTTCTAGCCCCGCAGGGGGAGCGAAGCGGAGACCTAACCCATGTTCCAGCGAGTGTCCAAGTGTTGCTACCGCACGCAATGCAGGGGTTACCGCAAGCGCAGGGGTGTTAGCGGACTTCAAGCGTTCGCTGTGAGTGTCTGCGTGTTGAGAAGTTATAGCGCGCTCGGTGCCGCCTCGCACCCTGCAAAGCCCCAATGCTATGAGCTGACAGCGTACTCATTGCCAAATGCTTTGCTGCGATCTTGCAGTTTTTCTCCAAGGTGCACTTTAGGTGCAAAAGGTGCACTTTAGGTGCAGTGTTTTTTTTAATTTTGCACCTTAATTTTTCCTTATTTTTCTTATAGTTATCTCTCTAAGGTGCAAAAGGTGCATTTTTTTTATTAAAAGGGGGGAAAAATTTATTGTGATATATATCACATTATTTTTTTTTACCCTCTATAGGAGTTTTTCTGCACTTTTTGCACCTTGGGAGGTTGTTTTTCGTGTAATCTGTTGATTTATAAGCTTTTTTCTAGGTGCATTTTAGGTGCATTTTTAGGTGCACTAAGGTGCAAAGGTGCACTTTTAAAATGCACCTTGCAAAAAAAAAGCACCCTTTCGGGTGCTTTTAATAGGTTAAACCTATTGCTAACGAGTGCCGCGGCGTCTCATACCAATAGCTGTTAGCTCATTTTCTGCTCTTCCGGTCATGTGAGGAATAGCGAAACCTCGTTTGCCTTGATAGGTGCCATGCATGAACATTTTTTCTATTAGTATTTTTGCCGCTTGCTTGTCTTTAGGGCTTAGTTTGTTCTTACTCCATCCTAGAGCTTCACAGATATCGAGTAAGCTGGCTTGCCACATAGCTGGTTCATCTGCCTTGCTTTCAAATTCTTCGATAATAGCTTCTTCGATTGGAGTCATTAGTCTGAATGCTTCGTTGATTTTCTGTTGGTACTCGCGCTCATCGTCTGATAGTTTCCATGGTTCTCGGATGTTTAGTGATAGCTCATTAACTACCATTTCATAAATCTGAGCCCATAGTTGTTGTTTGTCGATGTCTTCTAAATCATTAAGTTTTAGTTGAAGAACCGGAATAGACCAGTATCGATCGTTGCCAGTATTGTCTACCAGGAACGATGATGGGTTAACGGTTGCAAAGAACACGGTTCTTCGAGTCCAAGTAGAGATCTCCGCCGCGTATGGAAGTCGAATATCATCAGTGAATTGGTCAACAAAACCTTTCAACGCAGCAACATCGGCTTTTCTTGTGGTGGCATCAACTTCTCCAAGTTCAACTATCCAATGTTTTAGAGCAGCTATTTTCGAGTCTTTGTTTTCAGGGTTTAGGATGTGACCTTGCAATAGGTATCGGTTCATGTCTCCCATCAAGATCTTGATGAAAGGGGTTTTCCCCAGACCTTGAGCGCCTTGAAAGGTAAGTATTGATTTAAATTTAAATTTTTTGTGCTCGTCATTAATGGCTGCGCATACCGATGCCATCATGAACTTCAGTATTGCTGCTTCTTTCCACTTGTTGATTTCAGGAGCTGTAATTACTGTGTCGACTACCGATTGAATTCGGTCTTGTCTGTCCCATTCCCTTTGAGTGCAATACTCAACTATAGGGTTGTATGGATTTCGGTTTGCTATTGCTACCAGTTGCTCTTGGATTCTTCCGATTGGAAATTTGTTGATCTCACAAAGGCTTTTGATGGTTTCTAGCCTTTGTCCTTTGGCATTGTCCATCAAGTTGTGTTCATTGTTAGGAAGGATTATTTCTTGCTCTTTTGTTATCAGGTTGTACCGTACCTGAATGCCATATCTAGCAAGTAGAAAGACTAGGTTGTCTACATGGGAAATTGCCCCAATGGGATTACCATCTTTATCAAATTTAGGATAAGGGTAACCAAAAATTCGATTGATTGATTGAATGGCTTGTGTGTTCTTAAGGGGGTTACGTTGCTTTCAGTCGTCATTATTCACGCCCTCAATAGCACTTCTGATCATCAATTCATCAATCATGCGTCGAATATAAACGGCAGCACGACAGTTGAATTGTTGTTCAATAAATTGCTTCTGGATAGGGGTGATTACAATGCGTTCAGTAGCTTGATAATCCGCAGGCTTATTGAAGCTACGGACTGATTTAGTCTTATTAGTCATGTTGTTATTCTCTTAGTTTGAATTGTTGACGGGTGATTAATCCGTCACTTTCGATAGTAATCTGAACTGAATAGCTTTTCAACAGGCACAAAAAAAACCCGCCCCTAAGAGAAAGGCGGGTTTTCTTGTAGATGCTATTTAGAATTGGTAATCAGCCAACTCACACCTAATGACAACGTCGCAGGGCTGCGCTGTTGTTTAAATTTGCACTCGCGTACAGTTGTATTTTAGGCGTGTCAGGGAGTTTAATGCAAGGCTTTCATTGAAGTTTCAAAGCCCTGTTTGGATGGTGGTTGTTTGCGCATGGAGCTATGTCCAGCATAGTGAATGTACCCTAAAAATAGGCGTATTTCTAGGGGTTATTTGCGCTATACGTCAACGCGCACGTGCTGAAGTGTCTAGGTTCTTCTGGGTGGGTTTTTATGTCCGTACGGGGGGACACCGCGGTATTTGAAAGTATTTTGCCTTTTTTCTGAATGCAGCACCTCATATTATAGGTTTTTGTTTAATAACAATTTTGTTTGTTTTTGCTTGCCGTTTTTATCCTCGATTGATGTTTCACCCAGATTTTGATGCTCTGTTTGCGTAATGCAGCACACCAGCACCCATTGCGCACTCGTTTTATCCTTGAATGTTTGGCGTAAACATCAAGGTAAGTCCACCAGCCAAAAAGCAGATTTTTGTAGTGCTCTAAGGTGGGTAATGAATCAATCCTTTTTCTTGTTGGTCAGTTTGTGCTTGGTTACTTATCAATTCCTCACTTAATGAACTAGCAATGCCTTTTAAAATAAGGGCTTCATCTCGTTTATATCCCCGTAAATGATTGTGAGTGCTACCGCTTTAAAAGCTTTTGTTCCCTCAGAATTACCCGTCATTCTCGCTTTGCTTTTCGCGCTTCTCTCCTCAATTTTTCCTTTTTAACTCCTGAGTTGTTGCAATTAAAAAGACTCATGATTGTTGGTTGTTTTTACCTTTCGGTGTTTTTATTGATACAGGTCACAAAAGGAACATTTAACGTACTTTTATCTATGAATTATTATGGGAACAAAACGATTACTTCTATCTACACCAAAAAGGGAACATTATTATTACTACTATAGCTTGTATGGGAACACTCAGTATACTACTACACGTGTAGTAGTATACTGAGTGTTCCCATACAAGCTATAGTAGTAATAATAATGTTCCCTTTTTGGTGTAGATAGAAGTAATCGTTTTGTTCCCATAATAATTCATAGATAAAAGTACGTTAAATGTTCCTTTTGTGACCTGTATCAATAAAAACACCGAAAGGTAAAAACAACCAACAATCATGAGTCTTTTTAATTGCAACAACTCAGGAGTTAAAAAGGAAAAATTGAGGAGAGAAGCGCGAAAAGCAAAGCGAGAATGACGGGTAATTCTGAGGGAACAAAAGCTTTTAAAGCGGTAGCACTCACAATCATTTACGGGGATATAAACGAGATGAAGCCCTTATTTTAAAAGGCATTGCTAGTTCATTAAGTGAGGAATTGATAAGTAACCAAGCACAAACTGACCAACAAGAAAAAGGATTGATTCATTACCCACCTTAGAGCACTACAAAAATCTGCTTTTGGCTGGTGGACTTACCTTGATGTTTACGCCAAACATTCAAGGATAAAACGAGTGCGCAATGGGTGCTGGTGTGCTGCATTACGCAAACAGAGCATCAAAATCTGGGTGAAACATCAATCGAGGATAAAAACGGCAAGCAAAAACAAACAAAATTGTTATTAAACAAAAACCTATAATATGAGGTGCTGCATTCAGAAAAAAGGCAAAATACTTTCAAATACCGCGGTGTCCCCCCGTACGGACATAAAAACCCACCCAGAAGAAACCTAGACACTTCAGCACGTGCGCGTTGACGTATAGCGCAAATAACCCCTAGAAATACGCCTATTTTTAGGGTACATTCACTATGCTGGACATAGCTCCATGCGCAAACAACCACCATCCAAACAGGGCTTTGAAACTTCAATGAAAGCCTTGCATTAAACTCCCTGACACGCCTAAAATACAACTGTACGCGAGTGCAAATTTAAACAACAGCGCAGCCCTGCGACGTTGTCATTAGGTGTGAGTTGGCTGATTACCAATTCTAAATAGCATCTACAAGAAAACCCGCCTTTCTCTTAGGGGCGGGTTTTTTTGTGCCTGTTGAAAAGCTATTCAGTTCAGATTACTATCGAAAGTGACGGATTAATCACCCGTCAACAATTCAAACTAAGAGAATAACAACATGACTAATAAGACTAAATCAGTCCGTAGCTTCAATAAGCCTGCGGATTATCAAGCTACTGAACGCATTGTAATCACCCCTATCCAGAAGCAATTTATTGAACAACAATTCAACTGTCGTGCTGCCGTTTATATTCGACGCATGATTGATGAATTGATGATCAGAAGTGCTATTGAGGGCGTGAATAATGACGACTGAAAGCAACGTAACCCCCTTAAGAACACACAAGCCATTCAATCAATCAATCGAATTTTTTGGTTACCCTTATCCTAAATTTGATAAAGATGGTAATCCCATTGGGGCAATTTCCCATGTAGACAACCTAGTCTTTCTACTTGCTAGATATGGCATTCAGGTACGGTACAACCTGATAACAAAAGAGCAAGAAATAATCCTTCCTAACAATGAACACAACTTGATGGACAATGCCAAAGGACAAAGGCTAGAAACCATCAAAAGCCTTTGTGAGATCAACAAATTTCCAATCGGAAGAATCCAAGAGCAACTGGTAGCAATAGCAAACCGAAATCCATACAACCCTATAGTTGAGTATTGCACTCAAAGGGAATGGGACAGACAAGACCGAATTCAATCGGTAGTCGACACAGTAATTACAGCTCCTGAAATCAACAAGTGGAAAGAAGCAGCAATACTGAAGTTCATGATGGCATCGGTATGCGCAGCCATTAATGACGAGCACAAAAAATTTAAATTTAAATCAATACTTACCTTTCAAGGCGCTCAAGGTCTGGGGAAAACCCCTTTCATCAAGATCTTGATGGGAGACATGAACCGATACCTATTGCAAGGTCACATCCTAAACCCTGAAAACAAAGACTCGAAAATAGCTGCTCTAAAACATTGGATAGTTGAACTTGGAGAAGTTGATGCCACCACAAGAAAAGCCGATGTTGCTGCGTTGAAAGGTTTTGTTGACCAATTCACTGATGATATTCGACTTCCATACGCGGCGGAGATCTCTACTTGGACTCGAAGAACCGTGTTCTTTGCAACCGTTAACCCATCATCGTTCCTGGTAGACAATACTGGCAACGATCGATACTGGTCTATTCCGGTTCTTCAACTAAAACTTAATGATTTAGAAGACATCGACAAACAACAACTATGGGCTCAGATTTATGAAATGGTAGTTAATGAGCTATCACTAAACATCCGAGAACCATGGAAACTATCAGACGATGAGCGCGAGTACCAACAGAAAATCAACGAAGCATTCAGACTAATGACTCCAATCGAAGAAGCTATTATCGAAGAATTTGAAAGCAAGGCAGATGAACCAGCTATGTGGCAAGCCAGCTTACTCGATATCTGTGAAGCTCTAGGATGGAGTAAGAACAAACTAAGCCCTAAAGACAAGCAAGCGGCAAAAAATACTAATAGAAAAAATGTTCATGCATGGCACCTATCAAGGCAAACGAGGTTTCGCTATTCCTCACATGACCGGAAGAGCAGAAAATGAGCTAACAGCTATTGGTATGAGACGCCGCGGCACTCGTTAGCAATAGGTTTAACCTATTAAAAGCACCCGAAAGGGTGCTTTTTTTTTGCAAGGTGCATTTTAAAAGTGCACCTTTGCACCTTAGTGCACCTAAAAATGCACCTAAAATGCACCTAGAAAAAAGCTTATAAATCAACAGATTACACGAAAAACAACCTCCCAAGGTGCAAAAAGTGCAGAAAAACTCCTATAGAGGGTAAAAAAAAATAATGTGATATATATCACAATAAATTTTTCCCCCCTTTTAATAAAAAAAAATGCACCTTTTGCACCTTAGAGAGATAACTATAAGAAAAATAAGGAAAAATTAAGGTGCAAAATTAAAAAAAAACACTGCACCTAAAGTGCACCTTTTGCACCTAAAGTGCACCTTGGAGAAAAACTGCAAGATCGCAGCAAAGCATTTGGCAATGAGTACGCTGTCAGCTCATAGCATTGGGGCTTTGCAGGGTGCGAGGCGGCACCGAGCGCGCTATAACTTCTCAACACGCAGACACTCACAGCGAACGCTTGAAGTCCGCTAACACCCCTGCGCTTGCGGTAACCCCTGCATTGCGTGCGGTAGCAACACTTGGACACTCGCTGGAACATGGGTTAGGTCTCCGCTTCGCTCCCCCTGCGGGGCTAGAACTGCATTCGCGGTAAGATAGGCATTAATCCAAAGCCACCAGCCCCAGATTTAACGATTAGTGTTTTATTGGTGTGATTGTTTGAGTGGAAAAGAAAAACGCCCTACGGGCTTTGTAGGGCGTTTAAAGTGGTATTTAATCATTCAGTAACGCAGGTAAGTGGTTTTTCGTAGTTTTCTTGAGATATAGCATCATTTAAAGCTTCCAATTTTTCTGTAACTGACCATAAACAATTGGAAATTAGACTTCTATCCAACACCTTCAAAGCATTGCTTTCTACTAACAACTTCAGCATGGAACCGGCTTGATTGTTCAAATTAAGAAACAGGTCTCGCTTGTCGAAATCCAAAGCTAAAGAATGTTCACTTATTGACTCCTCAACTCTCCTTAACTTTCCTCCAACCATGTGAATGCAGTCCGTAATGGTTTCAGAATCTAGACCATTGGCGCTATCGACCATCATCAAAATGAGGCGTGCCTGTTTAACTAGATTTTTAGCGTTTTTCAGACCTGCCATTGTTTTTTCTTTTTCCACCTTTCGGCCTCCCTTAAAGTTTGTCTAGACCTTTATCTTTCAACACTGCTAGAACTTTGCTGAGTCGAGTAGCTTTACCTTTAACTTCCTTTCGTAAAAACGTAGTAGTGATCTCAATCGCTGGGTCGTTCTCAACAAACGGAATGATCTTTTCAATAACGCTTTCAAGCTTCTCATTGGTTATTGCTGGGTCGTTTGCCAGCTCCTTGATTTGCTCAACTCGACTAGCTTTGTTTTTGCTTTCTTCCTTAGCCAGATCGTTAAGCACTTTCTTTTCCAGCTTGCGAGTGATGCGATTAACATCGCCCACAACGTAAAAAGACTTGTAGTTGTGTTGAGATTCTTTGTCTTTATGCCCTAGTTCTTGCTCGAAGAATAACGCTGAGTCGATAACATCCAGACCGTTAGCAATTCGATGCGCTTCATCGAGCTTAAACGCTACGTTTGCATAAATTGCCCGACTATCCTTGAACGTCCATCCGCTAGGTTTTTCGCCTAATTCACTGAGTGTTGATGTTGCTGCCGTTGTAAAAGCCCGACTGTAGTTATTGAAAGTTTCGTTCTTGGTGTAAAAGTCGTTAGACTTTTCAGCCTGTTCCATTACATCCATAATCTTTTTGACTTGAGGCGACTCTCTAAGCTTCTCAATTGCCTGTAGAATTTTATCAGCCGATACCAGCGTAGTGATGTTGTACGCTCCACCAGCATTCTTTTCCTTTGCTTGACCGCTGAACGCGATCTCAAACTCTCCCACTTTTTTGAATTCACCTTGAATTAGAACTTCAATCTGGCGACGTCCCGTAGCCATTGCTACGCCTAGTGCTAGGTCGTGTGGGTTATCACTTTCAAACAGCTTGATTAGTAGGTTATTTACGCTATCAGCATCCAGTTTTACCTTGCTGCTTTGAGTGCGATTAATTACTCCATCGTTGTGCTCGCTCATCTGTTGTTTTTCAAGCTCATCGAGCTTTAACGCTGAAATTGCCACAGGTACTACTTGAACGCCCGAAAGAGCATTAGCCAATGATTCTATTTTCTTTCCCTCTCGATCCTTTTTAGCTAGCTTTCTTAACTCAATCACTAGCTCATTTTTGGCTTTGGTTGCTGCAAGGCAATCAAGCTTTAATAAGTCATTTAGTGACTTTTCAAACCTTGGGTTTTTCTTCACCAACGCAGTGATTTTTTTCTCAAAAAAATGATGTTTGTAGCCAGTTTCTACAATCGCTTTTCTTACTTTTGTTAAGTACCCATTCATAGTGGTAAGGGTAATCTTGTTGCTCTCATTTTTACGACCATCATTGCGCAACTTGTTTTTAGTACTAGTCCCTAGTCGCTTTTCTTCATCGGTCTTTATTTTTTGCTTCTTGTCTGACTCTCTTGTTTTTATAAAGCGACTTACCGTGTCTTCGATGATTTCACGAAGGTTTATTTTTCGCTGAGTTCCGAAAGAGTTTTTATTGCTCATGCTGCTCACCTCAATTAATTACCATGGGAACATTTTACATACTTAAACATAAAAAGTCAACACTAAGGAACGTATCATTTACTTGAATTTAAGGGAACATTTTTGATACTGCAATTTAATAGATTTGGGAACATCCTGACTACTACTACATGATGGGAACTTAAGT
>NZ_CAKLCK010000033.1:0-90743 GCF_921292965.1 Allocatenococcus thiocycli
TTTGAGTTGCTTCATTCAGATACAAACAAGCCGTGCGTTCCAAAGGATAGCACGGCTTGCTGCAATTGGGTGGGGTATTAAGCCAATTTAGCGCGAACTAAACCGCTTACTTTACCCATATCTGCACGCCCTTGAATTTGCGGTTTCAAAACGCCCATTACTTTACCCATGTCTTGCATGCCAGCTGCACCAGATTCTGCAATTGCATTCTCGATAAGAGTCGCAACTTCATCGTCTGTCAGTGGTTGAGGCATAAAGTCCTCAAGAACCGTAATTTCTGCTTTCTCCGCATCAGCAAGATCTTGACGACCCGCTGCTTCATACTGCGTTACAGAGTCGCGACGTTGTTTAACCATCTTAGTCAATACCGCAATAATGTCGTCGTCGTTCAGAGTAATCTGCTCGTCAACTTCACGTTGCTTAATTGCTGCTAAGGCTAAACGAATAGTACCAAGGCGCAATTTGTCCTTGGCTTTCATCGCTAATTTTTGCTCTTCTTTGAGTTGTTCAATCAGAGCCATAACTAAATTCCTCTACGGAGCTCAGTTATTAGTACAGGCGAACGCGACGAGCGTTTTCGCGAGCTAGCTTCTTAGCGTGACGCTTTTGAGCTGCTGCTTTAGCGCGTTTGCGAACTGTAGTTGGTTTTTCGTAGTGCTCACGACGACGCACTTCAGAAAGGATACCTGCTTTTTCGCAAGAGCGCTTAAAACGACGTAGAGCAACGTCGAACGGTTCGTTTTCACGTACTTTAACTACTGGCATATGCCTTTCACCTCAGGGGTTATTCGTTAATGCTGGCATTCAACAGACCAAATCACAATTATTTGGTCACTTACCAGCTGATCAAAAATGGTGCGGAATTTTAATCCGATCACAACTGCTTTGTAAAGCCTTTTATCGATTATTGTCTGTACAAAATTTGTTTGCAGCACCAAGGCAAGGTAATATGACGCCCAAATTTCCTCTATATAGAAAGCATACTGAGATAACCATGCGTATTATTGGTATTGAAACCTCTTGTGACGAGACTGGCATCGCGATTTATGACGATGAAAAGGGTCTGTTGTCACACAAGCTTTACAGCCAAGTAAAACTTCACGCGGATTATGGTGGTGTGGTGCCTGAGTTGGCTTCACGTGACCATGTGAAGAAAACCATTCCTCTTATTAAAGAGGCATTAAAAGAAGCGAACCTCACTTCAAAAGACATTGATGGTGTGGCGTACACCGCTGGCCCAGGTTTAGTTGGGGCGTTATTGGTTGGCGCAACCATTGGTCGCAGTATTGCTTACGCTTGGGGTGTGCCTGCGGTACCTGTTCATCATATGGAAGGCCACTTACTGGCGCCAATGCTGGAAGACAACCCACCACCGTTCCCGTTTGTAGCGGTATTGGTATCTGGTGGTCATTCTATGATGGTTGAAGTAAAAGGCATTGGTGAATACCAAATCCTGGGTGAGTCGATTGATGATGCGGCTGGTGAAGCTTTTGATAAGACAGCGAAGTTAATGGGTCTGGATTACCCTGGTGGTCCACTGCTTTCAAAGCTGGCTGAAAAAGGCACGCCGGGGCGCTTTAAATTCCCACGCCCAATGACAGATCGTCCGGGTCTGGATATGAGCTTCTCTGGTCTGAAGACATTCACGGCGAATACTATTGCGGCGAATGGCGATGACGAACAGACTCGCGCAGATATCGCGCTGGCATTTGAAGAAGCGGTTTGTGCAACGTTGGCGATCAAGTGTAGGCGAGCACTGGATCAGACTGGTATGAAACGTATTGTTATCGCAGGTGGTGTGAGTGCGAACCGTCGTCTACGTGCAGAGTTGGAAAAACTGGCGAAGAAAGTCGGTGGTGAAGTTTATTACCCACGTACAGAGTTTTGTACCGACAATGGCGCAATGATCGCTTATGCGGGCATGCAGCGTCTGAAAAACGGTGAAGTATCGGATATGGCAGTCGAAGCCCGTCCTCGCTGGCCAATCGATCAACTAACGCCGATTGCGTAAGCGTATTTATCTTATACCCAAATAACCTCGAGATGCTTGGTTCAGCGAGAATGACTTGGCTCTCAGACGCGGCAACGATTTGAAGATCTAGTGGTACTAAATCAAAAATCGTTAACAAAGGCTGTGAGTCAAGACAACTCGCCCTTCGGGAGCGTGTCACTGACACAATTTCTGCGTCAAATAACTTGGAAAGAGCTTGCTATTCCGCTGCATTATTTTCCTTGAACTAGTATCAGTGACAACGCTCTGAATCCTGCATCTTGAAGTCATTTGGGTATATACAGGCCTCTATTCATAGAGGCCTTTGTTTTTGATAACAGAGCACATCAATAACAGGTGATTGTATTTTGCAATAACCTCGGGCTGCTTAGTTCATTGACAACATCGGATAGAAAAATAAGTAATGGATATAGCAATGAATAAATTTGAAATTGAAGGTCAGCAACTTGCCTACCTGGATAAGGGGGAAGGGCCAGTACTGCTATTTGGTCACAGCTATTTGTGGGATAACCAAATGTGGGCACCACAGGTTGAAGTTCTCAGTCAGTTTTATCGCTGTATCGTGCCGGATTTATGGGCACATGGTGAGTCTGAGGCGGCACCTGCATCAACACGCTCTTTAGTCGACTATGCCCAGCATATGTTAGCGTTGATGGATCACCTCGAAGTGGAAGAGTTTTCTATTGTTGGTTTGTCTGTTGGTGGCATGTGGGGCGCGGAGTTAACTGCTCAAGCGCCACAGCGTGTTAAGTCTCTGGTTCTGATGGATACGTTTATTGGCTGGGAGCCAGAAGTCACACACAAGAAGTACTTTGCGATGCTCGATACCATCAATCAAGTTCAATCGGTACCTGAGCCGATTGTCGACGCTGTCGCTCCGCTGTTCTTTGCCAACAATGTTGAGCAAGCGAACCCAGAACTCATCGCATCATTTAAGCAAAGCTTACAAGCACTGCAGGGTGAGCGTGCGGTTGAAGTAGCGCGAATTGGTCGAATGGTCTTTGGTCGACGTGATGTGATCGAAGATTCAGAGAAGTTTGCATTGCCGACGTTAATTGCAGTAGGCCGTGAAGATAAACCTCGTCCGGTGTTCGAATCTTACTTGATGAATGATTGCATTACAGGCAGTCAGCTGGTTGAGATTCCAGAAGCGGGTCATATCAGTTCTCTTGAGCAGCCTGAGTTCGTCAATCAGATGTTGTTGAACTTTCTAAATAAAGTTTACTCTTAAGACTGCGCTAAACAGAAACTCGGCACTATGCCGAGTTTTTTTCTGTCAGATTCTTTTGGCCAATTTTAGGCTCTTCGCCGGTTAACAAGCGTCGGATGTTCTGGTGATGTTTAAATACAATCAGGCAACACAACATCGCTACGGGTAAGGTGTACTGTGGCTTGAACATCCAGGTATAAAAGGGCGTCAGCAAGACAGTAACCAGGGCTGCAAGGGATGAATAGCGGAAGATGATCGCGACGCAGAGCCAGGTCAGCATCACTAATGCCGTAAGGTCAAGCCCAATTGGCGCGATAGCACCCAAGGCAGTGGCAACGCCTTTACCACCTTTGAAATGGAAGAAAATAGGGTACATATGACCAAGGCATGCGGCGATCGCTATGACGCCAAGGATGATCGGGTTTATCCCGAGGAAGTAGCCACCCCATACAGGAATGGTGCCTTTGAGCATGTCACACAGCAATACAGAGATGGCAGCCCCTTTACCTCCAATGCGTAATACATTGGTTGCGCCTGGATTATTAGAGCCAACTTTACGTGGGTCTGGCAGTTTTAACAGACGACAAATTAACACCGCACTGGATATAGAACCCAGTAAATAGGCGGCCATTGTCATTATCAGTGCCAGTGCGTCCATAGAAGTCCTTGATGGATTGGAAATTAATGCTCAGTTCCAGCGTAGTTGCTATCATAGCGTGAATCCGCTGCTAGCAGAAACACTCTCTACGAAGGAGCTTGCATTATGTGAGTTCCTGTATATAAAGGTGTTTTGCAGTTTTTATACCTAAGCCACTTTATAGCAACCTTATAATAAGTGGCTTAGGTATAGAATATTACGATCAAATTACCCTCAATGGGTATCCGACCTCTGCAATAGAAGGACATAAGATGGCTCTGGATAAAGTGTTTATTGAACAATTAGAAGTGATCACCACGATTGGCGTGTACGATTGGGAACAGCAAATTAAACAAAAGCTGGTTCTGGATATCGAAATGGCACATGACAATAAGCCTGCTGGTAAAAGTGATGATGTTCAAGATGCATTAGATTACTCGCAAGTGAGTGAAGCAGTATTAAATCACATAGAGAATGGCCGTTTTTTATTGGTAGAACGTGTAGCGGAAGAAATCGCAGAGTTGATCATGCAACGTTTTTCGGTACCTTGGATTAAAATTCGCTTAGCAAAACCTGGTGCGGTTCCTCAAGCTCGCGCGGTAGGTGTGGTGATTGAGCGAGGTCAGGCATGATCACCGCTTATATCGGTGTCGGTACGAATATAGACAGAGAGCAGCATGCGAAGGTTGCTTATACAGAGCTGCAACAGCTTGGAGAAGATCTTCTTGTATCACCGATATATGAATGCGAACCAATTGGTTTCAGCAGCCAGAACTTCTACAACTTTGTGATTGCTCTGCGTACAACTTTATCATTAGAAGAGTTGAGCCATCGCCTGCGTGAGATTGAATTTAAGTGGGGGCGAGAAGAAAATGCGCAAAAGTATCAGGATCGAACACTGGATCTGGATATAGTGTTGTTTGGTGAGATCATTTCTAAGCAAAAGCCTGAATTGCCTCGCAGTGATATCTATAAATATCCCTTTGTCACAAAGCCTTTGTATGATCTCGAACCACATTTGATTATTCCTGGTGATGGACGCACGGTTGCGGATGTTTGGCTCGCGATGCAGCCAGTTGATTGTCTTAAACCAGTTTCTTTTTCAATTTAAATTTGAGTTATTTACATGAGTTATTTGGAAGCCTTTATTTTGGCTCTTATTCAGGGTCTAACGGAGTTTTTGCCTATTTCCAGCTCCGCACATTTGATCCTGCCTTCCGCTGTTCTTGGTTGGGAAGATCAAGGTCTTGCATTTGATGTCGCTGTTCACGTCGGGACCTTGATGGCTGTGGTGCTCTATTTCCGTTATGAAGTGCTTACGCTATTTCGGGCGTTGTTTGCCTCTATCTTTAAAGGGGATCGTGGCAAAGAAGCGAAACTGGCGTGGATGATCGTACTGGCAACGATTCCGGCTTGTGTGTTTGGTCTACTGATGAAAGACATCATCGAAGTGTACCTGCGCAGTGCCTATGTGATCGCGACGACGACAATAGTGTTTGGTTTATTGCTGTGGTGGGCGGATAAACACGCCAAACAAGTGGCAAACGAATACCAGACTGGCTGGAAGAAAGCGCTATTTATTGGTATCGCTCAAGCACTCGCGATGATTCCGGGAACCTCTCGTTCTGGCGCGACAATAACAGCCGCGCTGTACCTTGGCTTTACTCGTGAGGCCGCTGCTCGTTTCTCGTTCCTGATGTCTATTCCAATCATCGCGCTTGCAGGTAGCTACCTTGGTATGAAGCTGGTTACCAGTGGCGAACCCGTGCACATTGGGTTTTTACTTACGGGCATCGTGACGTCTTTTGTGAGTGCGTACATTTGTATCCACTTCTTCCTCAAGATGATTTCACGTATGGGGATGACACCATTCGTTATTTACCGTCTGATTCTGGGTGTGGGCCTATTTGCTTTCTTACTTAGTGCCTAATCCTTATTTAATAAAACGCCCGCTCCATGTTGAGCGGGCGTTTTTGTTTGGTCGCTATTTATTAAGCGCGATTTTTACCGCTTCAATCCGTCTCTTTTCTTGTTCATCTCGAATCGCTGGCCCTTTAAATCCGTCCTGAATGATAGCCTGAACATCCACGGCTACTGCGGCTTGATAGGCTCGGGTAAAAATCTCCGCTTGAGGATAAGGCAGATCTTCTAAGCCTTTTCTACCTGCATGGTCAGCCTGACAGCAGATTAAAATGTCTTGCAGTCGATCGGCTTTACGCCATACGTCGAACTTGTTGAGAACTTTGATGATGGTTTGCGGTTTTAACTCTGCTGCTCGGTGAATATTGGAATGCTGTTCGCAGACCATTAAGGCTAAATCACGAAACTCATTGGGTACGCGAACGCGTTCACACAGTTTTTTAATCAGCTTGAGGCCTGTATGGCAGTGCATTTTGTGACTTGGCCATTCACGCTTTGGCGTCACGCCTTTACCGAGATCATGCACTTGTGCCGCAAAGCGTACCGGCAGAGAAGCGCTAAGTTTCGCGGCTTGTTCGGCGACCATTAATGTGTGAATACCGGTGTCGATTTCAGGGTGCCATTTCTCAGGTTGAGGCACCCCAAACAGGGCGTCAATTTCTGGCAGGACAACCGCCAGAGCTCCGCATTCACGCAGTACGGAAAGAAAGACATCCGGTCGAGGAGAAGACAAAGATTTATGCCATTCCTGCCACACTCTTTCTGGTGTCAGTGTGTCGAGCTCCCCGGATGCAGACATATCACGCATCAGTTGCATGGTTTCGTCTGCCACCTTAAAACCCAATGGCGCGAGCTTGGCTGCAAAGCGGGCCACACGCAGGACTCGAAGCGGATCTTCGATAAACGCATCAGAGACGTGGCGTAGAAGGCGGTTGTTGAGATCGTCTTGGCCGCCGTAGGGATCGTACAGCTTTCCCTGGTCATCCATTGCCATGGCGTTGATGGTTAAGTCTCGACGAATCAAATCTTCTTCCAAGGTGACACTTTGATCGAAGAAGCACTCAAAACCGGTGTAACCCGAGCCTGATTTTCTCTCTGTTCGTGCTAGTGCATGTTCTTCTTTGGTTTTAGGGTGAAGAAACACAGGGAAATCTTTACCGACGGCGGTATACCCCTGTTCAAGCATCATTTCTGGGGTTGCACCAACCACCACCCAATCATTGTCATAGTGATCAATTCCAAGTAATTGATCCCGGACTGCACCACCTACTAAGTAAACTTGCACGAACAACCTCTTAATTTACTGATATGTCGTTGGACATTGTAGCAAGCAATGGTACTTTTCTTTACTCCCAATAGAAGATGCATCTATGTTTATTAGGGGCAGTTTCAAAGTGGGCGGGTTTTTAGCTGGAGATCCTATGTATAAGGACTTTTTTGGGTTTGTAGAGCAACCTTTTTCGATTGTTCCAAACTCTCGTTATTTGTATCTGAGTCAACGTCATAAAGAAGCGATTACGCACCTCAAAGCCGGATTGGGTGATGGGGGCGGATTTGCCATGTTGACAGGAGAAGTAGGGACGGGGAAAACCACCGTGGCGAAAGCCATGTTGGCCAACTTGGACGAGACCACCAAGGCGGGTTTGATTCTTAATCCAACGTTTTCGACTCGAGATCTTCTGGAGGCGATTTGTGATGAATTTAAAATTGTCTATCCGCAAGATGCGACGTTAAAACAGTTAAACCAAGTGATTCATCAATACCTGCTGCACAACCACAATGCTGGCTGGCAAACCTTGTTGGTTATTGATGAAGCGCAGCATCTGGTCGCGGATGTGTTAGAGCAACTTCGCCTGCTGACGAATTTAGAAACAGAGACCCGAAAGCTGCTTAAAGTCCTTTTGGTGGGGCAGCCAGAGTTACAACGCTTATTACAAACCACCCAGCTACGCCAGCTAGCTCAGAGAATTACCGGTCGTTACCACCTCTTGCCTTTGGATGAAAAAGAAACCGAGGATTACATCGCGTTCCGGCTTCATACGGCGGGTGGCAATCAACAGTTATTTAATCGTAGTTCGACCAAACTGATCGCCAAGTATAGTCATGGTATTCCCAGGCTGATTAACCTCATTTGCGATAAAGCTCTTAACATGAGCTATCACCAGGGCAGCACAGTTGTAGACAAACAGACCGTTCTACGCGCTTGTGAAGAGGTCATGCAATTTCAGGCCGATATTTATCAGCAAGACAACAAATCTGGACAAATGGTATCTCGTCGTTCGTTTAGCTGGCCAGCTTGGGGAAGCGCTGCGATTGGGGTAGCTGCCGCGCTTGGTGTCGGTTGGGCGGTCATTAATCATATACCGATGAAGCCAATTTCCCAGTTTGTCGAAGAGGCCGTTGCGATCAGTGCTCCTGAGCAGGTTGAGTCAGTTGAACCTGTCGTCGTGCGCGATCAGCTAAGCAATGAGCAACGCGAGTTACTGCTTTCACAAAAACAATCGAACCTTGCCGTGAACGATCTGTATAAATTGTGGGGCTACCGAGCTTCGGTGCGCGATAACCTCTGCTTATCTGAGGCACAATCGACCATGGTTTGTGAGAGGAAAATGGCGACTTGGCCGCTGTTGATGAAGCAAAATAGACCCGTGATCTTGGAGCTGAATTATCAAGGCGATATTGGGTATGTGATTCTCTACGCGGTAGGGAACGATAAAGTCGAAGTACTTAACGGTAAGCAGCGTTTGCGCCTCCCTCTCTCCTGGTTAAAACCGATGTGGCAGGGAAATATTATCGAACTGTGGCAATCGCCGCTTAAAGAAACGTTGCGGTTAGATATGGAAGGGCCTGCTATAGAAGTGTTAGATCAGCTACTTGCTGAGGCGGTAAGCGAATTACCATTAGGCACCTCCATTTTTGATTCAGAAATGAAAGAACGCGTCGAACTATTCCAACGCTGGCAAGGCATTGGTGTTGACGGTATCGCGGGTCAGCGCACGCTAGAGCGATTACAGCAAAATGTGCAGCCTAACGCGCCAACTCTTGCAAGCATAGATAAGGAGGATGCGTAATGTCTTTAGCCAAGCATGCAAGCTTGCTGCTTTTGCCTATAGGTATTTCTGCCCTTGGCACTGCCTGGTATCTGGAAAAGCTGACTCCTAAAACTCAAGCTGCGACACCTGTGGCTGTTGCTGTAGAGGAGGTTGTACAGCCGTTTGAAGTATTGGACTATCCAGATGTCAGCCAACTGGCGCAACTGCCAAGAGAGTGGCCTAGTGCGGAATTATCAGGTGATATGGGAAGCTACATGCCATCAGAAGAGTATGTCAGCAGCAATCAGGGCACTTCATCCCCGGTGGCACAAAATCAAGCCAGCGATGACGATTTAGACTTCACTTTGGATGATATCGATTTATCGTCACTGTCGCCGGATTTGGCAATGAAGGTGGAGAACGCACTGTCCAAGAGCGGAAGTGCAACGTCGCAGCGCTCCATGCCAGTTAACGATTTGGAGGGGAATGCCCAGCAGTGGCAGGGTCGCCTTCCAGCACTCAACTTACAAACACACATGTACGCCAGTGATTCCCAACGACGTTGGGTGAAAATCAATAATGTGGAATATCACCAAGGTGATGTGGTGGATGGTCAAGTCACACTGAAAGAGATTCAGCCTCAAGCGGTGATTGTTGAGTTTCAGGGAGAACAGATCCGTATTCCGGCACTTTATGAGTGGGAAGGGTAACTTAGTCCAAATAAGCAAAAGGCCACAATCATGTGGCCTTTTTAGTATTCAAAGCGAGGGAGCGATTATGCCCAACCTGCTGGAGAACGCTTTTTGCGTGGCATTAGATGAGGCAAGACCAAACCAAACAGCAGACCAAGACCTGCAACACCACCACCGTAGGTGAAGTACTTCAGCAGCATGTCATCTTTTTGCGTATCAAGTTTAGCGCGCAGCTCACGATTTTCTGTTTCAATCGAAGTCAGTTGGTCGCTGATCTCTGAATACTTGTTCTCAAGATCAGAGATTTGTTGATTACGTGTTTCTAGTGAGGTCACAAGGCCCGCTTTTTCTGTGTCTGAAGTCTGGCGAGCATTGGCCAGTTGTTCTTTCACTTCAGCAAGCTCTTTTTCAATACGAGGTAGGCGAATTGCCATGCTTTCTTTGTTAGTGACAAATTTGCTTTGCACCCAGCCAGTACGGCCGCGGGAGTCACGAACTTGTGTATAGCCGGTCTCTTTATTCGCGCTTAGTAGTTGTACTTGCGAACCTGCGTCGACACTACCAATAATTCGGTAAGTGTTGTTTGGACCTGAGTGCATAAAAGTGAATAGGTCATCAGAAATATAACGGTTTGCAGCTAGGGCCGTTGGCGCTGCTAGCAATGTAAACAAAACCGTGATGATTAGTTTTTTCACAGTAAATCCCTTAACGATTTTTCTTGGATACAGCGTTGGCACCGAATTATTGGAGCCGGAATTAGACGAATAGTATGCAGTTTCAAACTTTGGTGCAACAAAGAAGGGAGGCAAAGCCTCCCTTTCTGTGCGTTTGGGTCAATAATGACAAAGCGCTTACATTCTATTGACGGATGTCTTAATTACGAAAACATTGCTTGAATGCCGTAGAAGAAGACCACTGCCAATAGTGCACCCGCTGGTAGAGTAACAATCCATGAAGCAACGATGTTACGAACCACACCTAGGTTTAGTGCTGCAATACCGCGAGCAAAACCTACACCCAGAACCGCACCAACCAGTGTTTGAGTGGTTGAAATTGGCAGACCTGTACCAGACGCCAAAACAACGGTACATGCCGTCGCTAGCTGCGCTGCAAAGCCACGGCTTGGTGTTAGTTCAGTAATACCTGTACCAACGGTTGCCATTACTTTGTGGCCCAGAGTCGCAAGGCCCACAACGATACCGATACCACCTAGTGGAAGAATCCACCATGCGATTGTGCTCTTAGATGTGATTTCACCCATGTGCTCAACAGTTGATACTACCGCTGAAAGAGGGCCAATCGCGTTTGCTACGTCGTTCGAACCGTGTGCAAATGCCATCGCACAAGCTGTGATAACCATTAGCACACTGAAGATGCCTTCAACACCAGAGAAGCTGTGGTCATCTTCGCGGTTAGCAAATTTCTTCTGAATGTAGAAGTAGCCGCCAGCCATTACAATTGCCGATACCGCAGCCGCCCACATCCAGGCTTCACCGTTGCTCAGGTGAAGACCAACGTGCTTAAGACCTTTTTTGATAGTAACCAGTGCAATCACCATTGTGGTGATAAACATGTAAACAGGCACAAAGCGTTTTGCATTAAATAGCGGATTTTCTGTATCAAAAATCAGGCGTTGTGCGCTGACAAAAATCACGTATGCAAAGAAGCCGGAGATAACTGGTGTAATGATCCAACTACCCACAATGCCCTGAACGCTGCCCCAGTCCACCGCTTCTGTACCTACAGATACACACGCAAAACCGATGATCGCACCGATGATTGAGTGAGTGGTTGATACTGGCCAGCCCATGTAAGACGCTAGCAGTAGCCATGTGCCGGCAGCAAGTAGCGCAGACATCATACCGAAGACAAGAACGTCAGGCTGGTGAGCAAATAGAGATGTTTCGATAACACCTTTACGGATAGTGTCGGTTACTTCACCGCCTGCAAGATATGCACCCGCAAATTCAAAGATCATCGCAATGATGATAGCTTGTTTTACGGTTAGCGCTTTTGAACCTACCGATGTACCCATCGCATTGGCAACGTCGTTCGCGCCAATACCAATCGCCATCATGAAACCAAAAATCGCTGCAACAATAATCAGGACAGTGCCGTAGTTCGCAAGGATATCCATCGTAATACCTAGTTGTTTTATAACAAGCGGAACAAAATTTTACGCGCGCCAAATCGAAAGACGATGAAAACAGTCATCGTCCTTATGACACGTGTGTATTATGCTCTTCGTTATGTCGTTAACTTATGTTTTAAGATCGAGATAGCATGACTTCCAAACGAGCACCTACGCGCTGCGCTTGGTCGGCAATACCACCTACCCATTCAAGAATCTTATACAAGAACATGACATCGATAGGGTTCATGTCAGATTCAATCGCCATCAATTGTTGACGAAGTTCAATCTGCATAGCATCGGTATCATCTTCGATGACGTCTAACTGATGAATCATTTCAGCAACGAGTGTTACTTCACGGCCTTTAAAGCCTGTTTCTAATAGTTCATCAAGTTCATTAATTACCTTTTGCGCCTGATTAGCCGCGTCAAGACAACGTTGAACGTAAGCGAGGAAATTTGGCTGGAGAGCCTCAGGAATGACAAGTTGACGACCATATACACGGCCAGCAATGTCTTTCGCCAAGTTGGCAAGTTTGTCTTGTTGAGTCAGAAGCTCAAGCATGTCAGTACGGTCTACTGGCATAAACAAACCGCGAGGCAGTTTTAGACGGATTTCACGTTTCAGAACATCCGCTTCTTTCTCAAGGTGAGAAATTTGAGCACGGATCTCTGCTGCTTTTTCCCAGTCTCCCTTTGAAGAAACTTCAAAGAACTTCACCAGGTGTGAACAACATTCGTTGACACACACAACGTGGCGTTGCAAAGGCTTAATAGGGGACTTTGCAAATAACCCCATAATTGTATTTACTGGCATGGTCATTCAACCTAATAACTATAACCTAAAAAAAACATACACCATTTCTTTGGTCTTGGCGAAATGTTGAGCGATGGCTATAAAGGCGCGCATGTTAACGCATTAAATCGCTCTTTAAAACTGTTTTAGATCATCATTCGAGTGATATTTCTTTCTTGCCGTGTAAGAAAATACGCAATATCCTGTTTCTATCTGCTTTGAAAGGTATAGCTATGGAAACCGAAATAGAACTGAAGTTTTTTGTTTCTCCTGAATTTTCAGAAACTTTAAAGGAAAAAATTTCTGAGACAAAAGTACTTCAGCATAGTTGTCGTGACTTGGGTAACACCTACTTTGATACTGCCGATAAATGGTTAAGAAAGCATGACATTGGTTTAAGAATTCGCCGTTTTGATGATGTATTTGTTCAAACAGTGAAAACCGCAGGACGCGTCGTCGCTGGTTTACACCAAAGACCAGAATACAATGCTGAGCACACGAGCGATGAGCCCGATCTCACACTTCATCCTTCTGATATCTGGCCTGCTGGTAAAGATGTCGAGACCTTACAATCCGAACTCACTCCGTTATTTTCGACTAATTTCACTCGCGAGCAGTGGCTAATTGGTATGCCTGATGGCAGCCAGGTTGAAGTCGCCTTTGACCAAGGTATGGTTATCGCGAAAGGTGATGATGGAGAAGACAGACAAGAGCCGATTTGCGAAGTCGAACTGGAACTCAAATCGGGACAAACCGATGCTCTGTTTACATTGGCGCGTAGCTTTTGCGAGCAAGGTGGCATGCGTCTCGGGAATTTAAGCAAAGCGGCCAAAGGTTATCGCTTGGCAACCGGATACACGGGTGATGAGGTAAAACCGCTGGCTTTAGTCGACAGCCGCAGCACAGACACCGTGGAATATTGTCTGATCAACTCGTTAGAGCACGCGTTGTCCCACTGGCACTACCATGAGCAAATCTATTCGGAACGTGATTGTGTCGAAGCACTTCGCGAAATCAGCAATGCGCTTCGATTTATTCGTCAGACCTTAACCATATTTGGTGGCATTGTCCCACGTCGAGCCAGTGCTATTCTGCGTCAGGAACTAAAATGGTTGGAAGAAGAGCTTACATGGTTAGACGAACATGCTCACCTTGAAGAGTTACTTGATGACAAAGGTAACGTGTTGCGTAAGCTTGATGCCCGCAAGTTCTTGGTTTCGGAGCTAACTCAGCAACTGCAAGAACTCCCAAGCCGTGAAGAAGTGCTAGAGCTGTTAAGTTCAGCTCGTTACACCGGCTTATTGCTTGATCTGAGCCGTTGGATCCTTGCTCGCGGCTGGCAGCCATTTTTGGATGAAAAAGCACGAGAAAAAATGGCGAGCAACATCTTGCCATTTTCTGTCACGCAACTGGATCGCACTTGGGCAGAGTTGATGGAAGCGTTTCCCGCAGAGCGTGATTTGTCTGCGCAGGATTATGTTGACCAGCGTTATCGCTTACTTCGCAATCTCTACACCGGAATCGGATTCGCGAGCCTGTATAACAGCGACGAGCGTAATAGCTTCCGTCTTCCATGGGCGGATCTGGTTCATGGTATCGATGATTTGTTGATGCTGAATCATTTGTTGCCGCTGGTGGACATGCTACAAGCCGATGAAAAAGAGCAGCTAGAACGATGGCTGCACCGTCAAGAGCGCTCTATCCTACATGCTATGGATCAAACCCGAGCCATCAGCGTTGAGACACAGCCTTACTGGCGAGAGTGATAGCACCTCATCAACTGCGTATTGAATGCAATTAGGGCCTCCAGGCCCTATTTTTCTTTTTGGCTCTGTTGCTTTTGTTGTCGCAGTTCAAGCTCATTTATCCGATTAAGGATCGTTTCCTGCTGTTCAACGAGTTTGTTCAACATATGCTCTGTATGCTTGGTTCGATGATCTTCTTTCTTCGTTGGAGCCGTCACGATTGACGTGACCAAACCAGAGATCATGCCGAAGATCCCCACACCACAAACAATGATCACTACGGCGAGAAATTTGCCACCACTGGTTACCGGATAATGGTCCCCATACCCTACGGTAGAGATAGTGACAAACACCCACCACAAAGCGTCGGCCCCGGTCCGAATGTTGGCCGCAGGATCTTTGGCTTCAATGAACAGCATCGTACTGGAACCCAGAGTTATTAAAATCACCATTAGTAACAGAATGGAAGCAACGGTTGTTTCTCGGCGATTCTCCTTGAGTTGATGGAGAATGAATCGAGAAGAGCGCAGTACCAGTACCATGCGCAAAATATGAAAAACTCTGGCAAAGCGTAGTGGCTCGATCATTGGGATACTGGCCACAAAATCTATCCAGTGTAGTTTAAGGAAGTTCCACCGATTTGTGGCGCGGATCAAATCAATGGTCAGTTGGAAGAGAAAAATACTACAGATTATGAAGTCGAGACCGATAAGTACTTGACGGGTTTCGCGATCGATCGAAAAAAATAACAGACCTGAGGTTACAAATAATGCCAGAAAGGACAGGACTAATGACAAAAGTCCCATTGGGCGGGTGCTGTCTTTGATATCGTTGTTTTTCATACAAATCTCGAATTAATTCGCGTAACAGAATGACAAAAACTATATAAGACTCGGTGGAGAACTGACAATGGAAAAACTGGCATTTAAGCCGTGGGAAAGAGTCATATCCGACATTCGACTGGTACCAAAGATGGTCATGTTGATGGTCTTCAGTACTATTTTGATTGTGGCAAAGCAACTTTGGGATGCCAACACGTTTTACGATTCATTGTTGGCTGCGACGCAGAATACGGATATTGCTCAGCAGCATTATGAGGCCTACCTGACTCAGGTTGTTTGGCAGACAGCGCTGCTCATCATTGTCTTTGTTGTTTTGTTGTTAGCCGCAGCACGTGTCATGTTACGTCAAACTCAATACCTGAATGATGCGATAAAACTGATGGCGAGCAAAAACTTATCGGTACCATTTGGTATGGATTGTAAGGATGAATACGGAGACGTGGCACGCGAGCTGGAAAAAACACGTCGCCAATTACATGACGTAATCCAAATGCAAATCAACGCCTCAGATGAGCTCTCAGCGCTGACTGAAGTGATGACAATAAGCATGTCAGAAACCAAAGAGTCGGCTCAGGAAGAGTTCAATGAAATAGACCAGCTTGCGACCGCCATGAGTGAAATGTCTTCTACGGTTCAAACGGTGGCAGAACATGCCCAGCAGGCATCGATTCTCACTGAACAGGCGTCGTCTCAAGCGGTTTCTGGCCAACAATTCTTACAGAGCACTGTCGCTAAGATGAGTGAACTTTCTAAGGACATTGCCTCTTCTGCTCAGGCTGTTAATCAGGTGGAAGAACGCGTGGAAGCGATTGGCAGTGTTGTAGGAACCATTCAGGGCATTTCTGAACAGACCAACCTATTGGCACTTAACGCTGCGATTGAAGCCGCACGAGCGGGTGAAGCGGGACGCGGTTTTGCGGTAGTCGCAGACGAAGTTCGCAACTTAGCACAGCGCACGCAACAGGCGACGATAGAGATTCAGGAAATGATTACTCACCTGCAAACCAGCGCAGAATCAGCCGTTGAGCTGATGGAGAAAAGCGTGGTTGAGGCCGCGGAAGGCAATGAACTGGTCTCGAATGCAGGGACAGAGTTAGACGGTATTGTGACTCAAGTTACTCAAATCAATGACATGAACTTCCAAATCGCCACGGCTTCTGGTCAGCAAAGCAGTGTCGCAGAGGAAATGAGCCAAAACCTGACTAACGTAAGAGAGCTGGTTGAAGCATCTGTGATTGTGGTGACCGAGTTACTGGAAACGTCTGAAACCATGCAAAATAATGCTGGAGAATTAGACAAGAAAATCAAGTCATTCAGTGTTTAATGCACATAGCTTTTGATAATACGCCCACAAACCTTTTGTGGGCGTTTTTATTTGCTGCAACTCTGGTATAACTTAAAGCTCATTCATCGTGCTTTTCACAAGGAAGAAAAATGCAGCTGCCTTCGTCTTTGATTTCTGTCGCTGAATCTGCCGTTCAAAATGCTCAGCAAGCTGGCTACTTTCAATTGTGGCCAAGTGAAATCGCAGAGCAATTTTACTATGTATCTGGCCTGAGCCAGTTCATAACCGAAACTATTCATCGAGATGAAAAGCTCGCTCAGGACTTGCCTGAGATGGTGGCGGAGCCAAGCCGACATGCGTCTTACCGAACAAGACTCGCGGAGTTATTGGCAGATTGTCAGGATGAAGTGTCAGGCCATCGTGTATTACGTCAGTTCCGTAATCGTGAGATGGTTTATATAGCTTGGAAAGACTTCCTTCATGCCTGGACACTGGAAGAGTCACTGAGTCACCTTTCTCAACTGGCAGAGGCGCTGATCTTCGAAACTTACCAATGGCAATATCAGGCTTGTTGTAAAGAGTGGGGGACACCAACCAATACTGAAGGTGAAGCTCAACCGATGCTAGTCATTGGTATGGGTAAGCTTGGTGGTGGCGAGCTGAACTTCTCTTCCGATATTGATCTTATTTTTACCTATCCAGATAACGGTGAAACTCAGGGTGCGCGCCGCAGCATTGCCAATGCGCAATTCTTTACCCGCCTTGGCCAGCGCATTATTAAAGCCTTAGACCAGCAAACCTTTGATGGCTTCTGCTACCGCGTTGACATGCGTTTACGTCCATTTGGTGAAAGTGGTCCCCTGGTGATGAGCTATGCGGCGTTGGAAGACTACTATCAGGAACAAGGCCGCGACTGGGAACGCTATGCAATGGTTAAAGCTCGTGTGATGGGATGCGAAATGTACCCACAGTATCAAGAGCTGCGTAAGATGTTGCGTCCATTTGTGTTCCGACGTTATATCGACTTCAGTGCGATTCAGTCCTTACGCCGTATGAAGTCGATGATAAGCAGCGAAGTGCGTCGTCGTGGGCTGAATAACAACATCAAGCTGGGTGCGGGCGGTATTCGTGAAATTGAATTTATCGCTCAGGTGTTCCAGCTGATCCGCGGTGGACGCGAGCCTTCTCTGCGCAATCGAGGCTTGCTGGAAACCCTGCGAGGGATTGAAGAACTTGCCTTGCTAACCCCACAAGATGTGCAAAGTCTGGAAGCCGCGTATAAGTATTTGCGCCAACTAGAGAACTTACTGCAAGCCATGGCGGACAAGCAGACGCAGACACTGCCAGACTGCGAGATTGAGCGCATGAAGCTGGCGACTGCAATGCGATTTGACTCCTGGGATGAGTTGATCAATCAGACTCAGCTGCACATGGGCAAGGTTCATCAGGTATTCGATTCTTTGATTGGCGATGACGAGGAAGATGAAGGCAGTAATGTTGCGCGCCATTTCCATGAGCTATGGGATATGGCTAAAAAGCAAGATGTACTAGAGCATATCCTGCAACAAGATATTCAGGTGGAAGATTTTTCCTCCTGCGCAAAAACCATTATCGATTTCAAGCAAGACATTGCCAAGAAAACACTGGGTCCACGCGGTCGAGAAGTGCTCAACAGACTGATGCCTAAAGTCTTCGATGCGGTTTTCGCGCATCCAGACGCCCAATTTGGTTTACCTAGAGTGTTGCACTTGCTGCACAAAATCTGTACCCGAACCACGTACTTAGAGTTATTGGATGAACATCCGGCTGCTCTGGTGCAACTCGTGAGGCTGTGTACGGCAAGTCCGATGATTTCGGAGCAGTTATCGCGTTATCCAATCCTGCTTGATGAGCTGATTGATCCGCAGCAACTGTATAATCCGATTCCTTTAGACAGTTACCGAACTGAGCTGCGTGATTTTCTGGCGCGAATTCCAGAAGATGACATGGAACAGCAGATGGAAGCACTGCGTCAATTCAAGCAAATTTGTATTTTGCGTATTGCAGCGGCAGACATTGCTGGTGCTTTGCCTGTCATGAAAGTGAGTGACCACTTAACTTATCTTGCAGAAGCCATCGTGGAAGCGGTTGTCAGTCAGGCCTGGTTGCAGGTGTCAGAAAAGTACGGTGAGCCTACCCATGTTAAAGACCGTGAAGGCCGAGGGTTTGCGGTTATTGGCTATGGAAAAGTTGGCGGCTGGGAGCTGGGGTACAACTCTGATTTGGACATCGTATTTATGCATGACTGTCCGGTCAGCGTATACACTGATGGTAAGAAAGAAATCGATGGTCGCCAGTTCTATCTTCGTTTAGCTCAGCGCATTATCCATATTTTCTCAACCCGCACCGCATCAGGGATTCTGTACGAAGTGGACACTCGCTTACGTCCGTCTGGAGCCTCGGGTTTACTGGTGAGTCCTACTGACGCATTTGACGAATATCAGCATCAGGAAGCCTGGACATGGGAACACCAAGCTTTGGTTCGTGCCCGAATGATCTATGGCGATGAACCTTTGGCTATCGCTTTCCATAACACTCGACATGATGTTCTGTGTAGATCGCGCGACCAAGCGACGCTCAAAAAAGAAGTCGTCGAGATGCGTGAAAAAATGCGTGATCATCTCGGTGGAAAGAAAGCCGGGCGTTTTATGCTTAAACAAGATGTTGGCGGCATCACCGACATTGAATTCCTGGCTCAGTATCTGGTGCTCAACTACAGCCATGATAAACCTAAACTTACGCGTTGGTGCGATAACGTACGAATTTTTGAAACGCTAATTGCGCAACAGGTGATGGACGAAGACCAAGCGATGCAGCTGATAAACGCCTATACCTCCATGCGTAATGAGATACACCATAGAAACTTACTCAATCTGGACGCTGATGTTGCCGAGAATAAATTTGTTGCGGAAAGAGAGTGGGTGAAACAGGCATGGAATCAGTGGTTCAGTTAAGGCGAGTTATTTAGCCACGCCAAGCGCTGTGGTAAACTCTGCACGATTTAATTTTTGGAGACCAATAATGAAACCAATTCTACCTGATTACAACAACGCTGGTGTGCTTATCATCGGTGATGTCATGCTAGATCGTTACTGGTATGGCCCAACTGGACGTATCTCACCGGAAGCGCCAGTTCCTGTTGTAAAAGTAGAAAACAATGAAGAGCGTCCGGGTGGTGCTGCAAACGTTGCGATGAACATCGCGTCATTGGGTGGTCACGCTCACATTGTTGGTCTGACAGGAATGGATGAACCTGCAAAAGTTCTGACAGAAAAACTCAGCTCGCTCAAAGTAAAATGTGACTTTGTGCCGCTGCCAGAGTACCCAACGATCACTAAGTTACGTGTAATGAGCCGCGGTCAGCAGTTGATTCGTCTGGACTTCGAAGACAAGTTCGAAAATACAGACCCAGAACCTGTGCTTACGCGCATGGATTCTGCTCTGCCAACTGTCAAAGCCGTGATCATGTCAGATTACGCAAAAGGCTCTCTTGAACATGTACAGGCGTACATTCAGAAAGCGCGCGCTGCCAACGTTCCTGTATTCATCGATCCAAAAGGTGCCGACTTTGAACGCTATCGTGGTGCGACACTTCTGACGCCAAATATGAAAGAGTTCGAAGATGTGGTTGGCAAAGTGAAATCTGATCAGGAGCTGGTGGAAAAAGCACTGGCGCTTGTGGAAGAATTTGACTTTGATGCGCTGCTGGTTACCCGAAGTGAACATGGTATGACGTTAATTCGCCGAGGTGCGGAACCGTTCCATCTGCCAACACAAGCAAAAGAAGTGTATGACGTAACGGGTGCAGGCGACACAGTGATTTCTGTACTGGCGGCTTCAGTTGCTGCGGGTAAATCATTTGAAGAAGCGTGTGCTCTTGCGAATGCGGCTGCTGGCGTTGTAGTTGGTAAACTAGGAACATCAACCTTGTCTGAAATTGAACTGGCTGAAGCGGTACATGGTAGTAAAGATACCGACTTTGGTGTGATTTCAGAAAAAGCTTTGATCGAAGCGGTGAAGAAAGCACGTGCTAAAGGCGAGAAGGTTGTGATGACCAATGGCTGTTTTGACATTCTTCACGCAGGCCATGTGTCTTACCTAAACCATGCTGCTGAACTGGGCGATCGCCTAATCGTAGCCGTGAACACTGACGAGTCTGTTAAGCGTCTTAAAGGTCCTGGCCGTCCGGTAAACCCAACCGATCGTCGTATGGCAGTATTGGCTGGCTTAGGTGCGGTAGATTGGGTGGTACCATTTAGTGAAGATACACCGCAGCGCTTGATCTCAGAAGTGCTGCCAAGCTTATTGGTCAAAGGCGGAGACTACAAACCAGAAGAGATTGCAGGTGGCAAAGAGGTGATTGCTGCTGGCGGTGAAGTTCGTGTACTGAACTTTGAAGATGGTTGTTCAACTAGTGAAATTATTAATGCGATTAAAGGTGGCAAAGGGTAAACCCTTTAACATCTTAATTAAATCGTAATGGAAAGGCTGCCTAGGGTGGCCTTTTTTACATCCGCCAGCGATACCTAATCTTCCGTTGTTTTTTACAGGCAATAAAAAACGCCAGTTGTTTAGCAACTGGCGTTTTGCTTGTCTTGTTTACTGATTAGTTTACAGCTTTCAGACCCGCATCGATATTTAGGATGTCTTGCTCATTCAGTGTACCTACCGCCTGACGCAGTTGCAGACCACTGATGATGTAGTCGTAACGAGCATTAGATAGGTTGCGGTTTGCATCGTATAAACGGCGAGTTGCGTCCAGTACGTCAACAATCGTACGAGTACCTACATCAAATCCTGCTTCTGTCGCCTCTAGTGCAGAGCGAGCAGAAACTACAGATTGCTCGTAAGCTTTCAATGCACCGATTGATGCGTTGATGTTGTTGTTTTGCGCGCGAACATCTTTCACTACGCTACGGTACTGAGCTTCGAGATCTTCACTTGCAGCAACATAAGCGTACTCAGCTTGTTTAGTTTGCGAAGTTACGTTACCGCCTGTGTATAGAGGAACCGATAGGTTAATACCAACACTCAATGCGTCAAGATCATAGTCAGCTGAACTCTGTCCACGGTCAGAATAGTTGTAACCACCGTCCAAGCTCAACGTTGGTAAGTGACCAGAACTAGCCAGGGAAATGTTGTCACGAGCGATATCCTGTGAAATGCGAGAAGACAGCAAACTTAGGTTTTGCTCTTTTGCAATTTCAATTAGGTCTTCAGCAGGGCTATCCGAGCGGCTTGCAGAGAAGCGATCTGTATCAAGCACGTTCAGATTTTTGTGTTCCTGACCGGTGATTTCACGCAATGATTCGTAGCTGTTGATCAGATCGTTTTCTGCCAATACTTCATCAGCAAGTACTGCATCGTATTGCGCTTGTGCATCATGTACGTCGGTGATAGCAGAAAGGCCCACTTCAAAACGTTGTTTAGTTTGCTCAAGTTGGCGGCCAACAGCGGCTTTTTCGGCACGGACAAACACTAGGTTATCCTGAGCACGTAGTACTTCAAAGTAAGCTTGCGACACTCGAAGGATCAAACTTTGTTGTGTTGCCGCATAAGTTGCGTCTGCTTGACGAGCTGTTTTCTCTGCCGTGTCTAACGTAATCCAAGATGCGCGGTTGTAAAGTTCTTGAGTGAAGTTGATACCAGCGGTCAGGTCATTCTTATCATAAGTCGTTTTACCCGCTGAATCGTAATCGATATCACCGCGGATCACATCGTAACCCGCTGTTAAGTTGATTTGTGGTAGAAGGGCACTACGGCTTGAGGTGATTGCTTCGAAAGCTTGGTCACGCTGTGCTGCTACGCTAAGCAATTGTGGATCGTTTTGTTTTGCTAAGTCGTAGATGTCAGCTAATGAGTCCGCATAAGCCGATACGCTTATGCTACCTAGCGCTGCACTGATAAAAAGTGGAAGCAATTTTTTCATTTTCTATTCCCGCGGTCAATAGATTGGTTAATTCTCAGTAGTTTAACTCAATTTGGACGATATTTACTCTAAACTTTGCATTTTTTACACGTAATTATCCAGTTGTGCAATAAAAATTTGTACAATACTTAAAATAAATTATAACTATTATACAAAAAGTTGAGCCAAGTCCTTTGAGCAAGTGATTAACAATGAGTACACTACAAGATTCACTCAGAGAGGTGTTTAATGCAACAGTGTGACAAGCGACAAGACGAGTTTACTTCACAAGATGTGGAAATCATCTCGAAAGAGACCCTCTTTAAGGGCTTCTTTAAAATGGTGAAGTACCGTTTCAAACATCGGCTCTTTGCTGGTGGTTGGAGTGATGTTGTTGAGCGAGAAATGTTCGAACGTGGACACGCTGCGGCGATGTTGCCTTATGATCCAATAAAGGATCAGGTTGTTATCATTGAACAGATACGAGTTGGTGCATTAGAACACGATCATCCTTGGCAGCTTGAAATTGTTGCCGGCATGATTGATCGAGATGAATCCGTTGAAGATGTGATCCGCCGCGAAGCTCACGAAGAGGCGGGGCTTGAGGTGGGGCGAGTGATTCCGATGACGTCTTACTATCCCTCTTCAGGCGGATGCTCAGAAAAGTTGGATATTTTTGTCGGAGAAGTCGATGCTTCTAAAGCGGAAGGCATTCATGGTTTAGACTATGAAGATGAAGATATTCGAGTTCACGTCATCAGCCGTGAAGAAGCATATCAATGGGTGAAAGATGGAAAACTTGAAAATGCTGCTTCAATTATTGCAGTGCAATGGTTGCAATTAAACCATCTTGAGTTGAAATCACAATGGGTAAGCCCCCATAACGGTGGAGAGTAAGTAATGGCGCAGATAGCTGAAAAACAGCGATATCATGTTGATTTAGCGGGTCTAATGAGAACTTATGAGACCAATTACGCTAAATTAAATGCCCTGCTGCCTGTCTCTGCTGAGGTTGGTGACGTGCGCTGCTATCAAGCCGCGCATATGGTTTATCAATTGACCGTGAATGAAGTCACAAAATACACCACAGTTGTTGAGATATGTCAGAGTGATGAAACACCAGTGTTTCCTTTACCGACAATGTCTGTCAGGCTTTACCACGATGCGAGAGTAGCTGAAGTATGCTCAAGCGGAGACTTCTCTCGCATTAAAGCTAAATATGATTATCCCAACGACAAATTGATGCAACGAGATGAAAAGCATCAACTAAACACGTTCCTTGGTGAATGGCTGACGTTTTGTTTAAGAAGTGGAATCAGTAGAACACCACTTGCCTTCAATTGCTCGTCGCGTCGCTAAAGGAAAATAACAAATAACAATATAGTGGACGAATCAGGTTTTCATTTTGCAATCATCTAGTGACAGCATCAAACTTTTACAAATCACGGATACTCATCTGTTTGAGGCAGATGAGGGAAGTTTGCTGAGCGTAAAAACGGCCGACAGCTTTTCTGCTGTGGTTGATGAGGTTTTGCGCCGCGAAGTGGGGTTTGATTACATTTTAGCAACCGGGGATATTTCGCAAGATCACAGCGCGGGATCTTATCAACGATTCGCCGCAGGTATTGCGCCGCTCGAGAAAGATTGTTTTTGGCTGCCGGGCAATCATGACTACAAACCCAATATGGGCAGTGTACTTCCATCACAGCAGATCAAAGCGACGGAGCATGTGTTGCTTGGTGATAAGTGGCAAGTGATCCTGCTGGATTCTCAAGTAGTAGGCGTTCCGCACGGTCGTTTAAGCGATAAGCAGCTGGCATTGCTTGAAGAAAAATTAGCCGAGTACCCTGAGCGTTATACGCTGGTATTATTGCATCACCACCCAATTCTTGTTGGTAGCGCGTGGCTAGACCAACACACTCTGAAAGATGCAGAAGCATTCTGGCAGATTGTCGAACGTTTTGATGGTGTTAAAGGGATTCTGTGCGGGCATGTTCATCAAGATATGAATGTGCTACATCAAGGCATTCGAGTCATGGCGACACCTTCTACGTGTGTGCAATTCAAGCCTAACTCAGATGACTTTGCATTAGATACCACTTCGCCAGGCTGGCGAGAATTAGAGCTTCATACGACCGGCGAGATTACGACTCAGGTTAATCGATTGCCGGAAGGTCAGTTCCAACCAGATTTCTCCTCGAACGGATACTAATCCTGCCCGAACATTATGTTCGGGCTTTCTTTTTATGTGAGACTTTTATGATGAAACCTTCATTATTGCTGTACATCCACGGTTTTAATAGCTCACCACTCTCAATGAAAGCGAATCTGATGAGAGAGTATTGTCAGCAGCATCGCCCGGACATCAAAGTGATCATTCCGCAGTTGCCGTGTTTTCCGCAACTAGCCGCTCAACTGTTACTGGACATCGTCGAGCAATATCAAAATGATTACCGAATTGGATTAGTAGGCAGTTCGTTAGGAGGCTTTATGTCTACTTGGTTGAACAGCCAATTTGGATTCAAAGCTGTAGTGGTCAATCCGGCCGTCAAACCTTATGAGTTGCTAGTCGACTATTTAGGTGAACAAACTAACCCCTACACGAATGAAACTTATACACTTGAGACTTGCCATATTGACGAGTTGAAAGCTCTTGATGTACAAAGCATCGCATCGCCAGATGCGTTTTGGCTACTGCAGCAAACCGAAGACGAGGTTCTGGACTATCGCCAGGCGGTAAATAAGTTTGCGCAATCCAAGCAAACGGTAGAACAAGGCGGTGATCACAGTTTTGTAGGCTTTGAGCGTTATCCTGCAAAGATTATCGAATTTCTAGAACTGTAATGGATAGGAACGATTGGAATACGCTCATAGTTTTTGCTGATATATCCAACCGTTGCTTGACATAGGCGGTTTGCTTTCCGACTATATTTTGCTGAAAGATCTTAAGGGTCATAGACTCTGGCTGCTTTGTTATGTATCAGATTTACAAACATTTAAAGATACTAACAGGGTGGCTTTTTCGTTTCCTGAGAAACACATTCTGAACCGTGTTTTGCAGGTAACAAATAAACTTTGAGAACAATTCCGTATTATGACTGAACAATATAATGCTGGGGCCATTGAAGTACTGAATGGCTTAGAGCCAGTACGTCGCCGACCAGGGATGTATACGGATACAGCGCGCCCGAACCACCTGGGCCAAGAAGTTATCGATAACAGTGTCGATGAAGCGCTAGCCGGACATGCCTCAAAAGTACAAGTCATCCTACATGCTGACCAATCACTTGAAGTGATCGATGATGGTCGAGGCATGCCTGTTGATATCCACCCAGAAGAGAAAGTCTCTGGTGTTGAGCTGATCTTATGTAAGCTTCACGCGGGTGGTAAATTCTCGAACAAAAACTACCAATTCTCTGGTGGTCTCCACGGGGTAGGTATTTCGGTAGTAAACGCGTTGTCTAAGCGTGTTGAAGTGACGGTCCGCCGTGATGGTCAGGTCTATGAGATTGCCTTTGAGCATGGTGATAAAGTTTCGGATCTAACCGTAACCGGCACATGTGGCCGCCGTAATCGTGGTACCAGTGTGCACTTCTGGCCAGAAGCGAAGTACTTTGACTCGGCAAATTTCTCTGTGACGCGCCTGGTCAATAACCTACGTGCGAAAGCGGTTCTTTGTCCGGGCTTAGAAATCACGTTCACAGACAAAGTGAACAACAAAGACTACAAGTGGCACTACGAAGATGGTTTAAAAGACTATCTGGCTGAAGGCGTTAAAGGATACACCGTTCTGCCAGAAGAGCCGTTTACTGGTGAATTCTCTGCAGAAACCGAAGCCGCAAACTGGGCTGTGATCTGGCAGCCAGAAGGCGGCGAGATGATCACCGAAAGTTACGTCAACCTGATCCCTACTGCTCAGGGCGGTACACACGTAAATGGCCTGCGCCAAGGTTTGCTGGACGCAATGCGTGAGTTCTGTGAATTCCGTAACTTGCTTCCACGTGGCGTCAAACTGACCGGCGATGATGTCTTCGATCGTTGTTCATATGTGCTATCGGTGAAAATCCAAGATCCGCAATTTGCTGGCCAGACCAAAGAACGCCTTTCATCTCGTCAAACGGCGGCATTTGTTTCAGGCGTGGTGAAAGATGCCTTCAGCCTATGGCTGAACGAAAAGCCGCAACTGGCAGAGCAACTTGCTGAAGTTTGTATCGCTAACGCGCACCGTCGTATGCGTGCGAGCAAAAAAGTCGTACGTAAGAAAGTTGCGTCAGGCCCTGCCTTGCCAGGTAAGCTAACCGACTGTTCTGTGCAAGACCTAAATCGTACCGAAATCTTCTTCGTGGAGGGTGACTCGGCGGGTGGCTCGGCAAAACAAGCACGAGATCGTGAGTTCCAGGCAGTGATGCCACTGCGCGGTAAGATTCTGAATACCTGGGAAGTGTCTGCTGACCAAGTTCTGGCGTCTCAAGAAGTGCACGACATTTCCGTTGCGTTAGGTATCGACCCGGATAACGACAACCTCGACGGTCTTCGTTACGGTAAGATCTGTATCCTTGCCGATGCGGACTCGGATGGTCTTCATATCGCGACGCTGCTGTGTGCCTTATTTACTCGTCATTTCCGCGCACTAGTGGAAGCGGGTCATATCTATGTTGCCATGCCGCCACTGTATCGTATCGACTGCGGTAAAGAAGTGTTCTACGCGCTTGATGACGATGAAAAAGATGGCGTACTAGAGCGCTTGTCGAAGAAGAAAGCCAAAATAAACGTACAGCGATTCAAAGGTCTGGGTGAGATGAACCCATTACAGCTGCGTGAAACCACCATGGATCCGAATACGCGTCGTCTGGTGCAGTTAACCATTGATGACTCTGCGGCGACCATGGAAATGATGGACATGCTACTTGGTAAGAAGCGTGCAGATGACCGTCGTTCTTGGTTACAAAACAACGGCGATTTGGCAGAGGTTTAACGAATGTCTACAGAAATTACTTACGATGGCGTTGAACAGTTGCCGATGCGCAAGTTCACCGAAGACGCTTATCTGAATTACTCGATGTACGTAATTATGGACCGCGCATTGCCATACATTGGCGATGGTTTGAAGCCGGTTCAACGACGTATCATCTACGCAATGTCGGAGCTAGGTCTCTCGGCATCCGCAAAATACAAGAAATCAGCACGTACCGTCGGTGACGTGTTGGGTAAATACCATCCGCACGGTGACTCTGCGTGTTACGAAGCGATGGTATTGATGGCGCAGCCATTTTCTTACCGTTACCCATTGGTTGACGGTCAGGGTAACTGGGGTGCGCCGGATGACCCGAAATCCTTCGCAGCGATGCGTTATACCGAAGCGAAACTGTCTAAGTTTGCTGAAGTATTACTGGGTGAACTAGGTCAGGGCACGGTTGAATGGCAGCCTAACTTTGACGGCACGATGAAAGAGCCGCAAATGCTGCCAGCACGTCTGCCTCATATCCTGCTTAACGGCGTAACGGGTATCGCGGTTGGTATGGCGACGGATATTCCTCCGCATAACGTACGTGAGGTGGCTGACGCAACAATCCATCTGATTGATAACCCTAAAGCGGAACTGCCGGACGTAATGCAGTATGTGAAAGGCCCGGATTACCCAACGGAAGCTGAGATCATTTCCCCGCAAGCGGAAATTGAAAAGATCTATCGTAACGGACGTGGCAGCATCAAGATGCGTGCAGTCTGGCATAAAGAAGGGTCGGACATCGTCATCACGTCGATTCCGCACCAAGTGTCAGGCTCTAAGCTACTTGAGCAAATCGCAAACCAAATGCGTGCGAAGAAGCTACCAATGGTCGAAGATCTTCGTGATGAATCGGATCATGAGAACCCAACTCGTATCGTTATCGTTCCTCGTTCTAACCGAGTCGATTGCGATATGTTGATGAATCACTTGTTCGCTTCTACTGATCTAGAACGTAGCTACCGCGTTAACCTGAACATGATTGGCCTGGATAACCGTCCTCAGGTTAAAGGTCTGGTTCAGATTCTATCGGAGTGGATTGAGTTCCGCCGCACGACGGTTCGCCGTCGTTTGCAATATCGCTTAGACAAAGTGATGGCTCGCTTGCACATCTTAGAAGGTTTGTTGGTTGCGTACCTGAACCTTGATGAAGTGATTGAGATCATCCGTACTGAAGACGATCCAAAAGCGGTGCTGATGGAGCGTTTTGGTATCACTGATATCCAAGCCGACGCGATTCTGGATACCAAGCTTCGTCATCTTGCCAAACTGGAAGAGATGAAGATCCGTGGTGAGCAAGAAGAGCTGGAAAAAGAACGTGAGAAGCTAGAGCAGCTATTAGGTTCTGAGCGCCGTCTGAATACATTGCTGAAGAAAGAAATCAAAGTAGATGCAGAGAAATACGGCGATGATCGTCGCTCACCACTGGTAGAGCGTGCAGAAGCGAAAGCGCTAACTGAGCGTGACCTAGTGCCAAGTGAACCAATTACGGTTGTTCTGTCTGAAAAAGGCTGGATTCGTCACGCGAAAGGCCACGAAGTTGAAGCAGAAGGTCTGAACTACAAGTCTGGTGATAAATACTTGGCGCATGCCCGAGGTAAGAGTAACCAACCTGCCGTTTTCCTTGGTAGTGATGGTCGCAGCTACTCGCTTGAATCGCACTCTTTACCGTCTGCTCGTAGCCAGGGTGAGCCAATTACTGGTCGCCTGAACATCACCGCAGGCAGCAGCATTCGCCAGGTGATTATGGGTGAAGAAGATCAGTTATGGCTGGTGGGTTCTGACGCGGGTTACGGCTTCGTATGTAAAGGTTCCGATCTGTTGTCGAAGAACCGCAGCGGTAAAGCTCTGGTCACCTTACCTGCGAACTCGGAAGTTATGACGCCTAAAGAAGTTGAAGATTTAGACTCTGATGAAATTCTGGCGATCACTAACCAGGGACGTATGTTGTTGTTCCCAATTAAAGACCTGCCGCAATTAGCAAAAGGTAAGGGGAATAAGATCATCAACATTCCTGCGGCGAAAGCGAAAGATCGTGAAGAAGTATTATCTCATCTGATGGCTCTGCCACAGGGAGCTTCTCTGACTCTTTATGCTGGCAAGCGTAAGCTGGGCTTGAAACCAACTGACTTGGATAATTTCCGTGGAGAGCGTGGTCGTCGAGGCAGTCTGCTGCCAAGAGGCTTACAGCGAGTGACACGAATCGACGTTGAGCTCGGTGAGTCGAGCAACACTGAAGAATCGAGCGAAAGCGAATAAAACAAAAATCCCAGCCAGTGAAGTGACCCCATAAAGTTGGACATTTCTGTTAAGCGGCTTGCAAGGCCTGATTTCGATACTCTATCGGAGTCAGGCCTTTTAATTTCACTTTAATTCGTTTGGTATTGTAATACTCGATGTATTCGTCAATATGAGCGATCAGGTCATCAGCATCTTCAAAGTGCTGGTTATGGTACATTTCTGTTTTCAGTAAGGCAAAGAAGTTCTCCGCAACTGCATTGTCTAGACAGTTTCCTTTCCGCGACATGCTCTGTGTTAAGCAACTTTCAGATAGCTTTTTCTGATATTTCTTATGCCTATATTGCCACCCTTGATCGCTATGAACGATTGGCTTAGCGCCTTCGCCTAAAGTCGCAACCGCGTCTGTCAACATTTCAGTGACCAGAGGTAGACGCCCATTTTTTGCGACCTTATAAGCCACAACTTCCTGTGTGAACAGATCAACGATTGGTGATAGATAGACTTTCTGCTGTTTAACTTTAAACTCAGTGACATCAGTTACCCACTTCTCATCTGGCTTCGTCGCTTTAAAGTCTCGTTCAAGAACATTGGGGGCCACAGTTCCCACTTCTCCTTTGTAAGAGCGGTACCGTTTGGGTCTGACGGTAGACTTCAAGCCTAGTTGACCCATGAGCCGTTGAACCGTTTTGTGGTTAAGCATAACGCCCTGTCTTCGTAGCTCTAAGTGAATACGACGATACCCATATCTGCCTTTATGCTCATGGTAAATTTGCTCTATTAGACTCTTTTCATCTTGATACTGTTCGGCGTCGTTATTTGGCTTCGCATGATAATAGAAAATACTTCTCGCTAACTTTAAGGCATGCAAAAGGTGTTTTAGTGGATAACAGCTTTTAAGAGCTAGAGCTACGTTCGCTTTTTCTTTGTTCGGCGAGGCTTTTCCTGCTCCAGCTCTTCTAACTTTTTTAGAACGGCATTCTCGGCGCGTAAGTAGGCTAACTCCTCTTTTAGCTCCTCCAGCGTTTTTTCATCATCACTTTTTTGCTGGATAAAAGGGTGCTTACTCATTGGTGATCGTCCTCTACTACGTTCAAGCCCCTGAATGCCATATTGTTTGTACTGTTTAAGCCAAACGGAGAGTGTTCCAGAGGAGGAGAAATTTAATACCGCACTAGTGTGGTTGATAGACCAGCCATTCGTCCACATTTTTTTTAACGCTTGGAGCTTGGTTTGAGCATTTTTAGCGAAATCATGAGGCTTAAATGAATCAGAACCATGAATCTCAAACACTTTTCCCCAGTAACGTATTATGCGTGGTGCAATGGAGTAAGTTTGAGAAAGTTCGTAAGATGAACACTCACCCAGTAAATATTGTTTGGCGACCGCACACTTAAATGCTCGGCTATATTTGGACATAAAGAGACCCCCAATAATTGGTGTCCAACTATTGGGGGTCAGTTCACAGTGGCTGGGATTTTTTATGCTTCTTGTTTGTCTTCAGCAATAGTGACTTTCAACGTTATCTCTTTGCCTTTACGAATAATGCCTACTTCAACAGTGGTACCTGGACGTAAATCGGTGACAATATCCATCACGCTCTGACGTCCCTGAACTTTATTGCCATCAATACTAATTATGATGTCTTGTTTCTCGAAGCCTGCTGCGCTAGCGGGACCATTAGGGTCGATACCGAGAACGACAATGCCACCGATATGTTGATTACCCAATAATCGAGCGGTGACCGCATTAATATCTTGACCATCAATGCCGATATAGCCACGGATCACACGGCCATCCGCAATGATTTTTTGCATGATCTTGCTCGCGAGTGGTGCCGGAATCGCGAATGAAATGCCGTAAGTTTCCAAATCGGTTGCTTGCTGGAAGGAGGCGGTATTAATTCCGACTAACTCACCCTGGGTATTAACCAATGCACCACCAGAGTTACCTTCGTTGATTGCTGCATCGGTTTGAATGAAGGCTTGTCGCCCGTCGCTGATAGAAGAGCGTCCCGTTGCGGAGATAATGCCAAAGGTCGTGGTTTGTCCTAAGTTGTATGGGTTGCCAATGGCCAGTACCACATCACCAACTTGAGGTTTGTATTTTGAGTTAAGAGGTATCACGGGGAGATTGGTGCCCTCAACACGCAGCACGGCAATATCGGTGCGTTTGTCGGTACCGACAAGTTGTGCCGCGGCAGCTCTGCCATCTTGCAGTTGTACGACGATTTGGTCAGCCTGTGCTACAACATGGTAATTGGTAATGATGTAGCCTTTCTCACTGACAATCACACCAGATCCCAGCCCTTGTGTAGAAAGCTTGCTACGATCATTTTCTACATACTTGCGGCTGTAAATATTCACCACGGCTGGAGCGGCTTTTCTAACAGCCTGATTGAAAGAGAGTTCAAGAGAGGCGATGTTGCTTGGTTGTGGATCAAGCGCAGCTGGAATTACGTTATTACGTAAAGATGGAACCGCAAGTAGGACAACGGCGGCGGTTGCCAAGCCTAGAAAGACAGAACGTAATAAAAAGCTAAGCATATCCTCTCCATGTGTGAACGCCAAAGTGGCATAGGAAGGTGAAGAATAGCATTACATTGAAAAATAACAAAAGGACAGCACGTGATTGTGCTGTCCTTTTAATTGTCCGACTAAAAGTTCGTCAAAGTATTAGAGCTCTGTCACCGAATGTTGTGTATCCAACGCGCTTCTATCGACTCATGTTTGAACGAATATTGCTATCGGATTACCAGGTAAATAGTACGATCACCGCGTTGAATATTAAGTGCGAGTACGCCTTTATGCTTCTCTACAATGGCACGAAGCTCAGCTAGATTTTTCACGCGCTGACGGTTCACACCGATGATGATATCACCTTCTTGCAACTGGTATTGTGCTGCTGGTGAGTTTTCAACAACGCTGGTTACTTTCACACCTTGAACGGAATCACTCTGGTTGGTGTTACTTAACTCAGCACCTTTAAGGCCATCGTGCAGTGTTTCCGCTTTCGCTTTGATGTTGGTTGACTCGCCAAGCGTAACGTCGAAAGTTTTGTCTTTACCATCACGCACAACACCCAGGGTTATCTTCTTGCCTGCGCCCAGTGTTGCCACTTTTGCGCGCAATTCAGAGAAGGTATTAATAGACTTGCCATTCACGGACACGATGATGTCACCAGCTTTCAAGCCCGCTTTATCAGCTGCGCTGTCTGGAACAATCTGACCAATAAATGCGCCTTTGCTGGACTCGTAGCCAAGAGCCTCTGCTAGCTCCGACGTGACTTCGCCGCCTTGAACACCCAACATACCGCGTTTGACTTCACCAAATTCTAAGATTTGCTCGGTCAGGTTTTTCATCATATTAGAAGGAATCGCAAAGCCAATCCCGACGTTGCCGCCATTTGGACCCAAAATTGCGGTGTTGATACCGATCAGTTCACCATTTAAGTTGACCAAGGCACCACCTGAGTTACCGCTGTTAATCGCTGCATCGGTTTGAATGAAGTTCTCGAAGTTTTCAAGGTTTAAACCGCTGCGGCCGAGGGCGGAAACAATACCTGAAGTGACGGTTTGACCGAGACCAAACGGGTTACCAATCGCAACGGTAAAGTCACCGACGCGCAACTTGTCGGAGTCGGCAATTTTAATTTGTGTCAGGTTCTTTGCTTTTTCCAATTTGAGCAGTGCCACATCGGCCATTTCGTCACCACCGACTAATTCGGCGTCATACTCTCGTCCGTCATATAAGCGTACTCGAATCTTATCTGCCCCTTTTATTACGTGATAATTGGTTACGATATGACCTTTGTTCGCGTCTATGATGACACCTGACCCTAAACCACGGAACGGGCGCTCTCGCGTTTGTTCCATTGGAAAATCTGGGCCAAAGAAAAATTGAAATTGCTCTGGAATACGGCTGGTTTGCACCTGTTTGCCTTCTACCGCAATGCTGACTACCGCTGGGGTCACTTTATCCAGCATTGGTGCGAGGCTAGGTAGTTGCTGACCATCCATGCTGAGCGGCAAGGCTGCCGTCGCCTGGATTGGCGTGAAGATAGAACTCAAACTTAGAGATAGAACGGTCAGTGCAAGCAGTGGTTTTTTCATCCAATAACTCCTCTTGAAACATGTCTGCCAAAAAGAAATATCCTAACTATTAGTAATATAAGGTTCAGTTGGGATAATCAAAAGGGGTAGCAGTTCACAAATAAGTTAGAGGTGGCTGTTTCAGAAAAGTTCAAAAAGGGCCGATACAAAATGAGATTTGTATCGGCCCGATAGGGGAGATAAGAGGTGTTATGATGCTTTGGCGGTGACCGCTTCAGGTGCTGTAATTACTTCTTTCTCTTGATCTTTTAAAAGACCTGTTGCGCCATTGGCGTAGTCTTTAGGTTGTTCGTTGACATTGGGCTGATCTTCTTTGATCTGCTCTGAAGCCATCGCTGTCTTCTTATCAAACGGGTTATCTTGCTCTGGTAGATTAGGCAAAAGTTCTGAAGACGTCTTCGCTAGATGCTGATACAGCTTGGTGTAATCTTTACCTAGGGTATCCAACATTTCTGCGGTTTGGGCAAAGTGGTCAACGAGCTCTTGGCGTTGTTGCTCTAGTTCAAACTTCGCCGACTCTAATTCTTTCTGTACAGACTTCTGTTTTTTGTATTCAGGTGTGGTTAGTCTACTAATGACTACGCCTACGATTGTACCGACCAGCAAACCCACAATGGCATGAATCCAAGGCATAACTGCTCCTTATATTTGTTTTAACAAGTCTTTTACTACTTAGTTACACGCGGTGCTCGTCCATGTTACTATGGCTTGAACAGCCGATAAAGAAAAATAGCAGTATGTCTTCGGGGACTGATAACTAATTCTCTGTAATCAGACATTGCCCCCGAGGTGACACTTCCCTTTGTACCTCTAAAACGACTTAATGCGATGACACCACTACAACAATATCAAAAAGATATAACAGAACATGGATTCCAGCGTGATGAAGCCCAACATCAGGCAGTAACTGCTTTGGATAAGCTCTACCACGCTATTGTCAATTTTCAGTCTGCACCTGTACCTCAACTTTCCAAATGGCAAAAACTCATGGGTAAAAAGGTTGAATTGCCTGAACCACCGAAAGGTTTGTATTTTTGGGGAGGGGTCGGTCGAGGTAAAACCTATTTGATGGATGCTTTTTTTGATGCGTTGCCAACAGAAAGAAAGATGCGAGTGCATTTTCATCGCTTTATGTACCGAGTACACGATGAATTGAAGCAACTGGGTGATGTTGAAAACCCATTATCGAAAGTGGCTGACGAGTTTAAAAAAGAAGCGGACGTGGTGTGCTTTGATGAATTCTTTGTCTCTGATATTACCGATGCAATGATTCTGGCTACATTGCTACAAGAAATGTTTAAGCGTCAGATGATCTTAGTTGCGACGTCGAATATTGAACCGCAAAATTTGTACCGTAACGGTTTACAGCGAGCGCGATTCTTGCCTGCAATCGATATGATTTTGGCTCGATGCGATGTTTTGAATGTCGACAGTGGGGTGGATTACCGTTTAAGAACACTCGAGCAGGCAGAAATCTATCATCATCCTTTAGACGAACAAGCGACCATTAACCTGAATAAGTACTACCAGCAACTGACAGGTGAGCGGCAGCACGTGGCGCATCAGATAGAAATTAACCATCGCAATATCGAGGTTATCGAAGCCAGCGACGGTGTATTGCATGCTTCTTTTGCTCAGTTATGTCAAACGACTCGAAGCCAGAATGATTACATAGAACTCTCACGCATTTATCACACCGTATTGCTGGCTGATGTTGTGCAGATGAGCGGCAAAATAGACGACGCTGCGAGACGTTTTATTGCTCTGGTCGATGAGTTTTATGAGCGACATGTTAAGCTCATTATTTCTGCGGAAGTGCCGATGGATAGCTTATATACTCAAGGCCAGCTTGAATTTGAATTTAAGCGCTGTCTATCTCGTTTAACTGAGATGCAGAGTCATGAGTATCTCGCAAGAGAGCATTTGGCTTAAATCTACTTGTTTCAAAAAAACTGAAGAAAAAATTAGTGATTTGGCGCAAAAAAAGGTGATTTTTTCTTCGGTCTTCTCTATAATCCTGCGACCCACCGTTACTGCAGACCTGATTATCGAAGTTATTTCGACAATGAAGGTCGAGAGTACCACCGACTCGAAGGGGTGATGACTGGGCTCTTAGACAGTGTGGGAGCACCAAAAGGGTGTTCCTTTAAAGTTTAAATTTTAATTAACGGGTTATTATTAGCATGAAAACTTTCGTTGCTAAACCAGAAACTGTAAAACGCGACTGGTACGTTGTAGACGCTGAAGGTAAAACTCTTGGCCGTCTAGCAAGTGAAATTGCATCTCGCCTACGTGGCAAACATAAAGCTGAATACACTCCTCACGTTGACGCTGGTGACTACATCATCGTTATCAACGCTGAGAAAGTTGCTGTAACTGGTAACAAAGCTAAAGACAAAGTGTACTACCGTCACTCTGAGTTCCCAGGTGGTCTAAAATCTATCACTTTTGAAAAGTTGATCGATCGTAAACCTGAGATGGTTCTTGAGCTTGCAGTTAAAGGCATGCTTCCACGTGGTCCTCTAGGCCGTGCTATGTACCGTAAGCTTAAAGTTTACGCAGGCGCTGAGCACAACCATGTTGCTCAACAACCACAAGTACTAGACATCTAATTGGGGATTTCGAAAATGGCAGAGAATCAATACTACGGCACTGGCCGTCGCAAAAGCTCAGCTGCGCGTGTTTTCATCAAACCAGGCAGCGGCAACATTGTAGTAAACAAGCGTAACCTTGACGAATACTTCGGTCGTCCAACAGCACGCATGGTTGTACAACAACCTCTAGAGCTAGTTGAACTAACTGACAAGCTAGACCTTTACGTAACAGTTAAAGGCGGCGGTATTTCTGGTCAAGCTGGTGCTATCCGTCACGGTATCACTCGCGCGCTTATGGAATACGATGAGTCTCTACGTCCTGCTCTACGTGCAGCTGGTTACGTTACTCGTGACGCTCGTTGCGTTGAACGTAAGAAAGTTGGTCTACGTAAAGCACGTCGTCGTCCACAGTTCTCTAAGCGTTAATTTCCTTACGGGAATTATGCTTTCCAGAGTTATTCTGGATACTGTGCACCAAAAGCTCGGCTATATGCCGAGCTTTTTGTTTTTTATACGGCTGAAAAATACGCTATTAATTTGATATTTTTATCCCGGACCTAACTTAATACCCACGCAATATTTAGCTGAGCCATTATTAAGTTTTTTCTTAATTTCATGTGCTACAAAATTTTAATAACTCTCGTCAGTAGTCCGGTAATTTTATTTCTTCTTCAGTAGACTTAATTTACTGAAAACAACCGATATAAAAGGGATAAACCTCGTTATTTCGTGTCTCTTCCTTTCGCTTTCTTGTTACAAATCACATCAAACATTTATTATTTTACTGCTTTTGTGACGACACGGGCGATTTGCCTCACAAATGTTACAAAAAGGTAGCTTTATCTTGTCAAAAAGTAGGGTTTTCTTTATCATTTCCTCCCAATAAATATAACGAAATTCATTATGTGTTAGCCATGCTCTTATAAGCGGAATAATAACGATCCAAGGGAGCAAATGGGAGAATGTTTGGATGAGCAACGCGCCTTTAAATAACGGTCGCAGGCGTTTTCTAACCGCTACAACGGCAGTTGTGGGTGGGTTAGGGGCAGCTGCCGTCGCCGTTCCTTTTATAAAATCATGGAATCCGAGTGCTAAAGCAAAAGCTGCTGGTGCACCGGTGGAAGTGGATATCAGTAAAATCGAACCGGGCCAATTGGTTCGTGTTGAGTGGCAGGGTAAACCTGTATGGATTGTACGCCGTACTCAGCAAGTGATAGATAACCTCAAAACTATCGACGATAAACTTCGTGATCCTAAGTCTGAAATGGAGCAGCAACCTGCTTACGCTCAGAATGAGTACCGCTCAATTAAGCCGGAGTTCTTTGTTGCAGTTGGTTTCTGTACTCACTTAGGCTGTTCACCTAGCTACCTGCCTGATTCTTTCTCAGAGCAAGTTCAGGGTGTGAAATCTGGCTTCTTCTGTCCATGTCATGGTTCTAAGTTTGATATGGCTGGCCGAGTGTTCCAAGGTGTTCCTGCGCCGTTGAACCTTGTGATTCCTAAGCACATGTATCTGAGTGACACGAAGCTCATAGTTGGTGTTGATGAGGGGGATGCATAATGCAAGCAATGTTAGACTGGGTAGAAAAACGTATTCCAGCCATGAATGCTTATAAAAAGCATTTATCTGAATACCCAATGCCGAAGAACTTCAACTTTTGGTACCTTTTTGGTTCTCTGGCTATGTTGGTTCTTGTTAACCAAATCCTAACGGGTATTTGGTTAACGATGAACTACGTTCCTTCTGGCGAAGGTGCATTTGCTTCTATCGAATACATCATGCGTGATGTTGAGTACGGTTGGTTGTTGCGATACATGCACTCTACCGGTGCTTCAGCATTCTTCGTGGTTGTATACCTACACATGTTCCGTGGTCTGATCTACGGTTCGTACCAAAAGCCTCGTGAACTACTGTGGATCTTCGGTATGTTGATCTTCTTGGTTCTTATGGCTGAAGCTTTCATGGGTTACCTATTACCATGGGGTCAGATGTCATACTGGGGTGCACAAGTAATCATTTCTCTATTTGGTGCGATTCCTGTTATTGGCGACGATCTAACACTTTGGATCCGTGGTGACTACATCATCTCTGGTGCAACGTTGAACCGTTTCTTCGCGCTTCACGTTATTGCGCTACCAATCGTACTGCTTCTGCTTATCGTACTTCACGTATTGGCACTGCACGAAGTTGGCTCAAACAACCCTGACGGTATCGAGACTAAACTACCGAAAGGCACTATGGGCGATGATTACCAAACGCAATTCAAGTTCCACGATTACTACTCGAAGAAATACGACATCATCGACTCTATTCCGTTCCACCCTTACGGTACGGTAAAAGATTTGGTGGGTGTAGCTGGTTTCTTGTTCTTCTTCTGTTACGTGTTGTTCTTCAACCCAGAAATGGGTGGTTACTTCCTTGAGCCGCCTAACTTTGAAGCAGCGAACCCGCTTAAGACACCTGCGCACATCGCGCCTGTATGGTACTTCACACCGTTCTACGCAATCTTGCGTGCGGTTCCAGACAAGCTGTTGGGCGTAATCCTGATGGGTGCTTCGATTGCAGTTCTGTTTGTACTACCGTGGCTAGATCGTTGTAAAGTGCGTTCTTACCGTTACCGTAGCAAACTTCATCTGTTGAATATTATCCAATTCACTATCAGCTTCATTGCGCTAGGTATTTTGGGTGCGTTACCAGCAACGCCAACATACACACTACTAGCACAAATCTTTAGTTTGGGTTACTTCATGTTCTTTGTACTGCTGTTCTTCTACAGCAAAAATGAAGCAACTAAACCATTACCAGAGAGGGTGACATTCAAATGAAGAAGTGGATTGTAATTCTATTTGCTATGTTGCCATCTCTAGCGATGGCAGCGGGGGCCAGTGTGCCGCTTGATAAAGCACACGTGGACCTGTCGGATAAAGCTTCGCTGCAAAACGGCGCGAAGTTATTCATGAACTACTGTTTCGGCTGTCACTCTACGCAGTACCAGCGTTATGAGCGTGTCGCAACAGATTTGGAAATTCCAACAGACTTAATGAAAGAGAACCTGATTTTCAATCCAGAAGCGAAAATCGGTGATCTGATGGTTAACTCTATGCCACCTAAGCAAGCGGCAAACTGGTTTGGTGCTCCACCGCCAGATTTGACGCTGGTTGCTCGAGTTCGTGGTGCAGATTGGTTATACACTTACTTACGTTCGTTCTATGTGGATCCATCACGTCCGTTTGGCGTAAACAACATTGTATTCCCAAGTGTTGGTATGCCACATGTACTTGAAGAACTACAAGGTATCCCAACACCAGTCTACGAAACTCACCACGTTGATGGTGAAGAAGTTAAAGTTGTTATTGGTACTGAAACGGATGGTACTGGCGAACTAAGTACAGGCGAATACGACAAAGCTGTGGGTGATCTGGTTAACTTCCTGGTTTACTCTGGTGACCCGGTACAACTAGAGCGTCACGCAATTGGTTGGTGGGTGATGGGCTTCTTAGTCATCCTGACTATCATCGTTGTGTTGCTTAAGAAAGAGTATTGGCGTGATGTGCATTAATTGTGCTAAAATATCGTGCTAATTCCCAATTTTAATTGACTGTACAATGGAGGCTTAGCCTCCATTGTTTTTATTTGTAAGTGTACTGGAGGGCTCCATGGCTGTAGCTGCCAATAAACGTTCTGTGATGACTCTTTTCTCAAGTGCATCAGATTTGTATAGCCATCAGGTTCGCATTGTACTGGCTGAAAAAGGTGTAAGTGTTGAAGTTGAGCTTGTTGATGAAGCTAACCTTCCTGCTGAACTTATCGAGCTAAACCCATATAAATCAGTGCCAACTCTTGTGGATCGTGAGCTCGCGCTTTACGATTCAAAAATTATCATGGAGTACTTGGACGAGCGTTTTCCTCATCCACCTCTAATGCCGGTTTACCCTGTTGCCCGTGGTAACAGCCGTTTGATGATGTACCGTATCGAACGTAATTGGTACTCACTAGCTGAAAAAGTAATGAAAGGTAACGCTGAAGAATCAGAAAAAGCGCGTACGAAACTTCGTAACGATCTTCTGACTCTAGCGCCAATCTTTGCTGAATATGAGTACTTCATGAGTGAAGAATTCAGCTTGATCGATTGTTACTTGGCACCATTGTTGTGGCGTTTACCTCAACTTGGTATTGAGCTTGTTGGTCCTGGCTCTAAAGAGATCAAGGTTTACATGAACCGCGTATTTGAACGTGATTCATTCCTTGCTTCTTTGACTGAAGCTGAACGTGAAATGCGTCTAGTTCGTTAAGCGATTTAGATACATTATGGATATTGCAAAAATGACTGCCCGCCGCCCATATATGCTTCGAGCATTTTATGACTGGCTGGTAGACAATGACTTAACTCCTCATTTGGTTGTTGATGCAACCATGCCAGGTGTACGTGTACCTGTTGAGTTTATTCAAGATGGTCAGATTATCCTGAATATTGCCCCTCGTGCCGTTGGTAATCTTGAGTTGGGCAATGATGCGATTACTTTCCATGCTCGTTTTAGCGGTCGTCCGCACTCGGTAATTGTGCCTGTTTATGCGGTTCAAGCTATCTACGCACGTGAAAATGGTGCAGGTACGATGTTTGAACCTGAAGAGGCTTATACCAATATCGAAGAAGAAACGATGGAAGAAGAGCAATCTCCGTCGTTTACTACGGTTAGTGATGACGTTCAAGTTGCGGAGTCGGAATCAGGTGACAGCGAAAGTGAAGCACCTCGTCCGAAAGGCAAACCAAGCTTAAGAGTTATTAAATAAAAAAAGCAGCGATTCCGCTGCTTTTTTATTGCTTGATACTTGAGTTGATGCTTTAGCAATCACTGAGTTATCGTGAATACTTCAACATTTTCTTCGTTATCTTCGTCTGTATCACTTTGAATTGGCTGTGTACCATCGTTCGGTAAGTCAACTTCAACGGGCTCTGTCTTTCCGTACTGGAACCCATTAATCACTTGCTTTACACCAGAGACGTTACGTGCGATTTCTATTGCTCTCTGACTCTGTGCTTCTGTTACATAGCCAAACAGAAACACTTCACTATCTTCAGTAATCACTTTCACTTTAACAGCATTAAGCTGCTCATCAGTAAGCAGTGAGGATTTTACTTTCGTCGTGATCCAACTGTCATTGCTGATTTGAGTTACTGTCAGCGGCTCTTTTTGCTTCATTTGGTTGTGAATCACTTTCACGCCGGTGATTGCACGGGTTCTTTTCTCAAGATCACTGATTAAGTCCTGAGTTGGAGCCTGACCCATCAGCACCACGGTACCATTGTATGAGCTGGCAAAAACACGAGCCTGGCCTTTGAATGGCTGTTTGTTACCAATGGCGGCGACTTCAAACTCAATGTTGTTATCTTGCCAGATCTGTTTGGTAGTACGGGTGTCCGTGACGATATTGGCTGTCGTTGCGGCGCCAGCAATGAACAAACCCGCACAACCACTTAGATTAAACACGGTAAGTAAAAGGATGAGGCTACGTAGCATGATTCTGACTCTCAATATGAGTTATTCTTCGTGAGCAGGGAAAAGCACTTGGTCTATAAGGTCACATAAGCAATGTAAGGTCACCATGTGAACCTCATGAATGCGTGCCGTACGATGCGAAGGAATTCGAATCTCGACGTCATTTTCACCCAGTAACCCCGCCATTTCACCGCCGTCTTTGCCTGTCAGAGCAATAATGGTCATGTCGCGTGTTACCGCCGCTTCCATTGCTTTGATAATGTTCTTGCTATTACCGCTGGTCGACAGTGCCAGAAGAATATCACCCGGTTGACCAAACGCACGGACTTGCTTAGAGAAGATTTCCTGATAATGGTAGTCGTTAGCAACGGCTGTAAGGGTAGTATTATCAGCGGTCAGCGCCATCGCCGGCAGGCTTGGACGTTCTGTCTCAAAGCGATTTAAAAGGCAAGAGACAAACTGTTGTGAATTGGCGGCACTTCCACCGTTCCCACAGCATAGGATTTTATTACCATTAAGCAAACTCGAAACCATGGCTTGAGCCGCATGAGTAATAGCGTCTGGCAGTGCTTCAGCAGCTGCAATTTGAATTTGAATACTTTCTGTAAAGCTGTCTTTAATGCTATCTAGCATCGCTTATCCTTCAGATATTGCGTTTTGTATCCAGTTAATATCTCGGCCACTGTCATGAATGGCGATAACATCGAACCGGTAATCGATTGTATGTACGGATTGTTTTTGGCGGCTTAGCCAAATGTTGGCGGTTTTTATCAGCTTACGCATTTTGGCGTGAGTGACCATTTCCGCTGCCGAGCCAAAACGATCGTTGTTGCGATATTTGACTTCGACGAAGACGATAGTTTCACCTTGTTGGAAGATTAAATCAATTTCGCCAACTTTTGTCAGAAAATTTTGCTCGACAAAGCGTAAACCCTGGCGAAGCAGATATTGCTTGGCCAGGGTTTCATATTGATTACCTATCTGACGTTTACTGAAGAGCCCCACGCTCGGTCCAACTTAGCTCACGTTGTACAACACAGTTGTTGTCGAGGCTCAACACACCTGTCTGACCTCGTATCGATAGCCCCGGAACAAGCTTCATCTGAGGCAGTTCGCCAATCAACTTGTAGGCATCCATTCCGAGTGCTTTTAGGCGGACTTCCATATTGGATTGTTCTGCCCACAGCTCTTTCATTTCAGCTGCAACCGTCGGATCTGGGTCAATCAATAGCGGGATGTCGCTGTAAATAATGCCAGTCAAATCATCGTACGTTGCGCCACCGCTATTACTACGAGAGTTAGAGAAGATTTGTGGTGGCTTGGCGTCCGGGTTAATCGCGACTTCGATAAATGGTTTAATCAAAGTCAGCTCTGAACTTCTTGCAACAATGTAAACAGCATCTACGTCGCGGCGGCTACGTGGCTGAGTTTCAAGTTTAATTTTCATCAGCGATTGCATCTGAGCGATACGCTGTTTACTTTCCTGCAGGCCGAATACGTCATTGATGTCTTTTTGTAGCTGGCGTTTATCACCAAAGTAGCTGGTTGCGACTTTGTTTGAGCTGTATTTATTCCACTCTTCATTAAACGCTTCAACTACTCGCTCGCCGTAACTGCCTTTAGGCGCAAGAATTAGCGGGAAATTGTAGCCTTGATTGAACAGGTACTTAGCTGCCTGAGCCACTTCTTGCTCTGGTGAAAGTGCCAGATAGCAGATATTACTGCCCGGTTGGATTTCTTCAGGAATGTTCAAAGCTAGGGCTGGAATCGTCGGGCCAGCTGCAGAGCCATCCATTGAAGTTTGCAGTAGTTCCACATTTTCTTTTTGCAGAGGGCCGACAACAAAATCAATATTCTCGTTGATTAGGCGCTGCTTAATTTGCTCGGGACTGTACGCGTGCGTATCGATCACGGTTAAGCTTGTGCTCTCGTCACGATTCTCATCATTCATCATCGCAAACATGAAGCCTTCACGGATCAGCTGTGCTTGAGGCGCGAATTTCCCCGTCAGCGGCAGTAGCAACGCTGTATTATTTGGCTTAACAATGTTGAGAGACAGAATATTTTGAATTTCTTCAGGTGTGTAAACCGCAGCCGGGTGTGAAGGGTTTTCCGTTAACCAACGATCCAGCGTATTTCTTAGCTGAGAAAGGTTACCCGACATGGCTTTAGAGTAAATCGCCAGTTGCAACCAGCCACTCAAAACTTCTTCGTTTGGAGCGGTGCTTAGCGACGACAATTCTGCTTCTGAGTAGCTACCGAAGTTCATCCAAATACGGCTGGAAATCTCACGTTGCTCAGGAGACGAAGAGTAATGACCTAGCATGACCAGTTCACGGTTTGCTTCAAATGACTGGTTCAGGCTTTGGTAAGCGTCTGCACGTAACGCGTAGTAATCCTTCCATTGGTCGTTTGGTAGTTTCCACCAAGGCTTAAAGTTCAGTAGCTGAAGTAACTGAGAGTAATTGCCTTGCTTTTGCTGTATGGTCGCTCGCGCCAGTTGCCACTCTGCCTGTTGCACTTCTGACAACTGTTGGCGAGAAAGTCGTGTGATCAGCAGGTCAGCTTGATCAAATTGGTTGGCTTGAATTGCGGCTTTGGCTGCCATGATCAACCAGTCGTTTTGCACGCTGCCTTCCGAACTGTCAGCTTGAATCATGTAGCTCTGCACTGACTGGGTAGGCTCCAGTGTGACATCTACACCATCAGGTTGTCTCGGACCTGAAGAACAGGCGGCGAGTGTAATTGCTAGTGCAACAGGAGTGAGTATGCGTGGTACACTGAGTCTCTTATGGTTAATCATTGCCGTGAGTTCTCTATAATTTTGTACAAAATTGTCTTTATATTAATCGTTGAAGTGATGGTAAACAAATGACAGATAAAAATAATTTGCCGAATGAGGGGCCAACTCTCTATATCGTACCGACTCCAATCGGAAATTTAGCAGATATCACCCAACGTGCTATCGAAGTTCTGTCGAATGTGGACATCATTGCTGCTGAGGATACCCGACATACGGGTAAATTACTGTCTCACTTCAATATTCAAACCAAAACTTTTGCGTTGCATGATCACAACGAACAGCAAAAAGCACAGGTTTTGGTAGAAAAGCTACTTTCAGGCCAGTCCATCGCTCTGGTTTCTGACGCGGGTACACCTTTAATCAGCGATCCAGGATACCATCTGGTGACAAAATGTCGTCAAGCGGGCGTAAGAGTTGTGCCTCTTCCTGGTGCGTGCGCGGTTATTACGGCGTTAAGTGCTTCTGGTTTGCCGTCTGACCGCTTCAGTTTTGAAGGGTTTCTACCGCCTAAAAGCAAAGGACGTAAAGACAAGTTCTTAGAAATCGCATCGGTAGAACGCACCTGTATCTTTTATGAGTCGCCACATCGCATTTTAGACTCTCTACAAGATATGTTAGACGTTCTTGGCCCTGAACGAGAAGTAGTTTTGGCGCGAGAGTTGACCAAAACGTTTGAAACTATTCAAGGTATGCCGCTTGGAGAGTTAATCGAGTGGGTGAAAAGCGACGACAACCAACAGCGCGGAGAAATGGTGTTACTGATTCATGGCCATCGTGAAACGGCGGATGACTCTTTGCCTGATGACGCGTTGCGCACACTGGGTATTTTGACCAAAGAGTTGCCACTCAAAAAGGCGGCGGCGTTGGTGGCAGAAATCCATAACCTTAAAAAGAATGCTCTGTATAAGTGGGGTTTAGAAAACCTGGATTAGTCAGGCGACCTCTGTCTAAACAGGTTTACCTGGCAAAATGGATTAGGGCTGATGATTTTCATTAGCCCTTTTTTTCTTCTGACCAGACGTCATGCTGGGGCGTTGTTAGAGTAAAAAAGCACCACTTGATGCATTCCTTACATCATATCTGTGATCTAACTAGACTCTGAAGTGAGAACTCTATACAATCCGCTCCGGAGCTGACTGGGTAGTCGCTGCTTTGTTGATGTCCTTCGGGAGACTGACGTTGAGGTCCTTCGGGAAACTGACGTTGACGTCCTTCGGGAGACTGACAAAGGGGAGGAAAGTCCGGGCTTCACAGAGCAAGGTGCCAGGTAACGCCTGGGGGGCGCAAGCCTACGACAAGTGCAGCAGAGAGAAGACCGCCGATGGCCCGTAAGGGATCAGGTAAGGGTGAAAGGGTGCGGTAAGAGCGCACCGGGCGACTAGTAATAGTTCGTAGCAGGGTAAACTCCACCTGAAGCAAGACCAAATAGGCCTCCACATTGCGTTGCTCGCGTAAGGAGGCGGGTAGGTTGCTCGAGCCAGTGAGTGATTGCTGGCCTAGACGAATGGCTACCGCCGCGCAAGCGGAACAGAACCCGGCTTATGTGTCGGCTCCAACTATTCGAGACCCATCATTACTTTATAGTAATGATGGGTTTTTTGCATTTTATTGACTCAGACTGCGTCATTACCAATAAACTTGGCGTTAAATCACGTCTAACTCTAGACTTGTGGTGGCGATGATGTGGGAAATCAGTACACTAGGAACTATTATTCACTCGCTGATTAAATCAGCATGAGAGAACAACACGCCCTAAAAATCGCTTCAAGATTATTCAACGAGAAAGCTATGACCGAAACCTTTCAACATATTTCCGTGTTATTAAATGAATCCATTGATGGCCTGGCTATCAAACCTGACGGTATCTATATCGATGGAACATTTGGCCGAGGCGGTCACAGCCGTACGATTTTATCTAAGCTAGGTGAAAACGGCCGACTTTACAGTATTGACCGCGACCCACAGGCAATCGCAGAAGCGGGTAAGATTGACGATCCTCGTTTTACCATTATTCATGGTCCCTTCTCTGGCATGGCTGAATACGCACAAGACTACGATCTGGTTGGCAAAGTAGACGGTGTATTGCTGGATCTTGGCGTATCTTCCCCTCAGCTAGACGACGCTGAGCGTGGTTTTAGCTTTATGAAAGATGGCCCACTGGACATGCGTATGGATCCAACCACGGGCATTCCGGTATCTCAGTGGCTAATGGAAGCGGATTTGGATGACATCACCTGGGTTATTCGCGAATTTGGTGAAGACAAACACGCCCGTCGTATTGCGCGCGCGATTGTGGAATACCGTGAAAACGAAGAAAACGAGCCAATGGTTCGTACAGGCCAGTTGGCGAAGCTAATTTCAGAAGCTGCGCCAAAAAGCTTTAAAGAGAAAAAACACCCAGCGACACGTGCATTTCAGGCATTCCGTATTTACATCAACAGTGAGCTAGAAGAGATCGATACCGCGCTAAAAGGGGCGGCAAGTATTCTTGCTCCACAAGGGCGTCTGTCTGTAATCAGCTTCCATTCATTGGAAGACCGCATGGTTAAGCGCTTTATTCGCAAAGAGAGTAAAGGGCCGGAAGTCCCGCATGGTATTCCACTAACCGAAGCTCAAATCAAAGAGCTGGGCAGTGAGAACATGAAACCCATTGGCAAAGCGATTAAGCCAAGTAAACAAGAAATTGACATAAACCCTCGCTCACGCAGTTCAGTGTTAAGAATTGCTGAAAAGCTTTAATTATTATGACGAAATCCACTCCTAACCTTGCTAAGTTGATTGCCACGGACTTATTCACAGTTGGTCGTTGGCCATTATTGTTGTTGCTTCTTATTCTGGCATCAGCAATGGGAGTGGTATTTGCTACCCACCATGCGCGTCAAGCGATCACCGAAAAAGACCATACTCTGGTTGAGCGAGAGCGACTAGACAGCGAATGGCGCAACCTGATGTTGGAAGAAACCGCCCTGGCAGAACACAGTCGAGTTCAAGACCTTGCAAAAAAGGAGCTTGAAATGAAACGACCTGATGGCGATAAAGAAGTGGTTATCACACTAAAATGATTAGAAAGAAAACCAGTACCAAACAAGGAAATAAGCGGAAGGTTCCCGCAAAAACAAAAGCTGCAGTCGATGAGAAGAAAATCGAAAAAAAAGCGGCAAAAGTCGAGGTAGAAGAGTCATTTTTGATTCGTTGGCGTTTCCATCTGTTACTGTTTTTCGTCTTTTGTGCGTTTGCACTCCTCATTGGGCGTGTAGCGTACATTCAAATCATTGAGCCTGATAACCTGATCAAGCAAGGTGATCTTCGTTCTGTTCGAGTTAAGTCGATTCCTTCTGCACGAGGCATTATCTCTGATAGAAACGGAGAGCCTCTTGCCGTCAGTGTACCTGTCGAAGCAGTTTGGGCCGATCCGGCGACCATCTTTAAAGAAAATGCGCTCAGTCAGACTCAAAGTTGGTACGCGCTGGCGGACGTTCTTGGCGTTGAGCGGCAAGGTCTTATTGACAAGATCAAGCGCAATGAAAAGCGTCGTTTCATTTACCTGCAGCGTCAGGTTAGTCCCGCCATGGCGAATTACATCCGTGAGTTGAAACTACCGGGCGTTGGGCTTAAATCCGAGTCTCGTCGTTATTATCCTGCAGGTGAGGTTAGTGCTCACTTAGTGGGAGTAACAGGCATCGATGGCCATGGCTTGGAAGGCGTAGAGCGCAGCTATGATGAATGGCTGACTGGCCAAGAAGGTAAAAAAACCATCCGTAAAGACCGTTATGGTCGAGTGGTAGAGAATATAGCCTGGCAGGACAAGCAAGAAGGCAAGTCGTTGCAATTGACGATTGACCAGCGTTTACAAGCCATTGCTTATCGTGCCATTAAACAGTCCGTGGCCGACCACCGCGCAACCTCTGGCTCTGTTGTGATGTTGGACGTAAAAACGGGGGCGGTACTGGCGATGGTTAACGCACCATCGTACAACCCGAATAATCGTAGTGATTGGCAAAGCTACAAAATGCGGAACCGCGTGATTACCGACTCGATGGAGCCGGGCTCGACTATTAAGCCGTTTGTGATTCTGGCTGCGTTAGAAAATGGCATCGCAGATACTGATACCATCGTTGATACAGGGAACGGTGTGCTTCGATTAGGTGGAAGCCGGGTAAAAGATGTCTCTCCCGTAGGTAAAGCCAGCCTGGAAATGATCCTGAAAAAATCCAGTAACGTCGGTGTGACTAAACTGGCGATGCAAATGCCTGTTGAAGCGCTACTGGGCTTATACAGCTCGGTCGGTTTTGGTGAGCTTTCTGGCTTGAATCTGGTGGGTGAAGTAACGGGTATTTTCCCTAGTCGTTCGCGTTGGTCACCAATTGAAAGAGCGACCATTTCTTTCGGCTATGGTCTTTCCATTACACCAATTCAGCTTGCTCACGCGTACGCGACGCTGGGTAACCTTGGTAAATACGAGCCGATACATATTATAAAAAGTAACGACAACAATATGTCTCGCCAGGTCGTTAGCCCTGAGCATGCGCGTCAGGTACTTAATATGCTGGAAACGGTAACTCAGCAAGGTGGTTCCGCTCGCCGTGCGGCCGTGCCGGGCTATCGAATCGGGGCAAAAACGGGTACTTCTCGTAAAGCTTCTGCGGGTGGATACAGTGATGAGTACATTACTTACACCGCAGGTCTCGCCCCCGTTAGTGACCCTAAAATCGCACTCGTTGTGATCGTCAATGAGCCGCAAGGTGATGATTACTACGGTGGTTCAGTGGCATCTCCGGTCTTTTCTGAAATTATGAAAGGGGCGCTACAGATCCTGAACGTGGCACCCGATGAAAATAAATTCCAGCAGTAAGCAAAGTTAGCTTACTGCCAAATAACTTGAGTAAACCTGAGCCAAAGCTCGGAGAACAAATATGACTAAAGCCATCAGTATGGACACATTGCTGTCCTCTTGGGTTGATTGCCCAAGTTTAGCGTCCGTTCTTGTCTCTGAACTGGAACTCGACAGCCGAAGAGTTCAACCCGGTACCACTTTTGTTGCGATTGTCGGGCACGTCGTGGATGGAAGGAAGTTTATTCCGGCGGCAATTCAGCAAGGTGCGAATGCAGTTATTGCACAAGCCTGTGAGAACAAAACGCATGGCACCATAGAGTTGGTCGATGACATTCCGGTTATTTATTTGAGTGCTTTGGATAAGTGTCTGTCTGAAATGGCAGGTCAACTTTATCGCTATCCAACAATGGATCTTATTGGTGTTACAGGAACCAATGGCAAGACCACCATCACCCAACTGATTGCGCAGTGGATTGAGCTCATCGGTTCGAAAGCGGCCGTGATGGGGACGACAGGAAATGGTTTCTTAGATAATTTGCAAGCAGCCGCGAACACCACCGGCAACGCGGTGGAAATTCAACATACGCTTGCGTCATTAGCTGAGCAGGGCGCGAAGTACACGGCGCTGGAAGTTTCTTCTCATGGCTTAGTGCAAGGACGAGTGAAAGCTCTGTCATTTTCGGCTGGCGTGTTTACCAATCTGAGCCGTGATCACCTCGACTATCATGGCACGATGGAAGATTACGCGAGTGCTAAATTTAGCCTCTTTACCCAGCACCAGTGTGAAAAAGCCATCATTAACGTTGATGATGAAGTCGGTGCTGCGTGGGCTAAAGATCTTCCAAATCCGATTGCAGTTTCTTTAGTGCAGACAACTGAGTTCACAAACGCATTATGGGCCAGCAACGTTACGTATGCAGAATCTGGTATTACTATCGATTTTGACGGTATGTTTGGCAGCGGCACCTTATACGCCCCTTTGATTGGGGAGTTCAACGCGGCTAACTTGATGTTAGCGTTTGCGACTTTGCTAAGCTTAGGTTTTGACAAACAAGCGCTTTTGGCGACGGCGAATCAATTACAGCCGGTATTAGGCCGAATGGAACTGTTCCAGACAGATAACCGAGCCAAAGTCGTGGTTGATTACGCGCACACCCCGGATGCATTAGAAAAAGCGTTGCAGGCGCTGCGTGTGCATTGTGACGGTCAGCTCTGGGCGATCGTCGGATGTGGCGGAGATCGTGATCCAGGTAAACGTCCAATGATGGCTGAAATTGCAGAGCGTTTGGGTGACAAGGTTGTGTTAACGGACGACAACCCGCGCAGCGAAAGCCCTGAACTCATCATTAAAGATATGCTGGCTGGATTATCGAAACCAGACGAGGCGATTGTTCAGCACGACCGTTTCAAGGCTCTGTCATATGCGCTCGACAATGCGTCAGCCCAAGACATTATCTTGCTGGCAGGTAAAGGCCACGAAGACTATCAAATTCGTAACGGCGAGACGATCCATTATTCCGATAGAGAATCTGCAATGCAGCTATTAGGACTGTCATCATGATTAAAGTAACTTTATCTCAACTTGCTGAAATTACCCGTGGTGCATTAGTCGGTGAAGATATCACTATCGCTGCGGTTTCTACCGATACGAGAACCATTGAGAGTGGCTCGCTGTTTGTTGCTTTAGTGGGTGAACGATTTGACGCGCATGACTTCTGCCTGCAGGCAGTTGACGCTGGAGCAGGTGCTCTGCTGGTGCAAAAACGTCTCGATGTGGATGTCCCACAAGTAGTGGTCGCTGACAGCAAAATTGCTTTGGGTGAAATCGCAGCCTGGGTTCACCAATCTTGCCAAACGCCAACGGTTGCTATTACGGGTAGCTGCGGTAAAACCACAGTAAAAGAAATGGTGGCGAGCATTCTTCAGTTGAAAGGTCAGGTGTTGTTTACAGCCGGTAACTTCAACAACGATATCGGTGTGCCATTAACGCTCTTACGTTCGCAAGCCGACGATGACTATGCCGTCATTGAGCTGGGCGCTAACCATATCGGTGAAATTGCCTATACCACTCAATTAGTGAAACCGGATATCGCGCTGGTCAACAATGTTGCAGCGGCACACCTTGAAGGGTTTGGTTCCATTGAAGGCGTTAAGCATGCGAAAGGTGAAATCTACCAAGGATTATCAGCTGGCGGAATCGCAATTGTTAACCTGGATAGTCAGGGTGATGCGTTATGGCAATCAGTCCTTGCCGATAAGAAGGTGATCACTTTTTCGCAAAGTAACACTCAAGCTGATTTCTATGCTTCCGATATAGTAATGAATGAAGAAGGTAAAGCCAGCTTCACTCTGCACCTAGCCGAAGATGGACAAGAAATTGAACTATCGCTGGGTATTATTGGTCAACACAATGTTGCGAATGCGATTGCGGCTGCAATTATTACCCTAAAAATGGGTGCCTCGATTGAAGAAATTCAATCTGGCCTGCTGAATCTTAATAAGGTTAAAGGCCGAGTAGACGTTGAGCAACTGAGTCAATCTGTCAAGCTGATTGATGACAGCTATAATGCCAGTGTTCCCGCGATGAAAGCCGCAGTGGACTTATTGGCTGCTTTCAAGGGACAACGTTGGTTGATTTTAGGCAATATGGCTGAATTGGGCGAGGAAAGTCTTGCACTTCATCGTCAAGTCGGGGAACATGCTGCCCCACAAAAATTTGAACACGTTCTCACGTATGGGGCGGACGCAAAGGTAATCAGTGACCTGTGCGACGGCACTCACTTTGAGACACATCAAGATATGATTGACTACATCAAGCAGCATCTAGACCAAACCGTTTCTGAAAACCACACCATATTGGTTAAAGGAGCGAACGGTGCTCGTATGTTTGAAGTCGCTGCTGCTTTGAAGGAGTATTTTTAATGATTATCTGGCTTGCCGAGCTGCTACAGCCATATTTTTCTTTTTTTCGCTTGTTTGAATACCTGTCTTTTCGAGCAATATTAAGTGTACTAACTGCCTTAGGCCTGTCTCTTTGGATGGGACCTATCATGATCAAGCGTTTGCAAATGCTGCAAATCGGTCAGGTAGTACGTAACGAAGGCCCAGAATCTCACTTTAGTAAACGTGGTACACCGACCATGGGCGGTATCATGATTTTGGCTGCAATTTCTATCACTATTCTGCTTTGGGCGGATTTATCAAACCCTTATGTCTGGGCGGTACTTGCGGTGTTACTTGGCTATGGTGCTGTCGGATTTGTCGACGACTATCGTAAGGTAGTGCGTAAGAATACCGATGGTTTGATCGCGCGCTGGAAATACTTTTGGCAGTCGTTAATTGCATTTGTGGTGGCATTCGCGCTTTACGCTTACGGCAAAGATACTGCTGCAACTCAACTTGTGGTGCCATTCTTTAAAGATGTCATGCCGCAAATGGGCATGTTGTACATTATCTTCACTTATTTTGTGATTGTCGGTACGAGTAACGCGGTAAACCTGACTGATGGTCTGGATGGCTTGGCGATTATGCCAACGGTTCTGGTAGCAGCTGGCTTTGCAGTTATTTCTTGGGCGACAGGTAACGTTAATTTCTCTGAGTACCTGCATATCCCTTACCTTCCTCACGCTTCTGAATTGGTAGTCGTCTGTACGGCGATTGTTGGTGCTGGTCTTGGCTTTTTGTGGTTCAACACTTACCCAGCGCAAGTATTCATGGGCGATGTAGGCTCACTTGCTTTGGGCGGTGCGCTAGGTACCATCGCAGTATTGGTTCGTCAGGAATTTGTACTGGTTATCATGGGTGGTGTATTTGTGATGGAAACCCTGTCGGTTATTCTTCAGGTGGGTTCTTACAAACTACGTGGTCAGCGTATTTTCCGCATGGCACCTATCCATCACCACTATGAACTTAAAGGTTGGCCAGAGCCTCGTGTTATCGTGCGTTTCTGGATTATTTCTATTGTTCTTGTTCTGATTGGCCTAGCAACACTGAAGGTGCGTTAATCGCGCCTTCTCAGACAAGAGTTACAGTGTGAACAAATATGGAACGTTGGCAAAACATACATAGTGTTGTCGTCGTAGGGCTCGGTATTACCGGGCTCTCTGTCGTTAAACACCTAAGAAAATATCAGCCACAGCTGGTGGTTAAAGTCATTGATACTCGAGCTAATCCTCCGGGGGCTGAACGCCTTCCTGAAGGGGTTGAACTGCACAGCGGTGGCTGGAATGCCGCGTGGCTTGCAGAGGCTGACTTGGTGGTGACGAACCCTGGTATCGCACTTGCGACGCCTGAAATTCAGTCTGTACTAGGCCAGGGGACCCCTGTTGTCGGTGATATTGAACTGTTTGCTTGGGCAGTCACTAAGCCCGTTGTAGCGATTACCGGCTCAAACGGTAAAAGCACGGTAACAGATTTGACTGGCGTAATGGCAAAAGCCGCTGGGTTAAGCGTTGGTGTTGGCGGCAATATTGGCGTTCCTGCGCTCGATCTACTTGATCAAGAAGCAGACTTGTATGTGCTTGAACTTTCTAGCTTCCAGTTGGAAACCACGTCTAGCCTCAAGTTAAAAGCGGCAGCGTTTCTGAATCTTTCTGAAGATCATATGGATCGTTATGAAAGCATGGCCGACTACCGATCAGCAAAATTGCGTATTTTTAATCATGCTGAGCTTGCGGTAGTGAATCGAGATGATCAGGAGACCTTCCCAGATCATGACATGCCTGTGGTTACCTTTGGTGGCGATGAGCAAGCGTTTGGTTTAGAAACCGATGGTGAGAGAACCTGGTTACTTGATCACGGCCAGCGCGTGATTGCCAGTGATGAACTCAAGCTTGTCGGTAAGCACAATTTAGCGAACGTACTGGTTGTATTAGCACTGCTTAAGGCTGCGGGTGTTGATTGTCACAACACATTGAATACACTAAAAAATTACACCGGACTGACACACCGTTGCCAGGTTGTTGAAGATAATCAAGGTGTTAAATGGGTCAATGATTCCAAGGCAACCAATATTGCGAGCACGATGGCGGCACTATCGGGGTTGGAGCTGACTGGCAAGTTGTATCTACTGGTTGGTGGCGTTGGTAAAGGCGCAGATTTCACTCCATTAGAACCGATTTTCGCGACGCTGAATTTACAATTGTGCTGCTTTGGTAAAGATGGTGATGAGTTTTTACCATTGCATCCATCTGCGACTCGTTTCGATACGATGGAAGATGTGATTCAGCAAATATCTTCACAGTTAAAAGCGGGTGATATGGTGATGCTGTCTCCTGCATGTGCTAGCTTTGATCAATTCGACAACTTTATGGCAAGAGGTGATGTATTCGCCGCGCTTGCTAAAAAATACGCATAACAATTGAAGGTCACTCGTTTCGTGAGTTTAGGTAACGTTAAACACAACATCAGTAATTGGCTCAGGCAGCCTGCACCAGAGGCACTGTTTGATCGCCAATTGGTGTGGATTGCGTTGGGGTTGATGTTGACGGGATTGATCATGGTAACGTCGGCCTCTTTTCCTATCAGCTCACGCCTGACTGATCAGCCTTTCCACTTTATGTTCCGTCACGCGACTTTTCTTGTGCTTGCGTTGATCACATCAGCAGTGATTCTCCAAGTTCCTTTGGAAGAGTGGTTCAAGCGCAGTCACTATTTGCTTTGGCTCTCTTTTACTTTGCTTATCATCGTGTTGCTAGCGGGTAAGTCTGTAAATGGTGCCTCTCGATGGATCCCTCTGGGGCTGTTTAACCTGCAGCCTGCCGAGGTCGCGAAGCTGGCCCTGTTTATCTTTATGTCTGGCTATTTAGTCCGAAAACAAGACGAAGTGCGTCAAACCTTCTTTGGCGGCTTTATGAAGCCAATCATGGTGTTTGCATTTTTTGCCGTACTATTGTTGGGACAGCCAGACTTGGGAACGGTTGTGGTAATGCTTGTGACCTTATTCGGCATGCTGTTTATTGCGGGCGCAAAGTTAACCCAGTTTCTCGCACTGATGGTCGCTGGTATCGGCGCCGTCGTCGGTTTGATTCTGGTCGAGCCTTACCGTATGCGACGCGTAACGTCATTTCTCGATCCTTGGGAAGATCCATTCGGTAGCGGTTATCAGCTGACTCAATCTTTGATGGCGTTTGGTCGCGGTGAATGGTTTGGCCAAGGGCTGGGTAACTCCATTCAGAAACTCGAATACCTACCAGAAGCGCACACTGACTTCGTGTTTGCCGTATTGGCCGAAGAACTTGGTTTTGTCGGCGTCGTGCTGGTGCTGATGTTGATATTTAGTCTGGTACTGAAAGCCGTTTACATTGGTAAGCGTGCTTTTGAAGACGGCGAAATCTTTGGTGGATACCTCGCGTTCGGTATTGGCATTTGGTTCGCGTTCCAGACACTGGTTAACGTCGGCGCTGCCGCAGGTATCGTACCAACCAAAGGTTTGACCCTTCCGCTAATCAGTTATGGTGGTTCCAGTCTGATTATTATGTCCGTTGCAGTATCCATATTGCTGCGTATCGATCACGAATGCCGCTTGAAACGCGAGCAACAACAATCAGAACAACAAACTAATGAAGAAAACTAAACGTTTGATGGTGATGGCTGGTGGTACTGGCGGTCACGTATTTCCGGGGCTTGCCGTTGCTAAGCAACTGCAGGAACAAGGTTGGGAGATTCGCTGGTTAGGTACGGCGGATCGAATGGAAGCGGATTTGGTACCTAAGCATGGTATTGAAATCGACTTCATCAAAGTGAAAGGTTTGCGAGGTCAGGGCGTTAAGCGTCTTCTGGCGGCACCATTCCAAATTATCAATGCCATTATGCAAGCGCGTACTCACATGAAACAGTGGAAGCCGGATGCGGTTTTGGGCATGGGTGGTTACGTGAGTGGACCTGGTGGCATTGCGGCTTGGTTAAGTGGTATTCCGGTTGTTCTACATGAACAAAATGCCGTTGCAGGTTTGACGAACCAATGGCTGTCTAAGATCGCTAAAAAAGTATTTCAGGCTTTTCCTGGTGCTTTCCCAAAAGCTGAGGTTGTCGGTAATCCTGTACGTGAGGATGTGACTCAACTGGCTGAACCAGCACTTCGTATGCAAGGCCGCCAGGGTCCTATTCGGATTTTGGTCATGGGTGGTAGCCAAGGCGCTCGTATTCTTAACCAAACGTTACCTGAGGTTATGGCTAACTTAGGTGAAGACTACTGTATTCGTCATCAAGCGGGTAAAGGCTCAGCACAAGAAGTGCAAGCCGCATATCAGAAACACAATGTGGTTAATGCCGAAGTGACCGAATTTATTGATGATGTGGCGGAAGCGTATGCATGGGCAGACCTGTTAGTGTGTCGCTCAGGGGCTTTGACGGTATCTGAAGTTTCTGCCGCTGGTGTCGGCGCTATTTTCGTACCGTTTATGCACAAAGACCGCCAACAGGCACTCAATGCGGATCATTTAGTCGAATGCGGAGCCGCGAAAATGATTGAACAACCAGTGTTTACGGTTGAATCACTCACTGAGCAAATCCAGCAGTTAGATCGCAAAACTTTACTAGAGATGGCTCAGCATGCACGTGGCGCCGCTAAACTGGACGCCGACAAAACTGTCGCACAAGCCATCGTCGCTTTGACTGAAAAGCGTTAATGAATTATCGAGAATAGAAACAGATGACTATTGAACATACACAAGACTTAGCTCAGATTCGCGCCATGGTTCCAGAAATGCGTCGCGTGAAATCAATCCACTTCATCGGTATTGGTGGTGCGGGTATGAGCGGCATTGCTGAGGTGCTCCTAAACGAAGGTTATCAAATTACCGGTTCTGATCTTGCAAAGAATGCGGTAACTGAACGATTAGCCGCTAAAGGCGCAACCATCTATATCGGGCATCAGGCAAGCAATGTTGAGCAAGCAAGTGTGGTTGTTGTTTCTACAGCTATCAACGAAGAAAACCCAGAAGTGATGGCGGCTCGTGAGCTACGTATTCCTATTGTTCGTCGCGCAGAGATGCTGGCTGAGTTGATGCGTTTTCGTCATGGCATTGCTGTGGCAGGTACACATGGCAAAACCACAACCACGGCGCTTGTGACGCAAATTTACTCAGAAGCGGGTCTTGATCCAACGTTTGTTAACGGTGGCTTGGTGAAAAGTGCGGGGACCAACGCACGTCTTGGATCTAGCCGTATCCTTATTGCAGAAGCGGATGAAAGCGATGCGTCATTCCTGCACCTTCAACCAATGGTGAGCATTGTTACCAACATCGAAGCCGATCATATGGATACTTACGGTGGTGACTTTGAAACCCTGAAGCAAACCTTCATCGACTTCCTGCATAATCTTCCATTTTATGGTCAAGCGATTGTTTGTATTGATGATCCTGTCGTTCGCGAGTTAATTCCGCGTATTAGCCGTCAGGTGATTACCTATGGTTTCTCTGAAGATGCGGACGTACGTATCGAGAATTACCGTCAAGAAGGCCAGCAAGGTAAATTTACAGTGGTTCGTAAAGGCAGAGCCGATCTTGATATCACTCTGAATATCCCGGGTCGTCATAATGCACTCAACGCATCAGCTGCAATCGCAGTTGCAACGGAAGATGACATTGAAGATGACGCGATCCTGAAAGCAATGGCGGGAACGCAAGGTACGGGACGTCGCTTTGATCACCTTGGTGAATTTGATACGGGCAACGGCCATGCGATGTTGGTGGACGATTACGGTCACCACCCAACGGAAGTCGGCGTAACGATCAATGCAGCGCGCAGCGGTTGGCAAGACAAGCGCTTGGTAATGATTTTCCAACCGCACCGCTACAGCCGAACCCGTGATTTGTATGATGATTTTGCTAACGTACTTGAGCAGGTCGACGTGCTGATAATGTTGGATGTTTATTCTGCAGGTGAAAAGCCTATTGCAGGCGCAGATGGACGCGCATTATGCCGCACAATTCGCAGTAGAGGTAAGCTAGATCCAATTTTTGTTCCAGAAATCGAGCAATTACCGTCAGTTTTGGCTAACGTTATACAAGACGGAGACCTAATTTTAACTCAAGGTGCTGGTGATGTTGGTAAAGTAGCTAAACAGCTGGCAGCTCTTGAGCTAAATATTAATAAAATGATGGGATAAACTGAAATTCGGTGTGAGCTTTAAGATAAAGACCTAGATCTCGATTTTGCGCCAACAACGTTGTGATTTATTGTTATCAGTGTTTGATAGTTTATTAGAGCTCAGTATAATCTCAAGGTTATAGTCATTGCTTTTGTTAGTGTGTTATTAACATGAGCAAGGTAGGCGACAAAGGTCAGGAAACGAAGACGTTGTTGAATATTGCACTAAATGAAGAGCGACTGAACACGGATAATAATCGTGGTCGCAAAAATAAAATCTTAGGTGCGCTATTTTTTGTCGTAGTTTTGACTTTAATTAGTTCTGTTTTGTACTCGGCGATCAGTTGGATGTGGGATGACCAAAGACTTCCTCTATCCAAAATAGTGCTCCAAGGAGAGTTGGAGTATATCAAAGCTGATGATGTTCAAACTGCATTCAGCAGAATTGACCACATTGGTACGTTTATGTCACAAGACATCGATGTATTACAGCAAAGTGTTGAAGCCTTGCCATGGGTTGCTCATGCAGCAATTCGAAAGCAATGGCCAGATACAGTAAAAGTTTTTTTGACAGAGCATCATCCTGAAGCCATTTGGAATGGCAACGAGTTGTTGGATAAAAACGGCTTGGTATTCGACGGGGATGTTGGTCTGGTAAAGGAAGATAAAGTTAAGCTGTATGGACCTAAAGATAGCGGACCTGAGGTTTTACAAACCTACCGTGATTTGAGTCCTAAGTTTCAGCAACTAGGTTTAGCGATATCGTCTCTGGTATTAAATGAGCGACGAGCTTGGCAAATCATCCTTGAAAACGGTATTCGATTAGAGCTCGGTAAAGAGTCTCTTCTTGAGCGTATAGAGCGTTTTTTCTCACTCTATAACAAGCTTGGTAGTGACACGCAAAGAATCAGTTATATCGATCTCAGGTACGATACAGGAGCTGCAGTCGGTTGGTTTCCTGAAGAAGAGTTAGAAGAGAGTACAGATGACTAAGGCCGCAGACGACAACATTATTGTTGGTCTTGATATAGGCACTGCAACCGTATCAGCTCTAGTGGGCGAAATTTTACCAGATGGCCAAATTAACATAATTGGTGCGGGTAGTAGCCCTTCGCGCGGCATGGACAAAGGTGGCGTGAATGACTTGGAGTCGGTTGTAAAATCAGTACAACGCGCAATTGATCAAGCTGAGTTAATGGCCGAGTGCCAAATCAGCCGAGTATTCATTTCGTTGTCTGGTAAGCATATCGCAAGCCGAATCGAAAAAGGTATGGGTACGATATCTGATGAGGAAGTTTCTCAAGAGGATATGGACAGAGCTATCCATACTGCAAAATCAATTAAAATCGGTGATGAACAGCGAATCCTTCATGTGATTCCACAAGAGTTTACCATCGACTACCAGGAAGGGATTAAAAACCCGCTTGGTCTCTCTGGGGTAAGAATGGAAGTAAGTGTCCATCTTATCACCTGCCATAATGACATGGCGCGCAATATCATTAAGGCGGTAGAACGTTGCGGCCTTAAGGTAGAGCAACTTGTATTTTCTGGGCTTGCTGCAAGTAATGCAGTAATTACCGAGGATGAAAGAGAGCTTGGAGTTTGTGTGGTCGATATTGGCGCAGGCACGATGGATGTTGCAATCTGGACGGGTGGTGCGCTACGTCACACAGAAGTATTTTCGTACGCGGGAAATGCGGTAACAAGCGATATTGCTTTTGCTTTTGGTACGCCAGTAAGCGATGCTGAAGAAATAAAAGTAAAATATGGCTGTGCTTTAAGTGAACTGGTCAGTAAGGATGACACGGTTAACGTTCCAAGCGTAGGTGGGCGACCTTCACGTAGTCTGCAACGTCAAACATTGTCAGAAGTGATAGAGCCACGCTACTCTGAGCTTATGGGACTGGTTAACCAAACGATCGATACCGTTCAGGCAAAATTACGCGCAGAGGGCATTAAGCACCATCTGGCAGCCGGTGTAGTACTGACTGGCGGCGCTGCGCAAATGGACGGGGTCGTCGAATGTGCGGAACGCGTATTCCGCAACCAAGTAAGGGTCGGCAAACCGCTCGAAGTCAGCGGCTTAACTGACTATGTAAAAGAGCCGTACCATTCTACGGCAGTTGGATTACTTCATTACGCAAGAGACATGCAGTCTAGTGACGATAGCGATTACAATGAACCTAAACGCTCATCTGTTACTGGCTTTTTCGGTAAATTGCGTAACTGGATACAAAAAGAGTTTTAACCTGAGTTGCAGGATAAACGGAGACAACACATGTTTGAACCGATGATGGAAATGTCTGACGATGCAGTAATCAAGGTCGTTGGAGTTGGTGGCGGCGGTGGTAACGCTGTTGAACACATGGTGCGTGAATCCATCGAAGGTGTGGAATTCATCAGCGTTAACACTGATGCGCAAGCACTTCGTAAGACAAGCGTTGGCAATGTTATTCAGATTGGTGGTGATATCACCAAAGGTCTGGGTGCAGGTGCGAATCCACAGGTCGGCCGTGAGGCAGCTCTCGAAGATAGAGACAGAATTAAAGATTCCATAACTGGTGCCGATATGGTTTTTATCGCAGCAGGTATGGGTGGTGGTACAGGTACTGGTGCAGCTCCTGTTATCGCTGAAGTAGCCAAAGAGCTAGGCATTCTTACTGTTGCAGTGGTAACTAAACCATTCAGCTTTGAAGGTAAGAAGCGTTTAGCGTTTGCTGAACAAGGTATCGATGAGCTTTCTAAACACGTTGACTCATTGATTACGATTCCAAACGAAAAGCTACTTAAAGTTCTTGGTCGTGGCGTGACGTTGCTAGAAGCGTTTGCAAGTGCGAATGATGTTCTTAAAAATGCAGTACAAGGTATTGCGGAACTAATTACTCGTCCGGGTATGATCAACGTCGACTTTGCTGACGTACGTACTGTTATGTCTGAAATGGGCCACGCAATGATGGGTAGCGGTATCGCGAAAGGCGAAGACCGCGCTGAAGAAGCGGCTGAAATGGCAATTTCTAGTCCACTTCTGGAAGACATCGATCTAGCTGGTGCACGTGGTGTTCTTGTTAACATTACTGCTGGCTTGGATATGCGTCTTGACGAGTTTGAGACAGTGGGTAATACAGTTAAGGCATTTGCTTCTGATAATGCAACTGTAGTTATCGGTACTTCTCTAGACCCAGATATGACGGATGAAATCCGCGTAACTGTTGTAGCGACAGGTATTGGTAACGAGAGAAAACCAGATATCACCCTTGTTGCTGGTGGTAAAGCGAAAGTAGCACCAACTACACAAGCTCAGCCACAACAACAAGCAATGGCAACTCAAGCTGAAGAGAAGCCGGCACAAACTCTGCAACCTCAAGTGCAAGAGAAGCCACAGGTAACTCCTCAGCCGACAAATACAGCGTCTTCTGCTCCTGCTTCGTCGAGCCAAAGCTCTGCGGCACCAAAGCAAGAGAAAGAGAGCGGTTATTTAGATATTCCGGCATTCTTGCGTCGCCAGGCTGATTAATCTTTAACCCATAAATTTGACATGGTTCAAAATTATGGTAGCATTCACGGTCGACGTTACAGACGACCGTGTTTTGTAGCACACTTTAGAGAGGCAAGCAGATGATCAGACAACGTACTCTGAAAGAAATAGTGAAAACAACTGGTGTGGGTCTCCACTCTGGTCGTAAAGTCACGCTTACTCTGCGCCCGGCTGCTGCAAATACAGGTATCATTTACCGTCGTACAGATGTAAATCCACCTGTAGATTTTCCAGCTGATCCTGCGTCTGTGCGTGACACTATGCTATGTACTGCATTAGTTAACGACGAAGGCGTGCGTATTTCAACAGTTGAGCACTTGAATGCTGCGCTCGCTGGTATGGGTATCGACAACATTGTTGTTGAAGTAGACGCTCCTGAAATTCCAATTATGGATGGTAGCGCAAGCCCATTTGTATACTTGCTTCAACAAGCAGGTATCGAAATGCAAAATGCTCCAAAGCGTTTTATCCGCATTAAAAAACCAGTTCGTTTCGAAGATGGCGATAAGTGGGCAGAGTTTGTTCCATTTAACGGCTTCCGTATGGACTTCGAGATTGAATTTAACCACCCTGCAATTGAGTCTGACGAGCAGCGCCTGTTGTTTGACTTCTCATCTAAAGGGTTTGTTCGCGAGATTTCTCGTGCACGTACGTTTGGTTTTATGCGTGATATTGAATATCTACAGTCTCAGAACTTAGTTTTGGGTGGTAGCTTTGATAACGCTATCGTACTGGATGATTACCGAATTCTTAATGAAGAAGGTCTGCGTTTTGACAATGAGTTCGTTACTCATAAAGTATTGGACGCAATTGGTGACCTTTACATGTGTGGACACCCAATTATTGGTGAGTTCCGTGCATTCAAATCAGGTCACGGTCTAAACAACCAACTTCTACGTGCTGTTCTGGCTGATCAGGAAGCATGGGAATGGACAACATTCGAAGAAGAAGCGGGCTCTCCAGTCGCATTTGCAGAACCAAATATGGTACTAGCATAAGCTTAAACTGAATTTAAAAAACCAGGTCTCGACCTGGTTTTTTTCTATCCAAAATTCAATCTTTTCAGCGTATTATTACTTTGACTTATCAGCCATGTCAGCCAGTCTTTTCAGGCGCTCTTGAATTTTAGGTGGCGCCATATCCGCAATAATCATTAATGATTTGGCCGCTGACTCAGTTAACGGCGGTCGCTTGGGTCTATCGTCTTGCTCGTACCGGTTGCGATAAAGGGATGGATTAATTCGGACATCCACGCTGATCAACTTTGCATAGCCTTGAGTTCGGAGTTTATTGAGGATCATTAGGCGATCGTAGTCGATCTTCATCTTGATGGCAGCGCTAGACACATCGATCAATAGATGACCGTTACGGACATTAGCAACTCGGCAATGATCAGCCGTGCCTTTAGGCAAGATATCCTGTAAGGCTTTGTTGAGCTGCAAGATTTCTCCAGCATGCTCTTGAATCTTCTTAAACTGAGATTCAGCAATAACATCCTCTGTTGAGGTTGGTCGATGATCACGCATAGGTAAAATCTAATTTTGTGGATATACCGCTATTCTAGAGCAGCTTTCTATCTAGGTATAGTTTACATTAGCGTCTTTATTACAATTGGTTTGGACGCCGCATAATGAAAGCAAATTGATAGATTTGGAGAGTTACAATTAAAAATTTGGCTAATCTATCACCACTTTCAATAAAATTTACAGAGTGCTTCAAACAAATAGGTCTATTTATGGTTGTATCGATTAAAAATCCTTACACTAAGCCCCAATGTTTCTAAATTTAGCCTTGAAATATGGATGTTTGGACTCAATATCATTTGTTAAATGATTTATATCAGTATTCTTAGTACCAAACTGGCAGAGACTGAAGGCATTACGAGTAGATCGGGAACGGTCTGATGAAAGAGAGATTCACGAAAAATGATAACTAAGCTACTGACAAAAGTTATTGGCAGTCGCAACGATCGAACACTGCGCCGCCTTAGAAAAATTGTAAAAGAAATTAATAACTACGAGCCGACATTTGAAGCTCTATCTGATGAAGAACTAAAAGCAAAGACTGTTGAATTCCGCGAGCGTTTGGACAAAGGTGAAACTCTCGATCAACTCCTTCCAGAAGCGTTTGCTACCGTTCGTGAAGCGTCTAAGCGTGTTTACGGCATGCGTCACTTCGATGTACAGCTTATTGGTGGTATGGTCCTGAATGCAGGTCAAATCGCGGAAATGCGTACAGGTGAAGGTAAAACTTTAACTGCAACTCTTCCAGCTTACCTAAACGCACTAGCGGGTAAAGGCGTTCATGTTGTAACCGTGAACGATTACTTGGCTAAACGTGACGCAGAGACAAACCGTCCATTATTTGAATTCTTAGGTATGAGCGTTGGCATCAACGTGCCAAACATGCCACCTCAAGAGAAAAAAGAAGCGTACCAAGCTGACATCCTTTACGGAACCAACAACGAGTTTGGCTTTGATTACCTTCGTGACAACATGGCTTTCCGCAATGAAGACCGCGTACAGCGCGAGCGCTTCTTTGCCGTAGTCGATGAGGTTGACTCAATCCTTATCGATGAAGCTCGTACGCCTCTTATCATTTCTGGTCCTGCTGAAGACAGCTCTGAGCTATACACTCGAATCAACTTGCTGATTCCACATCTTGAGAGACAAGATCAAGAAGATTCAGAAGAATACCGTGGTGATGGCCACTACACGTTAGACGAAAAATCGAAACAAGTTTACCTGACTGAAACGGGTCAAGAGTTTGTCGAAGAGCTTCTGGTTAAGAACGGTTTGATGGAAGAGGGCGATACGCTTTACTCTCCAACCAATATCAGCCTACTTCACCACGTGAACGCAGCGCTGCGAGCTCATGTACTATTTGAACGCAATGTTGATTACATCGTTACTGAAGACGGTGAAGTTGTCATCGTTGATGAGCACACTGGTCGTACTATGCCAGGCCGTCGTTGGTCTGAAGGTTTGCACCAAGCTGTAGAAGCGAAAGAAGGCGTTAAGATTCAGAACGAAAACCAAACGCTGGCATCTATTACATTCCAGAACTATTTCCGTCTATACGAGAAATTGTCAGGTATGACAGGTACTGCCGACACTGAAGCGTTTGAGTTCCAGTCTATCTATGGTTTGGAAACGGTTGTTATTCCAACCAACAAACCAATGATTCGTAATGATATGCCGGATGTGGTGTACCGTACAGAAGCTGAAAAGTTTGCCGCAATCATTGAAGATATCAAAGATCGCGTAGCAAAAGGCCAGCCAACACTAGTAGGTACAGTATCGATCGAGAAATCTGAGCTGCTATCTAATGCACTTAAGAAAGCTAAGATTAAGCACAACGTACTGAACGCTAAATTCCACGAGAAAGAAGCTGAGATCGTTGCTGAAGCAGGTATGCCTGGCGCGGTGACTATCGCTACAAACATGGCGGGTCGTGGTACCGATATCGTGCTTGGTGGTAGCTGGCAATCTAAAGTTGAAACGTTAGAAAATCCGACTCAAGAGCAAATCGACGCGATTAAAGCGGATTGGAAAGTCGTACACGATAAAGTGTTGGAAGCAGGTGGTCTGCACATCATCGGTACAGAGCGCCACGAATCTCGTCGTATCGATAACCAGCTACGTGGTCGTTCTGGTCGTCAGGGTGATGCAGGTTCTTCACGTTTCTACCTATCAATGGAAGATTCACTACTGCGCATCTTCACTTCAGACCGCATGGCAAGTTTGATCCAAAGTGGTATGGAAGAAGGCGAAGCGATCGAATCGAAAATGCTTTCTCGCTCGATTGAAAAAGCGCAGCGTAAAGTGGAAGGTCGTAACTTCGATATCCGTAAACAGCTACTTGAATACGATGACGTTGCGAACGATCAGCGTAAAGTCGTTTACGAGCTACGTGATGAGTTGATGAGCGTTGACGATATCAGCGACATGATCGAGCAGAACCGCGAAGACGTGATGACGGCGATCATTGATGAATACATTCCACCACAATCTCTGGAAGATATGTGGGATGTTGAAGGTCTGCAAGAACGCCTGAAAGCGGACTTCGATCTGGACGCACCAATTAAGCAATGGCTTGAAGAAGATGACAAACTTTACGAAGAAGCTCTTCGTGAAAAGATCATTTCACTGGCTGTTGAAGTCTACAAAGCGAAAGAAGAAGTCGTTGGCGAGCAAGTACTGCGTAACTTCGAAAAATCTGTCATGCTACAGACTCTGGATACGCTTTGGAAAGAACACTTGGCAGCAATGGATCACTTGCGTCAAGGTATCCACTTACGTGGTTACGCACAGAAGAACCCGAAACAAGAGTACAAGCGTGAATCGTTTGAGCTGTTCGAAGGTTTGCTAGATGCGTTGAAATCTGATGTTATCACCGTTCTGTCTCGTGTACGTGTTCAACAACAAGAAGAAGTTGAGCGTATGGAAGAGCAACGTCGTGCGCAAGCAGAAGAAGCTGCGCGCCGTGCACAAGCTCAACATGCAGCTGCAGAAAACCAGCTTGCTGATGGTGAAGAATCTGAAGGCGCACACCAACCTGTCGTTCGTGATGAGCGCAAAGTAGGTCGTAATGAGCCTTGTCCATGTGGCAGCGGTAAAAAGTACAAACAGTGCCACGGAAAAATTGACTAACAGAGTTTAGTCACATATTGATAAAGAGTCGCTTATGCGGCTCTTTTTTTAAGTAAATTTTATTGCTCCCCATAGTGCCATCTTAATGCAGGGCGGGAAGCAGTTCATTTTTAGGAAACGTTCTCCATGAAAAGAATTCACATCGTTGCGGCGATCATCTTTAACCAAGATAAATCGCAGATCTTCATTACTAAACGTCCTGACGATAAACATAAAGGCGGATTTTGGGAGTTTCCTGGTGGAAAAGTAGAGCCGGAAGAGTCTGTGGAGCAGGCGATGATTCGTGAGCTGGAAGAAGAAGTCGGGATCAACGTGACAGAACAATCTTTGTTTGAGCACCTTGAGTACGACTATCCAGACAAATCTCTGAAGTTCGATTTTATCTCCGTCACTTCTTTTGAAAATGAACCATACGGTAAAGAAGGTCAGGAAGGGCGCTGGGTTGATATCACGAGCTTGCCTGAATATGCATTTCCGGAAGCCAATGTGCCAATCCTTGAGCGTGTTGTACAAGAGTTTTCTTCATAGTTTCGACATTAATCATCTTGTGGTTCGCAAGGTATGTTGTTAGTTTAAAAAGATTGAGCGAAACGAGAGAAACGAGTATAGGTCTCGTTATCCAGAGAAGGAGATAAAACGCAATGGTTCGTATTGCAATCGCAGGAGCAGCTGGCCGCATGGGTCGCAACTTGGTTAAGGCTTCACACCATCATCAAGAAGCGTCAGTAACAGCGGGATCTGAGCGTCCGGAATCATCACTCGTCGGTGTCGATATCGGTGAACTATGTGGTGAAGGCAAATTTGATGTCGTTCTCACGGATGATCTTGTTAAAGACGTGGATAACTTTGATGTCATTATCGATTTTACTGCACCGGTAAGCACTTTAGCTAACCTTGAGCTATGCAAACAGTATGGAAAAAGCATGGTGATTGGCACCACTGGTTTTAGTGATGAAGAGCGTGCGCTTATTGATGAAGCGGCAAAGCAAGTCCCTGTGGTAATGGCTCCTAACTACTCTGTTGGTGTTAACCTAGTCTTCAAGCTACTTGAGAAAGCAGCCAAAGTCATGGGTGACTACTGCGACATCGAGATTGTTGAAGCACATCATCGCCATAAAGTGGATGCACCATCAGGTACTGCCATTGGTATGGGAGAAGCGATTGCAGGAGCGATGGGTAACAATCTTAATGACGTAGCGGTGTATGCTCGTGAAGGCATTACGGGTGAACGTACTAAAGATGAGATTGGTTTTGCCACTATTCGTGCTGGTGACATTGTTGGTGAACACACGGCGATGTTTGCTGATATTGGCGAGCGCGTTGAAATTACACACAAAGCAACGGATCGCATGACCTTTGCTAACGGTGCGGTGAAGGCTGCGGTTTGGTTGAGTGATAAACCTGCAGGTTTTTATACCATGACCGATGTACTGGGTTTGAATGAACTCTAATTACATAATTATTCGCCGGCGTAAGCCGGCTTTTTTATATCTCTAGGTATAGATGTAAAATAAATGATTTAATAACGCTGCCATTCTCACGTTAGTTTAGTGGTGTTTTTAGCGGTTTTGTTGTCTATGCTGTCTATATGGCTTAAAAAGTATAGTTAATTTTGGTTGGTTAACGTTTGCGTAAAAATCTCATCTGATTTTGTGATCTGTATAAAGTTCAAATTTGTAAAATTCACAAAAAAGTCATCCCTTCCCATATAGAGATGTCTAAAACTTGTTGTTTTGGGGGTTATTCTGCCTAAATGTCCTTACTTGCTAGAAAAGCATAATTTATTTTTAATTGCTTGTTGACAGGTTTCCTGTCCGTCTTTAGAATACCGCCAATTTGTCTGAAGTACCTATTTATGTAGATTTTATAGGTAAAGGAAGGCATGTTTGCACTTTGATTTATTTTTTTTGCATTTTTATTCTGGAGGTTGTCTTGGGTAAATTAGCACTGTTAGTCCTAGAAGATGGGACAGTGTTCCGCGGAGTGTCCATTGGGGCAGATGGCGTATCCGTCGGTGAAGTCGTTTTCAATACCTCGATGACGGGGTATCAAGAAATCCTCACTGATCCTTCCTATTCTCAGCAAATCGTTACTCTTACTTATCCTCACATTGGCAATACCGGAACCACTTCCGAAGATGAAGAATCCTCTTCTATTCATGCACAAGGCCTTGTGATTCGCGATCTTCCTCTTATCGCTTCTAACTTCCGTAATGAACAATCTCTTTCTGACTACCTTAAATCTCAAAATATTGTTGGCATCGCTGACATTGATACGCGCAAACTGACTCGTATCTTGCGTGAGAAAGGTGCGCAGAATGGTTGTATTGTTGCAGGTGACAGCTTAGATGAAGCTTTGGCACTGGCGAAAGCAAAAGAATTCCCGGGTCTGAAAGGAATGGATCTTGCGAAAGTTGTGACAACAAAAGAAGCGTACCAGTGGAAGCAAGGCTCGTGGACGCTTGAAGGTGGACTGCCTGAAGCGAAAGATGACAGCGAGTTGCCGTACCACGTTGTAGCATACGACTTTGGCGCAAAGCGAAACATCCTACGCATGTTGGTTGACCGTGGTTGCCGCTTGACGGTTGTACCTGCTGAAACTTCAGCAGAAGAAGTACTGGCTCTTAATCCAGATGGCGTTTTCCTATCAAACGGCCCTGGTGACCCAGAACCATGTACTTACGCGATTGAAGCAACAAAAGTGTTCCTAGAAAAAGGTTTACCTATCTTTGGTATCTGTCTGGGTCACCAAATCCTGGCGCTAGCGTCTGGTGCACAAACTGTGAAAATGAAGTTTGGTCACCACGGTGCGAACCACCCAGTTAAAGATTTAGATCGTAACGTTGTAATGATTACCTCTCAAAACCACGGTTTTGCAGCGGACGAAGCAACGCTACCGGAAAACCTACGTGCAACTCACGTATCTCTATTTGATGGCTCTCTGCAAGGTATCCACCGTACAGATAAGCCAGCATTTAGCTTCCAAGGTCACCCAGAAGCGAGCCCAGGTCCACATGACGCAGCACCGCTTTTTGACCACTTTATCGAACTAATCAAACAACACAGCGCTTAATTCGGAGTAGTAGATAATGCCAAAACGTACTGACATTCAAAGTATTCTAATTCTTGGTGCTGGTCCGATTGTTATCGGTCAGGCATGTGAGTTTGACTACTCTGGCGCACAAGCGTGTAAAGCACTTCGTGAAGAAGGCTACCGAGTTATTCTGGTTAACTCGAACCCTGCGACAATCATGACTGACCCAGAGATGGCTGATGCGACTTACATCGAGCCAATCCAATGGGAAGTGGTACGCAAGATCATCGAAAAAGAGCGTCCAGATGCGGTTCTACCGACAATGGGTGGTCAGACTGCGCTTAACTGTGCTCTAGATCTAGAGAAGCACGGCGTTCTTGAAGAGTTCGGCGTAGAAATGATTGGTGCAACCGCTGACGCGATTGATAAAGCGGAAGACCGTTCTCGTTTCGATAAAGCAATGAAGTCTATCGGTCTTGAGTGTCCTCGCGCAGATACTGCGAAGAGCATGGAAGAAGCTTACAAAGTTTTAGACATGGTTGGCTTCCCTTGTATCATCCGTCCATCATTTACGATGGGTGGTACTGGTGGCGGTATCGCTTACAACAAAGAAGAATTCGAAGAAATCTGTCGTCGTGGTCTGGATCTTTCTCCGACTAACGAACTGCTTATCGATGAATCTTTAATCGGTTGGAAAGAGTACGAAATGGAAGTAGTTCGCGACAAAGCGGACAACTGTATCATCGTATGTTCAATCGAAAACTTCGACCCAATGGGCATCCACACGGGTGACTCAATCACTGTAGCTCCAGCACAAACACTGACTGACAAAGAATACCAGCTAATGCGTAACGCATCGCTAGCAGTTCTGCGTGAAATCGGTGTGGAAACAGGTGGTTCAAACGTACAGTTTGGTATCAACCCGAAAGATGGCCGTATGGTTATCATCGAGATGAACCCACGTGTATCTCGTTCTTCTGCTCTAGCGTCGAAAGCAACGGGTTTCCCAATCGCTAAGATTGCAGCGAAACTGGCTGTTGGCTTTACTCTAGACGAGCTACAAAACGACATCACTGGTGGTGCAACTCCAGCATCATTCGAACCAACTATCGACTACGTAGTAACTAAGATTCCTCGCTTTAACTTCGAGAAATTTGCAGGTGCTAACGACCGTCTGACAACACAGATGAAGTCAGTTGGTGAGGTGATGGCGATTGGTCGTAACCAACAAGAATCTCTTCACAAAGCTCTACGTGGCCTAGAAGTTGGCGCGACTGGCTTTGATGAGATGGTTGATCTAGAAGCGCCAGACGCACTGACTAAGATTCGTCACGAGCTGAAAGAAGCTGGTGCTGAGCGTATCTGGTACATTGCTGACGCATTCCGTGCGGGCATGTCTGTTGATGGTGTTTTCAACCTGACTAACATCGACCGCTGGTTCCTGGTTCAAATTGAAGAACTAGTGAAACTAGAAGAAGAAGTGAAAGCAGGCGGTTACGCTGGCTTGACTAAAGACGTTCTTCGTCAACTTAAGCGCAAAGGCTTCTCTGATGCTCGCTTGTCTAAATTACTTGGTGTTGCTGAAAGCGAAATTCGTCGCGCTCGTGAACAGTTCGACATTCACCCGGTTTACAAACGTGTGGATACGTGTGCAGCAGAATTCTCTTCTGACACGGCTTACATGTACTCATCTTACGATGAAGAGTGTGAAGCAAACCCAACAGACAAAGACAAGATCATGGTTCTTGGTGGCGGTCCAAACCGTATCGGCCAAGGTATCGAATTCGATTACTGTTGTGTACACGCATCGCTAGCACTGCGCGAAGACGGTTACGAAACCATTATGGTTAACTGTAACCCAGAAACGGTATCTACTGACTACGATACGTCTGACCGTTTGTACTTCGAACCAGTAACGCTGGAAGACGTACTGTCTATCGCTCGCGTTGAAAAGCCAAAAGGTGTGATTGTTCAGTACGGTGGTCAAACGCCACTTAAACTGGCTCGCGCACTAGAAGCGGCTGGCGTGCCAATCATTGGTACTAGCCCTGATGCAATCGACCGTGCAGAAGACCGTGAGCGTTTCCAAGCAGCTGTTGAGCGTCTAGGCCTTCTTCAACCACAAAACGCTACCGTTACAACGATGGAGCAAGCGGTTGAGAAGTCAAAAGAAATCGGCTTCCCATTGGTTGTTCGTCCATCTTACGTACTAGGTGGCCGTGCGATGGAAATCGTATACGACGAGCAAGACTTACGTCGCTACTTCAACGAAGCGGTAAGCGTATCGAACGAGTCTCCAGTTCTACTAGACCGTTTCCTTGATGATGCAACTGAAGTTGATATCGACGCTATCTGTGATGGTGAGCGTGTTGTTATCGGCGGTATCATGGAGCACATCGAGCAAGCAGGTGTTCACTCAGGTGACTCAGCATGTTCACTTCCAGCTTACACGCTAAGCCAGGAAATCCAGGATAAGATGCGTGAGCAAGTTGAGAAGTTAGCATTTGAACTAGGTGTACGCGGTCTGATGAACACGCAGTTTGCAGTGAAAGGCAACGACGTTTACCTAATCGAAGTTAACCCTCGTGCTGCGCGTACGGTACCATTCGTTTCGAAAGCTACAGGCGCACCACTAGCGAAAATCGCTGCACGTGTAATGGCGGGTCAATCTCTAGAGTCGCAAGGCTTTACTAAAGAGATTATTCCTCCTTACTACTCAGTGAAAGAAGTGGTTCTACCGTTCAACAAATTCCCTGGTGTTGACCCACTATTGGGCCCAGAAATGCGCTCAACAGGTGAAGTCATGGGTGTTGGTGCAACGTTTGCAGAAGCATACGCAAAAGCAGAACTAGGCTGTGGTAGCGTTTACCCTGAAGGTGGCCGTGCGTTACTATCAGTACGTGAAGGCGATAAAGAGCGTGTGGTTGACCTGGCTTCTAAGCTAGTGAAACTTGGCTACCAGTTGGATGCGACACACGGTACAGCTGTGATTCTAGGCGAAGCGGGTATCAACCCTCGTCTAGTAAACAAAGTACACGAAGGTCGTCCTCACATTCTGGACCGTATTAAGAACAACGAATACACCTACATCGTGAACACGGCGGCAGGTCGTCAAGCGATTGAAGATTCGAAAGTTCTACGTCGCGGTGCCCTAGCTGAGAAAGTGAACTACACAACAACGCTAAACGCAGCGTTCGCTACGTGTATGTCTCACACAGCTGATGCAAAAGCGTCTGTGACTTCTGTTCAAGAGCTACACGCTAAAGTGAAAGCGAGTCTAGAAGCGTAATAGATAAAAAATCAGTAAGCTCGTTAATGAGAGCTTATATGACAACCTCATTGCCCGCTCATTAGAGCGGGCTTTTTTATTTTTGACGTACTCAATTACAATTGATGAAAATCTGGAATAGGTTGGTATCTTGCCTTTCCTTTTGCGCTTAGTCTGATTAATGCTACCGTTGCCTTCCTTTTGGTATCTCATTGACAAGGAAGCATAAGTGGAAATCACGTTTGAGGTTTTAGTCGCACTGTTTGTTGTAGCATCTGCAGCAGGCTTTATTGATGCTATGGCGGGTGGAGGCGGTTTGTTGACACTTCCTGCGTTACTGGCTGCGGGGCTTAGCCCGACTCAGGCGTTGGCAACGAACAAACTGCAAAGCTCATTCGGTAGTTTTTCCGCGAGTTGGTATTTTGTGCGCAATGGCATCGTCAGCCTAAAAGAGATGCGCATTGCTATCTTGTGTACTTTTGTTGGTTCTGCAATTGGCGCTGAGGCGGTGCAATTTGTCGATGCCGGCGTGCTGACCAGCTTAATTCCGGTCCTTCTCATTGCTATTTCACTCTATTTTTTACTTGCGCCAACAACGAAAAAAACAGGCGGTGAACCAAGGATTTCAGAGGCAATGTTTGCGCTTTGTATCGGTGGTGGCGTAGGTTTTTATGACGGATTTTTTGGCCCTGGAACCGGGTCTATCTTTACGGTTTGTTTTGTTGTTCTCGGCCATTTCTCTTTAGTTGATGCTACCGCACGGACCAAGATCCTCAACTTCACTTCTAATATTGCAGCACTGTTGTTTTTTGTACTAGCTGGCTTGCCCGTATGGGAGATAGGCTTAACCATGGCTGTTGGTGGTTTTATTGGTGCTCAACTTGGGGCAAAAGTGGTGGTGACGAAGGGACAAAAATGGATCCGTCCCCTAGTGATCACCATGTCGATGTTGATGGCACTAAAACTTCTTTGGCAACAACATCAGCAATGGATTCTATCAGTGTTTTAACCCGTTGATTACGATAGGTGTTATGGCGTAGGCAAACGTGAATTGGGCGGATAAGGTGCGCTAGCTGTTCAAACTCAAAGCGGTATTTTTCGTCGATTTTGAGTGTGTTGATGATGGATTTTGGAATCAAAGCGGGTGCCATACCCGCTAATGCTAATTGTGCCGCCGCGGTATAGGAGTCCATTTCCATGATGGGTTCAATATTGTACTTAGACAGGATGGCTTGCTGATAAGTATTGGCCGGATTACTCAAGTCATTAGTCAGCACTGCTGTTGGTAACGTGGTCAGTGGATGTTTACTAATGATCGAGAAAGGTTCATCGGCGAGGTGAAAGCTCATCAGGCCGTGATGAGGGGGTAAATAGCCGGCACAGAACCCAAGCGTTGCTTTGCCTGACTTTACATTTTCTATGATTCTTGGCGTATGGTTGGTGGAGATGCGCAGATAGGGATCGTCTGAAAATCGCTCTTCCATGATCAAACTCAGATAGCCCGCAACTAACGTTTCAGAGCAATCTAGCTTAATCAGCGACGTATCTTCGAGCACTTGTTGATCGTGGATTTGACCGATTAACTCATTGAAGGTTGGCTCAATGGTAGCAATGAGTGCAAGTGCGTCTGAGGTCAGTTTGATGTGCCTACCGCTTGGCTCAATAAGCTTTTTCCCGATTTTCTTTTCCAGGTTGGCAATACGTTTACTCACCGCAGACTGGCTAATGTACAACTGACTGCCAGTTCGGCTCATTGTTTTTTCTCTACTCAGAACAAGTAACGTCTCAATGCCTTCTAGTAACATACCAATTGATGAAAATGAGGAATAGTAGAGCTAATTTAACCAAATATAGGACCGTAAGCGAGCATAACAGGACAAATAAAAAGAGCCGATGTTATGACCGGCTCTTAAAAGTGTTCTTGGAGAAGGGGAGTTAACGATTGATGGCGAACGTAGGCAAAGACAAGTGCCAGCGGATCGCGCCAAGACGAATAATCAACGTTGAGCTAATGCAAGCGATCAGCGCTGTTGAGTGGTCATAGCCCATTGCAACAGCGGTGGTATGGAATATCCCACCGATAATACAGGCTGTTGCATAAACTTCACTTCTCAGTACCATCGGCACCTCTCGCGCCAGTACATCACGTATGATGCCGCCACCACACCCAGTTATCACGCCCATAATCACAGCGACCATGCCTGAAGCATTATAAGCCAAGGCTTTTTCTACTCCGATACCGACGAATACAGCAAGACCAATGGCATCACAAACGGGCAAAACCCACCAAGAAAGGCGCTTGGGACGACGGACTATCAGCATGGTTAATAGGCAGGTGATAAAGATAACCCACAGGTAGGTCGTGTCAGTGACCCAAAATACAGGGGTGGCACCCAGTGCCATATCTCGGATTGTTCCACCACCAATAGCGGTGACGCTACCGAGCACAATCACGCCGAATGGATCCATCTTTAACCGGCCAGCCAGTAATACACCTGAAATGGCGAATATGGCAGTGCCGAATAAGTCGATCATGTAAAGCAGCATGGAGTCCATGTTACTTGGTACCTTTAAGCAAAGTGATAAAAAATGGGCGCAAATTGTACGGTATTTACCACGAAAACGTTAGCGTTTTTGGCGTACGCTTTCAAAGTAATCACACACTTCTGTGATGGCGTTAAGTGTTCTCGGTGTCGGGCGGTTAATCCAGTCAGCATTCAATGACCAAATATGCCCATTCTTTAAAGCAGGCACTTCATTCTTCCATTCAGACCACATCCCGTCACTACTCATTGCATGACGCGAAGTAAAAATGACGTCTGGTTGGCGAGTGATGATTTGCTCGATGCTGACCTGAGGGTAGGGAGAGCCCGCACTGGAAAATATATTTTCGCCGCCACAAAAGCTAAACACTTCACTCGGCCAGTTTTTTCCTGCGACCGTGATGATTGGTTTTTCACTGAGCTGGTAAAAATAACGGACCTTGTCTTCGGTGTTGTATTTGTCTTTCAAAACTTTTAACTGGTTTCGAAAGTCATCAGCGGCTTTCTGGCCTATTTGTGGATTTTCGCTGTACTGACTCAATTGTTCGATGTTGTTGGCGATGTCCATCAGTGAGCTGGAAGTAGAGTAATAAATGGGTACATCAAACTGAGCGAGCTTTTCCAATTCTTTGGCTGGATTACCTGAAGGCCAGGCAATGACCAAATCCGGACGAAGCGCAATGATACGTTCGAGCTTTATTCCTTGGTAATTGGAGACTTTCTCCAGCTTATTCGCTTGTTCAGGGTAATCACTCATTTCGCTCACTGCGATTAATTTGTCTCCAAGCCCTGCGGCATAGGCAATCTCGGTTGCGTGTGGAGCCAAGCTAATTACACGTTGCGCTGGTTCGTTAGCCAGTACGATTGATGAAAACAAAATTGAAATTGATACGGCAATTTTAGACATCATAATCCTTGATAAATCAGTCCTAGAAGAAGGCTTTGGATAACAATCCAAGCAAAAATACGCCAAACCAAGAGAGCTTGGATCTGCGCCAGATGTATAGCAGACGGCGCAATACGCCCTCCAATTTTGGCTCGCTCTGCTCGTATTCCCTGGTAAATAGCTGGGCCACCCAAAGAGAGTTGTAACTTGTTCCCGACACTACACAGTAACCACGCTGGTCCGGGTAACGGCCAGGAATGTGCTTGTTGGTTTATTCCGCTCATCACAGCAGACAAACTCTTCCCAGATGCGATAAACAGAGCGAACAAGCGCAACGGGATGATTTCAAGTGCAGCGAGAAGTTGAATGGCGGGTTTGCCAAATGGTGAGTATTGTTTTCGGCTTGGTGACCAGGTACGTGCAAGTTCTGCGATAAGTCGGTAAAGGAAAGCACCAATACCACCGGCAAGTGCGTACCAGAACAGAACACAGACAACATTTCGGCCGTAGCCCATAATGATCGTTTCCGCGCCCGCTTTTCCTATCCCTAACAGAGAAAGGCTGTTTGTATCACGGTTGAGGTACGGTTTTAATCGTTGGCGACATAAGGGTTTGTCCTCATTGGACATAGCGCTAACGAGCTGTTTGGTTAACCTCTCGCTGCTTCGCCAATCTAACGCGAGCAGCAATAATGCTAACTCGTATAATGGCGCTTTCCATACCAGAGGCTTTAACGCAATCAAAAGCACCAAACAAGGCAATATCATGATGAGAATGGAAAGGCTGCCTGCCAGTATGCTTTGCGAATAGCTATGGTGTCGGTTCACCTTTATGGTCAGCTGCTCTGCTATTTTTCGCCATAAAGTGAAAGGATTAGCGGAGTGAGGGATAGGTAAAACGAGATGAAACAACAGTGCGCCCCACATTACAAGGAGCGCACCATTGGCGTAAAGTTGCTGAAAAGTTTCTTCCATGAATGGTTCGATTTATTTAACCGACTCGGCTTACTTTACTAGCTCTAACATTTTGAACACCATTTCTGAGGAGCTTTTCGCCGCTAACGGTAAAAACTCTTCGAAGCTCATTGGTGATTCTTTGTCGGCTACGTCTGAGATGGCACGTACCACCACAAATGGCGTATTGAACTGGTGGCAAGTTTGAGCAATTGCTGATGCTTCCATCTCTACTGCGATCACTGATGGGAAGTGCTCGCGGATAAATGCTTGACGCTCAGCGGTGCAAACGAAAGCATCACCAGTACAAATAAGGCCGCGTACCGCGTGTTTGTTTTCCATCTTAGCTAATGCTTTTTCTGCCAGCTCCATCAGCTTTTCGTCCGCTTTGAATGCCGCAGGTTGGCCAGCCATTTGGCCTATTTCGTAGCCGAATGCTGTTACGTCTGCATCGTGGTGACGAACTTCAGTTGAGATGACCACATCACCGAGGTTCAGGCTGGAGTCGAAGCCGCCAGCAGAGCCCGTGTTGATTACAACGTCAGGTTGGTATTCATCAAGTAAGATGGTCGTACCCACAGCAGCGGCTACTTTACCGATGCCCGATTGCAGAAGTACTACATCTACACCGTTAATTTGACCAGAGAAATACGTACAGCCTGCTTTGTTAACCGTCTGGCAGTTTGTCATTGCTTCTTTCAGGATGGTCACTTCTTGTTCCATCGCGCCGATGATACCAACTTTCATAACACTCTCTTTGGGTAAAATATTCATTCGGGCGAGAGTATAACACTCACCAGAGTCAGTTTTCTATTTGATGAGCCCTGCGTCAGAGAGTTCAGTGCGTAATTGTTTTGCTCGCTTTCTGTTGACGCCAAAATCGGAGTAGCCAATACGCGATTCAGAGCGAACGATGAGCTTATCTTTACCGATTTTTAGCTCAAGATCATCAACAAAGCGCATGATTTTGGACGTACATTCAATACGTAGGTAATCGCCTTCTTTGACCGCCGTTTTTGCCCCCGGCAGTTTGAGAGCCGCTTGCTCAATCGCATCGAGTGTTGCGGACTCTGTCAGCAGGAAAGGTTCAAGGTAGTGCTCTTCACGAGAATCTTGGGTGGATACGCAATTTGGCTTATTACCACATGGTGTTTGAGAGCGATCGGTCATGGTTGGTACTCCTTGGCTGCACGCGGTTAAGCTGAAAAGAACGATAGAAAGGAGAGCGAATTTTTTCATGGTATTGATTCCTTGTGGTAGGAATTTAGTCGTTAAAATTTTTTGTTATGTAATTATATGTAATAAAAGAAAAAAGGACCCAATAATCGGGTCCTTTTGAGAGATTTAACGTGTTGAACGTTAGACGTCCAGGTAGTCGAGGATACCTTCGGCTGCTTTTCGACCTTCGTCAATCGCGGTTACCACTAAGTCTGATCCGCGTACCGCATCGCCACCAGCAAAGATTTTTTCGTTACTGGTTTGGTACTGAAACTCTTGCTTCAGAGGCGCTTTAATTCGGCCCCACTGGTCAAGATCAACATTGAAAGGTGTTAACCAATCCATTTGATGCGGTTGGAAACCAAATGCCATGATCACAGCGTCAGCAGCTAAAACATGCTCACTACCTTCAACAGGCTCAGGACGACGTCGGCCTGCTTCATCTGGCTCACCAAGTGCTGTTTTCACCACTTTCACGCCAGTTACATTACCCGATGCGTTGACTTCTAGTCCCAGAGGTTGAAGGTTGAACATGAATTTCACGCCTTCTTCTTTGGCATTTTTGACTTCTCGACGTGAGCCCGGCATGTTGGCTTCGTCACGACGATACGCACAGATTACGTTTGATGCACCCTGACGAATAGAAGTACGTACACAGTCCATTGCGGTATCACCACCACCGAGTACCACGACTTTTTTACCGGCCATATCGATATAAGGCTGGCTATTTTTCAGGTTCATCACTTTATAGGTGTTGGAAATCAAAAATGGCAGAGCGTCATAAACACCCGGTGCATCTTCATTTTCCAAACCGGCACGCATGTTTTTGTAGGTACCTACACCAAGGAAAACGGCATCGTAATCATCGATAAGTTCTTGCATCTGCACGTCTTTACCGACTTCTACGTTCATGCGGAACTCGACGCCCATCTCAGTGAAAACGCGGCGGCGATTTTCCATCACCCCTTTTTCGAGTTTGAAAGAAGGGATACCAAAGGTCAGCAGACCGCCAATCTCTGGGTAACGGTCAAACACTACAGGTTTGACACCGTTACGGACTAAAATATCGGCAGCCGCCAAACCCGCTGGTCCAGCACCGATGATGGCGACTTTTTTGTCGGTCCATTCGACTTTAGACATATCCGGCTTCCAGCCCATTTCAAAGGCTTTGTCGGTGATGTACTTTTCGATGTTACCGATGGTTACCGCACCAAAGTCATCATTCAGTGTACAGGACCCTTCACACAATCGGTCTTGTGGACAAACACGTCCACACACTTCTGGTAAACTATTGGTTTGATGTGACAGCTCTGCCGCTTCTAGAATACGTCCTTCATTGGCCAGTTTTAGCCATTGAGGAATGTAGTTGTGTACCGGACATTTCCATTCACAGTATGGGTTACCGCAATCCAGACAACGGTCAGCCTGTGCCGTTGCCTGTTGTTTAGTAAACGGTTCGTAGATTTCGACAAACTCAATCTTACGAATTTTAATTGGTTTTTTCGCCGGATCTACGCGTTGAACATCGATAAATTGATAAACGTTCTGGCTCATGATTCAAACATCCTCCATGATTTATTGGGCTTGAACGCGCAGTTCAGCAGCGCTACGACTTTGGTGACCAAGCAGAGTATTCAAATCTGCCGCTTGAGGTTTCACCAAGTAGAACTTCGGAATCCATTCGTCAAAGTTCGCCAAAATATGCTCTGCGTGGCTAGAGCCGGTTTCTTCTAAATGCTCTGCAATCAGACCGCGAAGATGTTCTTGATGTATATACAAGTCAGACAGCGAAATGGCTTCAACCGACTCGTTGTTTACACGGCCTTGGAAGCTTTGGTTTTCATCCAGCACATAGGCAAAGCCGCCTGTCATACCCGCACCAAAGTTCACGCCTGTTTCACCAAGAATAGCAACAATACCACCTGTCATGTATTCACAGGCGTTATCACCAGCACCTTCAATGACCGCGATGGTGCCTGAGTTACGGACACCAAAGCGTTCACCCGCTTTACCCGCCGCAAACAGTTTACCTCCCGTTGCACCATACAAACAGGTGTTACCGATGATGGTCGCTTCATTACATTTGAACGCAGTACCTAAGTGTGGCTTGATGGCAATCTTGCCTCCCGCCATACCTTTACCGACGTAGTCGTTGGCATCACCAGTAAGGTAAAGTTCTACACCACCAGCGTTCCATACACCAAATGACTGGCCTGCAGTGCCATCGAGATGCAGTTTAATCGGTGAGGCCGCCAGCCCTTGGTTACCGTAGCGTTTTGCAATTTCACCTGACAGGCGCGCGCCCACTGAGCGGTCGGTATTGATCACATTGTAGTAGAAGCTGGCTGAACGGCCTTCTTCGACAGCATTAATAGCGTCATCAACGATGCGTTGGTTCAGCTCTGCTCTGTCAAATGGTGCATTTGGCTCGGTCCAAAACAGCGGATGTCCTTCTGGAGAAACTGGTGCTTCGAGAATATTGGACAGATCCAGTTTGGTTTGTTTTGCAGTGAATCCTTCAACAGCTTCAAGTAGGTCAGTGCGACCAATCAAGTCAGTCAGTTTCTCGACGCCAAGCTCTGCAAGTAGACCGCGTACTTCTTCAGCCAAACCGGTGAAGTAATTTATTACCATTTCAGGTAAGCCTTTGAAGTACTCTTTACGCAGGGTTTCATCCTGAGTCGCAACACCTGTCGCACAGTTGTTTAGGTGACAGATACGCAAGAATTTACAGCCCATTGCTACCATTGGCGCGGTACCAAAACCAAAGCTCTCAGCACCTAAAATAGCGGCTTTAACCACGTCTAAACCGGTTTTCAGACCACCGTCAACCTGCAAGCGAATTTTATGACGCAGACCGTTGGCAACCAGAGCTTGTTGAGTTTCAGCTAGGCCTAGCTCCCAAGGGCTACCAGCGTATTTCACTGAGGTTAGTGGGCTTGCCGCTGTACCACCGTCATAACCAGAGATAGTGATAAGGTCAGCATAGGCTTTTGCCACACCCGTAGCGATAGTGCCAACGCCCGGTTCAGATACAAGCTTCACCGAAACCAATGCTTTCGGGTTAACTTGTTTCAAGTCGAAGATCAGCTGCGCCAAGTCCTCAATCGAGTAAATATCGTGGTGAGGAGGAGGGGAGATCAGCGTCACGCCTTGAACGGAATAACGTAACTTAGCAATTTCAGCCGTGACTTTATGTCCCGGAAGCTGGCCACCTTCACCCGGTTTCGCCCCTTGAGCGACTTTGATTTGTAGCACATCCGCGTTGGTTAAGTAATGTGGCGTTACACCAAAGCGACCTGAGGCAATCTGTTTAATACGCGAGTTACGTTCGGTACCAAAACGGCGAGGATCTTCACCACCTTCACCAGAGTTTGAGTAACCACCGAGCCGGTTCATTGCGGTTGCAAGTGCTTCGTGTGCTTCTGGACTCAACGCGCCAATAGACATCGCTGCAGAGTCGAAACGTTTGAACAGGTCATTTGTCGGTTCCACTTTATCCAGTGATAAAGGGGAGTCGGCTTTCTTCAGTGTCATTAAGTCACGCAGCATCGCAACCGGACGTTGGTTTACCTGCTTCGCGTAGGACTGATAGTCATTGATGTCGCCCGATTTAACTGCAGTTTGTAGTGTACCGACGACATCGGGGTTGTAGGCATGGTATTCACCACCATGCACGTATTTCAGCAAACCACCTTGATCGATAGATTTACGTTTTGTCCAGGCTTTACGGGAAAGGTTAGTCAGATCTTGCTGGAAGTCTTCAAAGTTCGCTCCGGCAATTCGTGTCGCAACACCTTTAAAGCAGAGATCAACGACTTGCTGATTTAAACCTACCGCTTCAAACAGCTGAGAACAGCGGTATGAGGCGATGGTCGAGATGCCCATTTTAGACATGATTTTGTACAGGCCTTTGTTGATGCCGTACTGGTAGTTTTGCATCACGTCGCGGTATTCTTTATTTAGTACGCCATCATCGACCAGCTTACCGAGTGCCTCGTAGGCTAAGTATGGATACACCGCGGTAGCACCAAAGCCGAGCAGAACAGCAAATTGGTGAGGGTCCCGTGCTGTTGCGGTTTCGACCACAATATTCGCATCACAGCGCAAGTTGGCATTAGCAAGGCGAGTTTGTACCGCCCCTACCGCCATTGCTGCTGGGATTGGTAATTTGCCTTTAACTAAAGCGCGATCTGACAGGACGACCAGAACGGTGCCTTCACGAACCACTTGTTCCGCTTGATCACACAGGAAGTTGATGGCTTGTTCGAGGTCTCTTTCTTCCGGATCGTAATTGATATCGAGAATCGTATTGCGATAGTGATCGTCACTCAATCCCAGCAGTTGCTGCATATCCGAATAGAGCAGAACGGGTGAATCGAACGTCACACGATGTGCGTGCCCGTCGGTTTCACAGAAGACGTTCATCTCCTGACCGATACTGGTTGCCAGCGACATGACGTGTTGCTCGCGTAGCGGATCGATTGGTGGGTTGGTGACCTGAGCAAATTTCTGACGGAAGTAATCGGTCACTAGACGCTCTTTTGACGACAGCACGGCCATCGGAGTGTCATCACCCATCGAGCCAACCGCTTCTTGTCCCATTTCACCAAGAACACGCAGTACTTGGTCGACTTCTTCGTTGGTCATGGCGAATTGCTTTTGATAAGTCTTAAGCAAGTCTTCATCAAAATTACGTTCACCAACCTGATCTTCAGACAGTTCTGAAAACGGCGTTAGTTTGCGGACGTTGTTTGCCATCCATTCACGGTACGGGTGACGACTTTTCAGATCGTTGTCGATCTCGCTTGATTGCCATAATTTACCTTTTCGGGTATCGACAACCAGCAGCTCACCCGGACCTACACGACCTTTTTGCGCCACTTCATCTGGCGCGTAATTCCAAATACCAACCTCTGAGGCAAGCGTTATCAACTTGTCTTTGGTGATCACATAACGTGCCGGACGCAGACCGTTTCTATCTAAGTTACATGCAGCGTAACGGCCATCAGATAATACGATGCCCGCAGGGCCGTCCCATGGTTCCATGTGCTTCGAGTTGAAATCGTAGAAAGCACGCAGATCCTGATCCATATCTGGGTGATTCTGCCATGCTGGCGGCACAAGCATGCGCATCGCACGGAAGATATCCATACCACCTGCCAGGAATAGGTCCAGCATGTTATCTAAGCTGGAAGAATCTGAGCCTGTTTCATTAACAAATGGTGCAGCAGTTTGCAGATCGGGTAACAGCGGAGATGAGAATTTGTAAGCACGAGCTCTCGCCCACTGACGGTTACCTTCAATGGTATTGATCTCACCGTTATGTGCCAGATAGCGGAACGGTTGGGCTAATGGCCAACGAGGTTGCGTGTTAGTAGAAAAACGCTGGTGGAACAGACAAATCGCAGATTCCATACGAAGATCAGCAAGATCTAGATAGAAGCGCGGTAGATCCGCCGGCATGCAAAGTCCTTTATAGACTAACACTTGGGTTGATAAGCTACAGATATAAAAGTCAGGATCTTCCGTGATCTGCTTTTCAATGCGACGTCGAGCTATATATAGACGGCGTTCAATATCTCGCTCGCGCCATCCCGCTGGAGCGGAGATAAATACCTGTTGGATATTTGGCACAGAGTGGAGGGCAATCGGGCCCAGCACTTCAGAATTTGTTGGTACTTCTCGCCAACCCGCAACAGTCAGAGTTTCTTGAGCGAGTTCTTTGTTAACGATTTCTCGCGCTTGCTGAGCTTTGATAGGATCTTGGCTAAAGAAAATCATCCCTACGGCATATTGCTTACCAAGGTTAAAACCATTTTCTTCGGCGACTAGGCGTAAGTAGGAATCGGGCTTTTGTAGTAGAAGACCACAACCATCACCAGTTTTACCATCGGCGGCAATACCACCACGGTGGGTCATACGGTCAAGCGCAGAAATTGCTGTACGAACCAGCTTGTGACTTTGCTCGCCTTCCATATGAGCGATCAAGCCAAATCCACAGTTGTCTTTCTCAAGACTTGGATCATAAAGAGCCATTGCAATTCTCCCTTTGCTTATCTGTCATCCCGACAGATACATCAACACTGCTTATGTTGATAGTGATGACTAACTATGCGTCATTTTTTTGTTTTTATGTATATTTATTCAATAAAAGGCGTGAAATATTTAACAATTTTTGACTGTTTTATTTTCATCAACTTCACAAGCTATAGGTTATTGTAAAAAAGGTCAAGTTATTAGTGGATAATCACGCTAATCAGGGATTTACCATTTAATTGGCTGGAATTATTCAATGATTTCAATTAGATATGAATTTGATTGTTACAATAAAGTAACATTTACTACTGGCTGAAATAAAAAAGACCAGCATAAAATGCTGGTCAAAATAAAAAGACTGGAAGGAATTGTTTTCTTTCTTGTTGAACAGCCAACAATATAATTATTGGCTGCTCGTACTCAGAAAGAGGGAGGAGTGCATCTCCTCCTATTATGCTGAAAGCATCAGCGAGTTTGCTTTTGCTTCTAGGTGTGTACCGCCCATCAGGTATTCATCGATAGAGCGAGCACACTCACGGCCTTCGTTGATACAACGAACGACAAGTGATTGACCTGTACGCATATCGCCTGCAGCGAAAACACCTTCTTGGTTAGTCGCAAATCCCTGAGTTGCTACATTGCCACGATCATCAAGAGCAATGTCTAGTTGTGCTAAAACACCCGTTGGTTCTGGATGTAGGAAGCCCATCGCCAGGAATGCCATATCGCAAGGAATCACTCGCTCACTGCCTTCCACTTCTTTAAAGCTTGGGCGCTCGCCAGGTTTTGCATCTTCCCAGACGATGTCTGCAATGCGCAGACCCGTTACTTCACCTTTATCATTACCAATGAACTCTTTAGTAAGGATGTTCCAGTGACGATCCACACCTTCTTCGTGAGACGTAGAAGTACGTAAGATCATTGGATACTGAGGCCAAGGCATATTCGCTGGACGTTTTTCTGGTGGAATCGGCATGATCTCAACCTGAGTCACACTCGCTGCACCATGACGGTTTGAGGTACCAACACAGTCAGAACCTGTATCACCACCACCGATAACTACCACATGCTTGCCTGCTGCGTGAATTTCTTCAGTTTTCAGGTCCATGTTGTTTGCACGGCGGTTGTTTTGACCAAGGAACTGCATTGCGAAGTAAACGCCTTTTAGTTCACGTCCTGGTACCGGAAGGTCACGAGGAACCGTAGAGCCACCAGTCAGTAGTACCACATCGTATTCTTGACGTAACTGCTGAGCGTTCACGTCAACACCAACGTGTTGGTTCACTTTGAATTCCACACCCGCTTCAGCCATCAGGTTGATCTTACGATCAATCACTTCCATGCTGAGCTTAAAGTCAGGGATACCAAAACGTAGCAGACCGCCGACTTTTTCGTCTCGTTCAAATACCGTCACTGAGTGACCCGCGCTATTAAGCTGTTCAGCTGCAGCCAGACCCGCAGGGCCTGAACCGATGATTGCAACGGTTTTACCTGTACGAGAGCGTGGCGTTTTTGGTTTGGCGTATCCTTCACGATACGCCGTTTCCACGATGGTTTTCTCAATGTTACAGATGGTGATTGGGTCTTGGTTAATACCAAGTACACAAGAACTTTCACACGGTGCAGGACATACACGACCCGTAAATTCAGGGAAGTTGTTCGTCGAGCTCAGAATGTTCCATGCTTCTTCCCAGCTATCGCGGTAAACCGCATCGTTAAATTCTGGGATGATGTTACCAATCGGGCAGCCGTTATGACAAAACGGCACGCCACAGTCCATACAGCGAGAAGCCTGAGTATTGATCTTGCTACCAAACTCCTCGTTCAGAACGAACTCTTTGTTGTTCTTGATACGTTCAGCGGGATCGATCTTCTGAGGAAGTTCACGACCATGCTCTAAAAATCCAGTAGGCTTACCCATTACACTGCCTCCGCTTCAGTTTGTTGTGCCTCAGCTTTACGCTTTTGAAGTACCGCTTTGTAATCGCGCGGCATGACCTTAACCATAGAGGCTAGGCTAGCTTCAAAGTTGTCTAGGAAAGACTGAGCAACTTCACTTCCTGTGAATTGAACATGCTTAGTTAACATGTCTAGTAACAGATCTTTGTCTTCTTGTTCGATAGGATCCAAGTCAACGAGTTCTGGGTTCAGTTTGGACTCGAAGTCACCTGATTTATCCCATACGTACGCTACACCACCGCTCATACCAGCAGCAAAGTTGCGACCTGTTGAACCTAGGATGATAGCTGCACCACCAGTCATGTATTCACAGCCGTGGTCACCCACGCCTTCAACCACAACTTTCGCGCCAGAGTTACGAACACAGAAACGCTCACCAGCCATACCGCGGATGAAAGATTCACCAGAGGTTGCACCATAGAAACATACGTTACCTACGATGATGTTGTCTTCAGCAACAATGCTAGAGTTCGCATCTGGGTACAGTACTAAGGTACCGCCAGACAAGCCTTTACCCCAGTAATCGTTCGCGTCACCTTCAACTTCGAACTTCACACCTTTCGCAAGGAATGCACCGAAAGACTGACCAGCAGAGCCTTTGAACTTCACGTTCATTGGCTGTGGCAGACCTTGGTCTTTGTACACTTTCGAGATCTCGTTCGACAGCATAGTGCCCGCAGAGCGGTCTGTGTTGACGATAGGGAACTCAGCGTTCACTGCTTCACCTTTCTCAAGCGCTGGAATAGCGGCTTGGATAAGTTTGCGGTCTAGTACTGATTCAAGGTTGTGGTTCTGCACCGTTTGGTTGTATACACCGTCGGCTTCACGTGGTTGCTCGATGTGTAGAACAGGAGACAGATCCAGGTTCTTGTATTTCCAGTGAGAAATGTCTTGGCGAACACGCAGTTTCTGGCCTTGGCCAACCATTTCATCGATAGTACGGAAACCAAGTTCCGCCATGATTTCGCGCAGACCCTGAGCCATGTACTGGAAGAAAGTGACTACGTCTTCTACGCGGCCATCAAAGCGCTCACGCAGAGTTTTGTTCTGAGTTGCGATACCAACAGGACAGGTGTTCTTATGACACTTACGCATCATGATACAGCCTTCAACAACCAATGCTGCTGTTGCCACGCCCCATTCTTCCGCACCTAGTAGAGTTGCGATTGCAAGGTCACGAGGTGTTTTCATCTGGCCGTCAGCCTGAACAACGATACGGTTACGCAGACCATTCTTCAGAAGTGTTTGGTGTGTTTCTGCCAAACCTAGTTCCCAAGGAAGACCAGTGTGACGAATCGAAGAAATTGGCGATGCACCTGTACCGCCATCGAAACCAGCGATCAGTACAACGTCTGCTTTTGCTTTCGCTACACCTGATGCGATGGTACCAACGCCTGCTTCAGATACCAGTTTCACGTTTACACGACCCGCACGGTTCGCGTTTTTCAAGTCGTAGATAAGCTGAGCCAAATCTTCGATTGAGTAGATATCGTGGTGTGGCGGTGGAGAAATCAAACCGACGCCCGGAGTTGAGTGACGAGTCGCACCGATCCAGTCATCGACTTTATCGCCAGGTAGCTGACCACCTTCACCTGGTTTCGCACCTTGAGCCATCTTGATTTGAAGCTCTTCTGCGTTAGTCAGGTAGTAAGACGTCACACCGAAACGACCTGATGCAACCTGTTTGATTGCAGAGCGTTCCCAGTCGCCGTTTTCTTTACGCTCGAAGCGAATTGGGTCTTCACCACCTTCACCTGAGTTGGATTTTGCGCCTAAGCGGTTCATCGCAACAGCCAGTGTTGAGTGTGCTTCGTGAGAGATTGAGCCAAATGACATTGCACCCGTTGCAAAGCGTTTTACGATGCTCTCAATTGGTTCAACTTCGTCGATAGAGATAGAACCTGCTGGGTTCTTAATGAACTCTAGTTGGCTACGAAGCGTAACAGCATTGTCGCCTTGCTTATCTACTGCGCTCGCGTACTGCTTGAACTGAGAGTAGTCTTTGTTACGAGTCGATTGCTGAAGCAGAGAAATCGTTTCTGGGTTGAACAGGTGTTTCTCACCACGTTGTTTCCATTGGTAAACACCGCCAACATCAAGCATTTGAATTGGGATTTCACGTTGTGGGTAGCCAATACGGTGACGAACCACGACTTCTTTTGCGATGTCATCCAGAGTCAGACCCTGAATACGAGAAACCGTACCAGTAAAGTATTTGTCTACAACGGATTTGTGAATACCAAGCGCTTCGAAGATCTGTGCGCCGTGGTAAGACTGCAGCGTTGAGATACCCATCTTAGAGAAGATCTTCAGCAGACCACCGTTAACGGCTTTACGGTAGTTGTTGAACAAATCGCTTGGATTTGCTTCAGGATCGAGCTTTTTCGTACGCTGTAGTTCGATGATGCTTTCGATTACCAAGTAAGGGTTAACCGCGTTTGCACCATAACCAAGTAGAGTCGCGAAGTGGTGAGTTTCACGCGCGTCACCCGTCTCTACCACGATGTCACACTTAGCACGCAGACCTTTACGGATCAGGTGATGGTGAACTGCGCCAACCGCCAGCATTGCTGGGATAGCCGCGTGGTTAGAGTTTACTGCACGGTCTGTCAGTAGGATGATTGAGTAGCCGTCGATCACTGCGTCTTCTGCGTATTGGCAGATACGTTTAAGTGCGCGCTCAAGTTTTCCTTTTTCTTCGCTTGCCTGGAATACGATGTCCAGTGTCTTAGCTTGTAAGTGCTCGTTATCGATAGCACGTAGCTTCTCAAGCTCAGAGTTAGCCAGTACTGGAGATTCCAGTTCTACCTTTTGACAGTGAAGCGGTGTTTCTGTCAGTAGGTTTTGGTCTTTACCCAAGTAGGTGTTCAGGGACATAACCATACGCTCACGGATCGGGTCGATCGGCGGGTTAGTTACCTGAGCAAACAGCTGCTTGAAGTAGTTTGATAAGTGCTGTGATTGGTGAGACAGAACGGCTAGCGGCCAGTCAGCACCCATTGCAGATAGTGGCTCTTTGCCATCGTTTGCCATTGGAACGATGATTTCGTTCACTTCTTCTGAGCTTACGCCAAATGCTTGTTGGCGGTGTAACAAACGCTCTGGAGAAGGTTGGCTAAACTGGTTACTTGCATCCGGCAAGTTTTTCAGACTGAGAAGGTTATCTTCAACCCATTTTTCGTATGGCTGAGAGGTAGCAATGGTATCTTTCACTTCTTCATCAGAAATGATACGACCTTGCTCTAGGTCAGCAACAAAGATACGACCAGGCTGCAGACGACCACGGAACTCAACGTTTTCTGGTGCAATGTCGACTACACCAGACTCTGATGCCATTACCAGGAAGTTGTCTTTCGTTACTGTGTAGCGAGAAGGGCGCAGACCGTTACGGTCAAGCGTTGCACCTACTTGAACACCATCAGTAAAACATACAGAGGCAGGGCCATCCCATGGTTCCATAATGTTTGCGTGGTACTGATAGAATGCACGACGCTTAGGATCCATGTTTTTGTTTTCTTGCCATGCTTCAGGAATCATCATCATCAGCGCGTGAGGCAGGGTACGACCAGAAAGAACCAGCAGTTCCAGAGCCATATCAAAGTTTGCTGAGTCAGACATGCCTTCTTGACAGATAGGCAGCAGCATATCGATCTCAGCCTGCGTGAACAGGTCTGATTCAATAATCGCTTCACGGGCTTTCATCCAGTTCAGGTTACCGCGAACTGTATTGATTTCACCGTTGTGAGCAATGTAGCGGAAAGGCTGAGCCAGACGCCATCTTGGGAATGTATTGGTAGAGAAACGAGAGTGTACCAGTGCCAGTGCAGTCACCATGGTTGGGTTCTGCAGGTCAAGGAAATACTGTGGTACCTGTTCTGTCGTCAGCTGGCCTTTATATACCAGAGTCTTGTACGACATAGAGTTAATATAAAACTCGTCTTTGATATTCGATACGCTTTCCAGGCAGACACGTACAGTGTAGTTACGCAGAACGTACAGTTTACGTTCCAGTTCCTCAGGTGTAACACCCGGGCCACCAGAGATAAATACGTGTTCGAATTGCGGCTCCGTGCTAAGCGGGTCGGCACCAAGCATAGAGTTATCTACTGGAAGTACGCGGTAGCCAATAACTTCAAGATCCAGGCGCTTGGCATTGCGCTCTAGAATGTCACGGCACTGTTCACGTTTGTATTCGTCTTTCGGGAAAAGAACGACACCAACACCATATTTTTCGA